>NZ_CP157940.1:962141-1282854 GCF_040207125.1 Lacrimispora sp. BS-2
TGCTTGAAAATGTGGCTTCAGGCAATCTGAATATTTCAATTGAAAGGGACTTTATAGGAGATTTTAATAAAATCAAGCTTGATTTATGCCGTATTTTAGATTCGCTAAATGATACCTTCAGCGAAATGAGAGTAGCGGCTGAACAGGTGGCAACCGGTGCAGAACAGTTTTCTGACGGTTCCCAGTCCCTGAGCCAGGGGTCAATTGAACAGGCAAGTTCAGTAGAAGAACTTTCTGCCAAGATCATGGAGATCACCAATCAGGTCAAGGAAAGTGCAATGTACGCCAATAATGCCAATAATAAGGCTGAGAGCGTTGGAACAGAGTTGGTAAACAGTAATAAACAGATGAATGAACTTCTTAAGTCCATAGGTGATATCACTGAAACCTCCAGCCAGATCGGAAATATCATAAAGACGATTGAAGATATTGCATTCCAGACTAATATACTGGCTCTTAATGCAGCGGTTGAAGCTGCCAGGGCCGGAGAAGCAGGAAAAGGATTCGCAGTTGTTGCGGATGAAGTGAGAAATCTTGCGTCAAAGAGTGCAGAAGCAGCTAAGAATACTACCGTTTTAATTGAAAGTTCTCTTCATTCCGTACAGGAGGGGGCTAAATTTGCTGAGATTGCAGCGGCTTCACTTGGAAATGTTGTGACGGGGGCCAGAGAAATTATTTCGGATATAGCTGAAATTTCAGAAAAAACAGAGGTGCAGTCTTCCTCTTTAGAAGAAGTTACAACGGGCCTTGAACAGATTTCAAGTGTTGTTCAGACCAATGCGGCCATCGCTGAGGAAAGCGCTGCTACCAGTCAGGAATTATCGGCACAGGCCCAGTTACTGAAAGAGCAGATTGCAAGATTTATAATAAAGAAAAAGGTCTTTTAATAAAATATCTCATTGAGAGTATATAGACGGCAGGTTTGCACAGGATTATGATGACTGTGTAAACCTGCTTTTTATATAGGTATTGGGTATGAATACTATAAACTCGTTCAGGAAATATTATAAAGTCAATTAGTATAAAAAGCAGGTTTATTTCTTCCGGATGACAGAGATAAGTTGTGCAAAATCCTGAAAAATATTAAGAAATAATATTTCTTGAATAAACTTATTGACGAAATAAAGTAATCGTATTATATTATAGGAGAGGGAAGAAATAAAATTTTATAGATAAAAGGAGAGGTGACATATGATTTACACCGTAACATTTAATCCGGCATTGGATTATGTCGTAAGGGTAGATCACTTCACACTTGGAGCAGTCAATAGAACTGAGCAGGAAAGCATCTATTATGGGGGAAAAGGACTGAACGTATCTGCGGTTTTATCGGCTTTGGGGTATGGAAATACCGCACTGGGCTTTGTGGCAGGGTTTACCGGAGAAGAAATTGAACGGGGAGTCAAGGGCCTTGGGTTTCAGTCGGATTTTATCCGGGTTGAAAAGGGGCTGTCCAGGATCAATGTGAAGCTTAAATCCCAGGAAGAGACAGAGATCAACGGCATGGGTCCTGAAATTACCGGAAAAGACGTAAAGCAGCTTTTTGAAAAGCTGGACCGTCTGACGGCCGGAGATGTGCTGGTCTTATCCGGCAGCATTCCCAAATCCATTGACGATGACATCTATGAGCGGATCATGAAGTCTCTGGACGGAAGGGGAGTCCGTATCGTGGTGGATGCAACAAAGGATTTGCTTATTAATGTACTTCCTTACCATCCCTTTCTCATTAAGCCAAATAATCATGAGTTGGGCGAGATGTTTGGCGTAACCCTTCATGGCCCGGAGGAGATCATCTGCTATGGAAAGCGCCTTCAGGAAAAAGGCGCCGGAAATGTACTGATTTCCATGGCAGGAGACGGAGCCATCCTGATTACGGAAGAAGGGGACGTGTTCCGGATGGGAGTGCCAAAGGGAACAGTGAAGAATTCTGTGGGAGCAGGAGATTCCATGGTGGCCGGATTTATTGCAGGTTACTTAGAAAACGGCAGCTATAAGCACGCCCTGCGCTTGGGAAGTGCAGCGGGAAGTGCCAGTGCCTTTTCAGAGGGACTTGCAGGCAGGGAAGACATTATGAGACTGTATGAAGAATTATCAAAGGAGGGGTTTTGATGAGAATTACAGAATTGCTGAAAAAGGAAAGCATTGAACTGGGAGTAAAGGTTTCCGGCAAGGAAGAGGCTATTGACAGGCTGGTGGGCTTAATGGAAGCCGGCGGAAGGCTTAAGGATAAGGCCGGATACAAGGAAGGGATTCTGGCAAGGGAAGCCCTGGGGAGTACGGCAGTAGGTGACGGAATCGCCATTCCCCATGCAAAGGTAGCGGCAGTAAAGGAGCCGGGCCTTTCCGCCATGGTAGTGCCGGGGGGCGTGGATTATGAAGCTTTTGACGGCTCCCTTGCCCATTTGATCTTCATGATCGCAGCACCGGAAGGAGAAGCGGATGTTCACCTGGAGGCATTATCCAGGCTTTCCACTCTTCTCATGGACCCGGATTTTAAGAACGATTTAATGAAAGCCCAATCAAAGGAAGAATTTTTACGTCTTATTGACGATAAGGAATCAGAACGGTATCAAAAGAAAGAAGAAAAAACAGAACCTGGGGCAAAGGCCCCCACCGGATATCAGGTTTTGGCAGTGACTGCATGTCCTACGGGAATTGCCCACACCTTTATGGCGGCTGAGAACTTGGAACAGCAGGGGAAGAAGCTGGGAATAGCGCTTAAGGCGGAGACCAACGGAGCAGAAGGCGCCGGCAATGTCCTGACAAAGGCTGAGATTGCAGCAGCGGACGGAATCATCATAGCTGCGGATAAGAAGGTGGATATGGCCCGTTTTGACGGAAAGCGGGTGGTTATGGCCACTGTAACGGAAGGCATCCAAAAGGGAGAAGAGCTGATCAAAAAGGCGGTCAGCAAAGAGACTCCTGTTTATCATCATTCCGGGTCTGCTTCCTCATCAGAGGAAAGGGAACAGGAACATGTGGGCCGCTCCATCTATAAGCATTTGATGAACGGCGTTTCCCACATGCTTCCGTTTGTTATTGGCGGCGGTATTTTAATTGCTCTGGCCTTCCTGTTTGACGATTATTCCATTGATCCTTCTAATTTTGGTAAGAACACTCCTTTGGCTGCTTACTTAAAGACCATTGGAGAGCAGGCATTTGGAATGATGCTTCCTGTTCTGGCAGGATACATTGCTATGAGCATTGCAGACCGTCCCGGCCTGGCTGTGGGATTTGTCGGCGGGCTTATTGCTAAAATGGGCGCCACCTTTGCAAACCCGGCAGGGGGAAGCGTGAACTCAGGCTTTCTTGGAGCTTTGTTAGCCGGTTTTATCGGCGGGTACATTGTGATCATGCTAAAAAAGGCATTCAGCAAGCTTCCAAAGTCCCTGGAAGGAATCAAACCTGTTCTTTTATATCCGCTCATCGGTATTTTACTAGTCGCCGTGGTAACCACCTTTATCAATCCTTTTATCGGCGCTATTAACGATGGAATTACGGGCCTGTTAAACGGTATGGGCGGTACCAGCAAGATCATTCTGGGCGCTGTGGTCGGCGGCATGATGTCCGTGGATATGGGCGGTCCTGTGAATAAGGCTGCTTATGTGTTTGGTACGGCACAGTTGGCGGAAGGCAATTTTGATATTATGGCGGCTGTTATGGCCGGTGGTATGGTTCCGCCTATTGCTGTTGCTCTCTGCACCACATTTTTTAAAAAGAAATTTACGGAAAAAGAGCGCCAGTCAGGCCTGGTCAACTATATTATGGGATTGTCCTTTATTTCTGAGGGAGCCATTCCCTTTGCAGCCGCTGACCCGATCCGTGTAATTCCTTCCTGTATCATAGGTTCTGCAGTAGCAGGCGGTCTTTCCATGGCTCTTGGCTGTACCCTTCGGGCGCCTCATGGAGGTATCTTTGTCCTTCCTACCATTGGAAATCCTTTTGGATACCTGATAGCCATTATCGTTGGTTCTGCTGCAGGCTGCCTTATATTAGCAGCGTTAAAGAAGAATCTGGAAACAGAATAAGGTATTTAAGGCGCCCCGGCATTGCGGCTGGGGCGCTTTGCTGCATTCTGGAAATGGGTGGATTTTTTTCCGGTTATGTTTTATAATCTTAAGAAGCAGGATTGAATCGTCAAAGAAAGGGGTTAAGCAGTAAGGATAACAGGAAGGAGAAAACGATGTATAAATGCTGTATATTTGATCTGGACGGTACCATTATTGATACCATTCATTCCCTGGCTTACAGCATCAGCCTGACCATGGAGCATTTTGGATATGGGCCGGTTGATGTGGATCACACCAAAAAATTTGTAGGCGATGGATTTAAAAAGCTGGTTGAACGGGCCCTTATTTATTCGGGAGATGAGAAACTGACCCATTATGAGGAAGCCCTTGCATTTTATGAGGATACCTTTGAGAAAAACTGCCTTTACAAGGTGGAGCCATACGAAGGGATGCCAGAGCTTTTGAAGTTTCTTAAAGATAAGGGAATCAAGATCGGGGTACTTACCAACAAAGGCCATGAACGGGCCGTTGAATGCGTGGAAGCTGTTTACGGCAAGGGATTTTTTGATTTAATTACCGGAGAGGGCAATGGGGTCAAATGCAAGCCTGATCCCTCGGGAGCCTTTATGACAGCAGAGCACTTTCACGCAAAGCCTTCGGAATGCCTTTATTTTGGAGATACCAATACGGATATGAGGACAGGCATTCATGCCGGAATGGATACAGTGGCCGTAACCTGGGGCTTTCGTGACCGGGCGGAGTTAGAAGCATTTCATCCCAGATACATGATTGGACATCCCGATGAGATTAAGCATGTTTTTGAATAAAATTTAAAAATAATGGGAAATTAAGGAGAGATATGTAAAAGTATCTCTTCTTTTTTTATTTGGCAAAGTGGGAGGAACTATGGCGAATCACTTAAAATGGGGATTGATTATGATAGCGGCTGTCTGGGCTGCGTTAATAGGGACTATGCTGGGATATACCTGGAACATCATGCATATGCCCCAGAGGGTACCAAATATTCAGATACCTCAGATGCAAAATCCGAATATAAGCATTGAGACCCAGGAAAAAATGGAGGGCTACTGGACCGTGGCGGTGTTTGGCGTGGATTCCAGGGAAGGAACTCTGGGAAAGGGTACCAGGTCGGATATGCAGATGATCCTTAATGTAGATCTTGGTACAGGAGAAATCCGTCTGGTTTCTGTTTACCGGGATACTTATTTAAGGATCGATGATAAGGAGCGGTATGATAAGATCAATGAGGCATATTTTAAAGGAGGCCATATACAGGCCATTGAAGCTTTAAGGGAGAATTTGGATTTAAGCATTGATGATTATGCATCATTTAGCTGGAAGGCTGTTGCTGATGCCATCAATCTTCTGGGCGGGATCGATGTGGATATCAGCCATGAAGAATTCCGGGTGATTAATGGCTTTATCACGGAAACTGTGGAATCTACAGGTGTAGGCTCCCATCATTTAAAGCAGGAAGGCATTAACCACTTAGATGGGGTCCAGGCAGTTGCCTATGCAAGGCTCAGGAAAATGGATACGGATTTTAAGCGTACCGAGCGGCAGAGAGAGGTGGTGGACCTGGCACTTAATAAGGCCAGGGAAGCGGATGCGGCAACCTTAACGAAGGTAGTTACCGCTGTGCTTCCCCAGATATCCACCAGCATCGGTATGAAGGATATGCTTCCCCTGATGAAAAATGTAAAAAGGTTTCATCTGACTGAAACGGAAGGCTTTCCGTCAAAGCTTAAGGATGTGATGATCGGAAAAAGAGACTGTGTTGTTCCTGTGACTCTGGAGTCAAACGTAATAAGGCTTCACCAGTTTTTGTTTGATGAAGAAAACTATGAGCCTTCCGATACGGTAAAGGAGATCAGCAGACAGATCGAGCTTCGGATAAAAAATAAGGGTTAAAAGGGTGTTTGGCCTGTAAAGGGCAGAGGGTAGTTTCTCCTCTTATGTCTTTTACAGGCCTTTTCCTGTTCAAATAAAAAACTGTCCTTTTCCTTCCGTTTAAAATGTGCTATACTATGCAAATGGAATCAGATAGGAGATGAAAAATGAATAAAAACAGCTTAAAAAAACTCCTGTTTTTATGCCTGGCCATTCCTTTTGCAGCCGTGGCCTTATGGGGATGCAGCAGAAATGACAGGCCCTCTGATACGGGAGAGCATAAGCTCAAGGTCGTGACGACCCTGTTTCCATACTATGATTTTACAAGACAAGTAGCCGGTGACAAAGTCGAGCTGACCATGGTAGTTCCGGCAGGAATGGACAGTCACTCGTTTGAGCCAACTCCTGCAGATGTACAGATCATCCGGGAGGCAGATGTTTTAATATGCAACGGGGGAGCCCTGGAACACTGGCTATCCCAGGTTCTTAATGCGGTTGATTCCGGTTCCATTACCGTTATTACGGGAATGGACTATGTAAATACGGTACAGGAAGAACTGGTGGAAGGGATGGAAGAGGAAGAGCACCTGCACCAGGAAGACGGGGATGACCATGACGGGGAGATAGAATACGATGAGCATATCTGGACGTCCCCTGTAAATGCCATGACTCTGGTGGAGGCCATCCGGGATACCCTTACGGAAAAGGATCCTGAAAACCGGAGTTATTATGAAGAGAGAGCAAAGGCCTACCTTGATAAGCTTAAAAAGCTTGACGGAGAGTTTTGCAGGGTGGCAGAGAATAAAAAACGGGATATGATCGTTGTGGGAGATAAATTTCCTTTCCGTTATCTGGCGGATGAATATGGCCTGTCCTACCGGGCAGCGTTTTCCGGCTGCAGCACGGATACGGAACCAAGTGCCAGAACCATTGCCTATCTTATCGATAAAATGCGCTTAGAACAGATTCCGGTGATCTATTACCTGGAGCTTTCCAGCCACCGGGTGTCTGAGATCATTGCAGAAGAGACAGGGGCAGAACCCCTTTTGCTTCATTCCTGCCACAATGTTTCAAGGCGGGAGTTTGACAGCGGTATTACTTATCTTGATCTTATGGAGCAGAATGTGATTAATTTAACAAGAGGATTGGATGAATGAGCCCATTAATACAATGCAGTCATGTGGATTTTGGATATGAGAACCAGGATGCTGTGGTGGATGTGACTATGGACGTTAATCCAGGGGAGTATGTCTGCATCGTGGGAGAGAACGGTTCCGGAAAGAGCACTTTGATGAAGGGGCTTTTAGGGCTGTTAAAGCCTACGAACGGTGTTATATCCGTGTCTGATGAATTAAAAAAAAGCGGGATCGGCTATTTGCCTCAGCAGACTGCAGCCCAGAAGGATTTCCCGGCAACGGTTTATGAAGTGGTCTTATCCGGCTGTTTAAGCCGCAGAGGAATCTGGCCCTTTTATTCAGGGATGGAAAAAAGGCTTGCGGTTCAAAATATGGAACGGCTGGGAATTAAAGCCCTTGCCGGAAAATGCTACCGGGAGCTGTCAGGGGGCCAGCAGCAGAGAACCCTGATTGCAAGGGCTCTCTGCGCCACTGATAAGCTTCTGATCATGGATGAGCCTATCACAGGTCTTGACCCCTCTGCTATAACGGAATTTTATGAGATAATCCGCAAATTGAACCGTGAGGAAGGGGTTGCCATTCTGATGGTATCCCATGATATCGCCAATGTAGTGAAGCAGGCGGATAAGATCCTTCATTTAAAACGGGAGGTCCTGTTTTACGGACCCACTGAGGAGTATTTAAAAAGCAATGCAGGATTTATTGATACAGGAGGTGCGTAAAGATGGGAATAATCGGTGAAATGCTGTCCTATCCGTTTCTGGTAAGGGCCCTGGCAGGAGGAATCCTGGTTTCCTTATGCGCATCCTTATTAGGCGTCAGCCTGGTGCTGAAACGGTATTCCATGATTGGTGACGGACTGTCTCATGTCTCCTTTGGAGCCCTGTCCTTTGCGGTGGCCTTTGGCTGGTCCCCTTTAAGGATATCTGTGCCGGTGGTGGTGGTGGCCGCATTTTTCCTTCTGCGCATCACAGAGAATGGAAAGATAAAAAGTGACGCAGCCATTGCCATGATATCTGCCGTTGCCCTGGCAGCAGGCATTATCATCACCTCCATGACAACAGGAATGACAACGGATGTGAGCAGCTATATGTTTGGAAGTATACTGGCCATGAGCAAAGAGGATGTCCGTTTAAGCGTGATCCTGTCCTTTCTTGTGCTGGGCCTGTTTTTGATTTGCTATAATAAAATCTTTGCTGTGACCTTTGACGAAAGCTTTGCAAGGGCAACGGGAGTGAGGGTATCCTGGTACAATGTTCTGATTGCGGTTTTAACCGCAGTTACCATTGTTCTGGGAATGAGGATGATGGGAGCCATGCTGATTTCCAGCCTCATTATTTTTCCGTCCCTTACCTCCATGCGTGTGTTTAAAAGCTTCCGGGGAGTGGTTATATGTTCAGGGATTTTGTCGGTCGTGTGTTTTGTGATCGGTATAATGGCCTCCTACCGTTACTCCACCCCGGCGGGAGCCAGTGTGGTAATGGTGAATTTGGCGGCATTTCTGGTTTTCTCAGCTGCAGGCTATGGGGTAAGAATGAGCCGGGCCGATAAAAAAGCGGGCCACAGGACCGCAGGAAAAGAGGAAAGTCAGTGAGATGAACATGGAAGAAAAACAATTAAAGCGCGCCAGACGGCACGTAAGCCAGACGCAGTTTATTGCTTATGGATTTTTTTGTCTGATCATGACAGGAGCCCTTCTTTTGATGCTTCCGATTTCCAGCAGGGATGGGCAGTCTGAAGATTTTTTAAGCTGTCTGTTTACCGCTACCAGCGCCTCCTGCGTGACAGGACTGATTGTCAGGGATACCTGGACCCAGTGGTCCTTGTTTGGACAAATGGTGATTATGACGATGATACAGATCGGAGGTCTTGGATTTGTAACGGTGGGCGTGTTTATATCCATTGTGCTCAGACGGAAGATCGGATTAAAAGAGAGAGGGCTTTTGCAGGAAAGCGTCAATACCTTGCAGATCGGCGGTGTTGTAAGGCTGGCAAAAGGGATCATAAAAGGAACTGTTCTCTTTGAAGGAACAGGAGCCATCCTTCTGGCCCTTCGTTTTATTCCCAAATACGGGTTCTGGCGAGGAATGTTTTATGGCATTTTCCACTCCATATCAGCCTTCTGCAATGCAGGATTTGATTTAATGGGACATCAGGCGCCCTATAGTTCCTTTGTCTCCTATTATGACGACTGGCTGGTGAATCTGGTCATTATGTCCTTGATCATCATAGGCGGTATCGGTTTTATCGTATGGGAAGATATATATAAGAACAAGCTTCACTTTAAAAAATATATGCTGCATACCAAAATGGTTTTGGTGAGCACTGGGGTTCTGGTTTTTGGAGGCGGATTCCTTTTCTATCTGCTGGAAAGGAATAATCTTTTGGTGGGGATGAATGCCAGCGGGCAGATTTTAACGTCCATGTTCAGTTCTGTAACAGCCAGAACAGCCGGTTTTAATACCACCGATACAGCGGCGCTGACCGATGGAAGCAAGCTGCTCACCATAATCCTCATGTTCATCGGAGGAAGTCCCGGGTCAACGGCGGGAGGAATTAAGACTACGACGATCTTTGTCCTTCTTATGTGCGTACATTCCAATATCAAGCAGACCTACGGGGTCAATATTTTCGGAAGGCGTCTGGAAGAGACGGTCATTAAGCGGGCAGGCGCTATTTTGACAATCAACCTGTTTTTGGCTCTTTCCGCAGCTCTTGCCATTATGGCCATTCAGCCTCTGGGATTTTCGGATATCCTGTTTGAAACGGCATCAGCCATCGGAACCGTAGGAATGACCACAGGCATTACCAGGGATCTTTATCCTGTATCACGGGTAATTATCATTATCCTCATGTACAGCGGAAGGATCGGAAGCTTGTCATTTGCCCTGGCATTTGCCCAGAGCCATCGTAAAGCCCATGTGGAACAAGTAGCGGAAACCATCAATGTAGGTTAAAGGAAAAGGAGTGAAATCATGAAATCAATATTAATTATTGGACTTGGCCGGTTTGGCCATCATCTGTGTCTTAATATGGCAAGACTTGGAAACGATGTCATGATCGTGGACCAGAAAGAAGAGTGTCTGGAAGACCTGCTTCCTTATGTGACCAGCGCAAAGATCGGTGACTGCACCAATGAAACGGTCTTAAAAAGCCTGGGAATAGCCAATTTCGATCTGTGCTTTGTATGCATCGGAACGAATTTCCAGAGCAGTCTGGAGATCACAAGCCTGGTCAAGGAGCTGGGGGGCAGGAGAGTCATCAGCAAGGCAAACCGTGATATTCATGCCAAATTCCTGCTGAGAAACGGCGCGGATGAGGTCATTTATCCGGACAGGGACATTGCAGAAAAGCTGTCTGTCCGCTACAGCACGGATCATGTGTTTGATTATATTGAGCTGACACCGGAATATTCTATTTATGAGATTCCTCCTCTTCCGGAATGGGTTCATAAGACCATAAGGGAAATGGATATCAGAAACCGGTATCATATCAGTGTCCTTGGAATCAAGCGGGAAGGCAGGGCCCAACTCATGCCGCCGGCAGATTATGTGATTCAGGCTCAGGAGCATTTGATGGTAATTGGAAAAAGAGAGCATATTGAGCATATATTAAAGGAACTAAAGTAAGGAAGCAATAGGAGGTTTGATATGCCTGCATGGTTAGCTTCTAATGGTTCAACGGTTTTAGCAGCCCTTGTCATTTTGGTGCTGGTGTGTATTTCAATCAGACAATTCATTAAAAATAAGGGGAAAAGCGGCTGCGGACATTGCGGCGGGTGCTGCAGCCATTGCAGCGGAGGCTGCGGTCAATCCGTCTTTGGAAATGCGGATGAGGAAAAGAAGGAATTATAAAGAGGAAAAGGCGGAAGGAGGATGCCCCTATGTTTTAGGGCATCCTCCTTCCGCCTTTTCTATTATTTTAAATCCAATTTTAAGTCTCCGAATTTAATCCAGCCGATTTTTCTAAGTATTTCACCAAAGAGCAGAGTGAGAAGGGCAGGGAGGATGAAGCAGACCATCAGGATTCCAAGCCACATGAATGTACCGCCTTTCATTGCAGTGTAAACTCCGATAGGGCCTACCAGGCCGCAGGTGCCCATGCCGGAGCCTGCCGGTATGTTTTTTAGCTGGAATACCATGGTTGCTATGGGACCGGTTATCATGGAAGCCAGGGTGGGGGCGATCCAGATCTTTGGATTCTTTACGATGTTTCCCATTTGCAGCATACTGGTGCCAAGGCCCTGGGCCATAAGGCCGCCTACTCCGTTTTCCCGGAAGGAGAGTACGGCAAAGCCGATCATCTGTGCACAGCAGCCTGCTGTGGCAGCACCTCCTGCCAGGCCGTCAAGGGATAAGGCGATGCAGATGGCAGCGCTGCTGATGGGCAGGGTCAGGGCGATGCCGATGAGAGCGGATACCAGGATTCCCATAAAAAGTGGCTGCAATTCGGTAGCTGTTTTCACAAGGACGCCAAACCAGTTCATGAAGCCTGCCACGCCCGGTCCTACGGATTGTGCTATAAGGACTCCGGAAATGATGGTTACTCCAGGTGTGACCAGAATGTCCAGCCGTGTTTCCTTTGAAACGATCTTCCCAAGCTCCGTGGCAACCACTGTTGCAGCAAGAGCGCCTACAGGTCCCCCCAGAGCATTGCCGGCAATCCCCACGGTTGCTGCGGAAAAAAGGACAAGGGCAGGGGCGTGAAGGGCATAGGCAATGGCAACGCCCAGGGCTGCTCCGGTGGCAGCTTTTGCGTAGTCCGCGATCACGTTAAAAATAGTGAGATTGAATTGCTGGCCCAGAGTACCGAATATGGTTCCGATCAAAAGAGACGCAAAAAGGCCAAATGCCATAGCACCCAATGCATCAATGAGATAGGTCTGGACAGTAATTGTGACGTTTTTCCTTTTCAGGAACTCTTTTACGCCGCATTTTTCCATAATAAAAATCTCCTTTAAATAGTATGGTGCACACATTTGACCTTTGTCAAAGCAGTTGACATGTATTCTACCATAAAATAACCGGATTGCAAATATTTATGCAGAAATTTGTAAAAATTGATAATTTTTAAACAATATCTGCTGGAAAAACCCATGGGCCGCTGCTTGACTTTGTTTAAGGTTTGTGACACAATAAATAAATGTAATTTCATGTAAAACTCTGGAAAGAAAAGAGGTACCTATTGATATGACGAAAATTGATATTATTTCCGGTTTTCTTGGAGCTGGAAAAACGACTTTTATTAAGAAACTGCTGCAGGAAGCCATTGCCGGAGAGCAGGTTGTCCTGATTGAAAATGAATTTGGTGAGATCGGTATTGACGGAGGTTTTTTAAAGGATGCGGGGATCGAGATCCGGGAAATGAATTCCGGCTGTATCTGCTGCTCCCTGGTAGGTGATTTCGGTAAATCCCTTGAAGAGGTGCTGACAAAATATCATCCGGACCGTGTGATCATTGAACCGTCAGGCGTTGGTAAATTATCCGATGTCATGAAAGCGGTTGTTGATGTGGCTTCTGAGGTGGAAGTGACCTTAAACAGTGCCGTCACCATCGTGGATGCGCAGAAATGCAGGATGTACAGAAAGAATTTCGGAGAGTTCTTCAATAACCAGATCGAGAATGCAGGAACCATCGTATTAAGCCGTACCGATATCGCTCCTTCCGACAAGGTGGATCAGGCAGTCCAGATCATCCGGGAGCTGAATCCAAAGGCTTCTGTTGTGACGACTTCATGTGAAGAACTGAGCGGTAAACAGCTTTTGGAGATCATAGAACAACCGGATACCATGGCAGAGGATTTGATGAAAGAAGTGAGAGAACACCGCCATCATCATGAAGAGGGCTGTGGCTGCGGTCATGACCACCATCACGATCATGTGGAAGCATGCGGCTGCGGAGGTCACCATCATGACCATGAGAAAGAAGAGTGCGGCTGTGGAGGCCACCATCATGACCATGAGAAAGAAGAGTGTGGCTGTGGCGGCCACCATCATGACCATGAAGAAGAGGAGTGCGGCTGTGGCGGCCACCATCATCATGACCATGAGGAAAAAGAGTGCGGCTGCGGAGGCCACCACCATGACCATGGAGAAGAAGAGTGCGGCTGTGGCGGTCATCACCATGACCATGGAGAAGAATGCGGCTGTGGCCACGATCATGACCATCATGCGGATGAAGTATTCAGCAGCTGGGGTCTTGAGAATGTAGCTCCTATGAGCAAAGAAGAGCTGGACAAAATTCTTGATGAGCTGGCTTATGGAGATGAATTTGGAGATGTACTCCGTGCCAAGGGCATGATTCCAGGTGAGGAAAAGGGTACATGGCTTTACTTTGATCTGGTTCCGGAGCAATATGAGATCCGAAACGGAGCACCGGAATATACCGGCAAGGTTTGTGTGATCGGAGCGAATTTAAAGGAAGAGGAACTTCAGAAGTCCTTTGGAAAATAAGCAGAATGAAGGGACCCCTTACAGGGATACCTATATCCCTGAGAAAAAGGGTAGGAAAGAGGAAACTATGAGCAACACGGATACAATGGAAGACGACTTTATGCCGGTATTCCTTATAAATGGATTTTTGGAGTCCGGAAAGACCCAGTTCCTTCAGTTCACCATGGAGCAGGATTATTTTCAATCTGATGAGAAAACGCTGCTGATTGTTTGTGAAGACGGTGAAAGCGAATATGACCAGTCCCTGTTAAAGCGCACCAAGACAGCAGGTATATTTATAGAGAGTATAGAGGAACTGAACCCGGACAGGCTTTTAGAGCTGGAACTGCTTTATAATCCGGAACGGGTTTTGATCGAGTGGAATGGAATGTGGAACTTAGATGACCTGAAGCTTCCCGATGATTGGAGAATCTATCAGCAGATCACCCTGATCGATATGTCCACCTTTGATTTGTACTCAGCCAATATGAAACCTTTGCTGTATTCCATGGTCCGTAATTCGGAGATGGTCATTTGCAACCGCTGCGACGGAATAGAAGACTTATCCGGTTACCGTCGGACCCTTAAGGCTATGTGCCCTAAGGGAGAGATTGTATTTGAAGATTCCGAGGGAGAGATCAATGAGATCCCGGAGGAAGATCTTCCCTATGATATGAGTGCAGACGTGGTGAGCATTTCACCGGAAGCCTATGGAATCTGGTATATTGATTGTATGGAAAGACGGGACCGTTATGAAGGAAAGACCGTGGAGTTTACTGCTATGGTTTTAAAGACTCCCGATTTTCCGAAAAATTATTTTGTACCCGGACGTATGGCAATGACCTGCTGCGAGGATGATATGACCTTTTTGGGCTTTGTCACAAAGGCAAGGGAAGCCAAGGAGCTGGAAACAAAGCAATGGGTACGTGTAAAGGCAAAGATTGCATATGAATTCTGGAAGGATTATGAAGGAGAAGGCCCTGTATTGTATGCGGAATCTGTGGTTCCGGCTCAGCCAATTAAGGGATATGTGCAGTTTTAGGAAGAAAAGATTGTTTCCCACAGTATGATTTTGGGATGACAGAAAGCCGCCCTGCTGACAGAAAATCAGCAGGGCGGCCTTATTGCGTTATGGAGATTATTTTATCTATCCCGAAGTTCAGTAAAATGCTGCATACACGGGCAAATGGCTCACTTTGTTCGTAGTGGCACCATGAGGCCGCTACACAAACAAGCACCGCCTGATTCCGTATTTATCAATTAAATCTGTCATCAGTATAACAAAGTCCGGCTGTTTTTTCTATCCTTTAGAAATGACTTCTCTCTTTTCCTCCATCTTGTTGGAGAAAGTTTCCTCCCCTCATTTGGGAGCAGGTGTTTGTACTGCTGGAAAAGAACTTGACGGTAAAACTACCCCGCCCTTATACTTAAAACAGTATCGCCGGAGCCATAACAATTTCTCCGGTGAGAAAATAAAATATGGTATGAACGAATGGAGAAAGAGTATGGTGGAGATCAAAACAGAATTACCGCAGATATTTGACAGCTTTGCTCAGGCAAGGCAGAATGGATTTCTGACAATGAAGAAAATCAAGGATAGTGGAAAGGGGGTGGTCGGGCAGTTCTGTACTTATACTCCTCTGGAAATTTTTATGGCTGCCGATCTGGTCAGCGTAGGGCTTTGTGCCACCAGTGACGAGACCATACCGGAGGCGGAGAAAGTCCTTCCGGGCAACTTATGTCCACTGATTAAATCCAGTTACGGCTTTGCCATCACGGATAAATGTCCTTATATGTATTTCTCCGACCTTGTGGTAGGAGAAACCACCTGTGACGGTAAAGTAAAGATGTACGAGCTGCTGGGGCAGATAAAAAACGTTCATATCTTAGAACTGCCCAAACGGCAGGACACGCCCCAGGCAAAAGCGCTCTGGTATGCGGAGCTTGTGCGGCTTAAAGAGCGGGTGGAAAAGGATTTCCAGGTTACCATCACCGATGAGAAACTGCGGGAAGCCATCCGCAGGCGCAATGCAGAGCGGAAGGTTCTGAAAGAGCTGTACGAGCTAAGTACCATGACACCTCCACCGGTCACCGGCCTGCGACAGCTTCAAATCTTGTTCGGCTCTCAGTTTAAGTTTAGCTGGGAAGAAAAGATTGCGGAGATTAAAAACGCAGTGAACAGCATCCGGCAGGCATATGAAGCGGGAGAACGTCCTGTATCGGAACAGGCTCCCCGAATCCTGATCACCGGATGCCCCATAGGCGGTGTAACGGAAAAGGTGGTAAAGGTCATTGAGGATGCGGGCGCAGTGGTCGTAGTCTTTGAAAACTGTACCGGTGCCAAGCAGATGGACCGGCAGTGTAAAGAGGAAGGGGATCCTTTGACCAACATTGCAGATCATTACCTGCAGATCGGCTGTGCGGTGATGACACCGGATACCAACCGTTTTGAATTGCTTGACCGGCTCTGTGATCAGTTTAGAGTGGATGGCGTGGTGGAAATGACGTTACAGGCCTGTCATCCGTATGCAGTGGAGGCTCATACGGTTAAAATGCATATGCAGAAAAGGAACATCCCCTATCTGCAGCTGGAAACAGATTATGGAACAGCAGACATGGGGCAGCTTTCTACCCGGGCAGGTGCATTTGTGGAGATGCTGTAGGGATGAAAAAGATAAGTATAGGTATTGATTGTGGTTCTGCAGCATGCAAAGGTGCCCTTCTGCGGGAGGGGGCCTTTGCTTCATTCTGCGTAAAGCCAACTGGCTGGAGCCCTAAGGAAACGGCGCGCCAGGTACTTGAGGATCTGCTGGAACAGACGGGAACTGTCAGGGAAGATGCATATATTGTTGCAACCGGATACGGAAGGGTGGGGATTGATTTTGCAGACAAAGCGGTGACTGAAATCACATGTCATGCCCTTGGAGCGGAATATCTCCTGCCTGGAGTACGCACCGTCATTGACATCGGCGGACAGGACTCCAAGGTGATCTCAGTAAAAAGCGGCAAAGTACTGTCCTTCCAGATGAATGATAAATGTGCTGCGGGTACCGGACGCTTTCTGGAAATGTCGGCCCACCGCATGGGAGTTGACATTTCCGGCTTTTCTGCATTGCTGGAAGCCGGAAAGAGCTGTACTCTCAGCAGTATGTGTGCGGTTTTTGCCGATTCTGAAATCGTGTCCCTGCTGGCTGAAGGAAAAAGCAGGGAAGAGATAGCGGGAGGCATTGTTCATTCTGTGGTTTCACGGACAATATCATTGGCCGCCCGCCTGGAAGCAGAACCTCCCATCCTGCTGACAGGCGGCCTGGCCGGCCTTGATAAGCTGCGGGCCGCATTGGAGCTGCAAATGGGAAATCCTGTTTTCACGTCTCCTTTATCCCGCTTTGCCGGGGCAGCAGGAGCCGCAGAATGGGGCAGGCAAAAACAAAGGTGACAGGCTCGTTAAGGTGTCATCCTCTTCTAAAAACAGAAAACCAGCGTCTCCTGCCTGACAGGACACGCTGGTTTTCTGTTTTTTGTTTTTAACGGATTACATTGGAGGAACCGGTGTCGGTCTTGCCGGATCAAAAACATCAGGAACATTAAATAAGTCCGTTAAGCTGTTGGGATAATAAAACATCCGGTATCCGTCAAGGTTTCTGCGGGCCTGGCGGAAGTAGTCAGTGCCCATCTGCATCCAGGTCGGCTTGCTGGCGTCTACGTTACAGAAATAACGGAAGCCAAGGGATTTTAAATATGTAAAACGTTCATTATCATCGGTGTAAGGAGTCCAGCTTCCGATATCGCTTCCAAAGGGGAAGAGGATAATATCTGTCGGTCCGATCAGGGATTCAACGTTGCGTTCCCATTTGTCACTGTCCGCCTTAAAATGCTGCATGGATATGGTTCCCATATTCCGATGGCCCCAGCTGTGGGAGGATAGCTCCCAGCCATGATCCTTTAAGGCCTGTGCCACCTTTGCAGCCTGTTCCCGGTCTGCTTCATAATTGGGATTGGTGGTCTTATAGGATTCATCTGTCCGATATCCCAGGATCCCGTTATAACCGGTAAATGCCAGGATTCCCCGGGCTCCCTTGTAGGAAAAGCCGGGATGGGTTTTTATAAAGTCTTCAAGAATCGGTACCAGATCATAGTCGCCAACAGAAACGCTGCCGTCAGCCATTGTCATCTCGCAGGTGGGATATCCATCTTCTCCGATGACCATGCGGGTGGCAAACCCGTCGTCCTTCATATATTCGTAATAGCACACATCATCCTGTGATAAGACAAAAGCTTTCTTTCCCGGAGGAAGCATGATATCACCATAAACGAATTTTGGATTTCCATTCTCATCTTTCGTCTCATAAGCCAGGTCATGGATCTTTACAAGAACATATCCCTTGTCATACATGGACTGCATCATTTTAAGAAATTCCGATTTGGTGGTCATCATCTGGTTGTAGCCCCCCTGTTTTGAATCCCCGTCAAAGGCTTTTGAAGTATCCATAATAAGGGAATGGAAAAAAACATGGGTGACATCCTGAGGATTGAACCGTACCAGGGCTTCCTTGGCGGTATTATAACCGGCAACTGCAGAAGTCACTTCTTCTCTTGTGCTGAAATCCGGGTCAGACTGGAGAAGACTGATCGCCCCGTCATAATCATATTCCAAAGAAAGGGCTTCTGCCTGGGAAAGAAGGGCTTTTAATTTCTCTTCGCTGGATGGTTCACTTTCTGTGGCCTCTTCAGGGGAAGAACCTGGTGTTCCGTCTCCGGAAGGAAGCTCTGCGACTGAAGTATCGGCAGGCAACGCCTTATATTTTAACTTTTTGTTAATCATAATTCCGCATAGAGTCAATACGGTAACGATTAAAATTCCAAGGAGAACGATCAGGATAACCTGCATTGTATTGTTCCGGCCTCCGCCAGAATTTCGTCCACGAAAATCATGTCTGTTCATAGCTCAACCTCTTAATTCTGTAGTATTGGGGCAGTATTGATAGATTTTAAACATACCCGGTACAAGTATAGCATACTTTGTCAGAAGATGAAACGAAAAGATGGTAATTATTTTTGGAAAAAATGGCATATGTACGGGAAGCAGTCCCATACAATGATACAAAGGAATTTTAGGGGATCGTGTATCATATGAAGAGAGTTACGGCATTTATATTAAGCTGTCTTCTGCTATTTTTCTGTTTATGCTTTCCGGCAGCAGGGCAAGAGCCGGATGTGGCGGTAGCCTCGGACATGATTATCCAGGCAGAAGAGGCGAAAAAGGTGAATGAGTCGGGCGGTCCGGCTTTGCAGTCACCCAGCGCCGTTTTGATGGAAGCGTCAACCGGTCAGATTATCTATGAAAAGAACGCGGATGAAAAAAGGAGTCCTGCCAGCATCACGAAAATTATGACCTTGATACTTATTTTTGATGCGCTTGATTCCGGCAAAATCAAGCTGACGGATGAAGTGGTGACCAGCGCTCACGCAAAGTCCATGGGAGGCTCTCAGGTTTTTCTGGAAGAAGGAGAAGTACAGACGGTGGAAACCCTGATCAAGTGCATCGTAATCGCTTCAGGGAATGATGCCTCCGTAGCCATGGCGGAATACATAGCAGGAACAGAAGATGAATTTGTTCGGATGATGAATGAACGGGCGGCAGGACTTGGGATGACAAACACTCATTTTGAAGATTGCTGCGGACTTACCGAATCCGGCACCCATGTGACAACGGCCAGGGATATTGCGGTTATGTCAAGAGAACTGATTACCAAATATCCCCAGATTCATAACTATTCCACCATCTGGATGGAGAATATTACCCATGTAACAAAGCAGGGAACAAAGGAATTCGGCCTTTCCAATACCAATAAGCTTTTAAAGATGGCTACGAATTTTACTGTGACCGGTTTAAAGACCGGCTCCACATCAGTGGCAAAGTATTGTCTTTCCGCAACAGCGGAAAAGGAGGGGGTACGCCTCATTGCTTCCATCATGGCGGCTCCGGATTACAAGGTCAGGTTTGCCGATGCCCAGACCCTTTTGAACTATGGATATGCCAACTGCAAGCTGTATGAAGATAAGGAAATGCTTCCTCTCCCCGAAATGGTGGTGGATAACGGAGTAACGGATCAGGTGACCTTGCAATATGGAGGATCCTTTTCTTATTTAAGCCTTAAGGGAGAAGATTTCTCCACCATAGAAAAGAAGCTGGAACTGGAACCTTCCATCTCTGCACCGGTAGAAGAGGGACAGAAGGCTGGAAACCTTATTTACACCCTTGGAGGGCAAAAGATAGGAGAAGTCCCCATCTTAACTGCCGAGGCAGTCAGAGAAGCCAAATTTACCGATTACTTTAAGCGCCTTTGGAGGGCCTTTAATCTGTAAGATATTCATGGAATAAACAATGCCCTGTAAGCGGTACACAAAAAAGAACCTGTGTACCGCTTACAGGGTATTTTGTCGTATGCTTAAAAGAAAGAGCTGATGTATCTTGACGTTTTCTCTTCTTTCTGTAAAAATATTGACGGAAGGCCAAGGAAAGGATAAGATTAGTTAGTGCATGGGAGAAAACGAATCAGGGGAGGAACACAGGTGGGAGATCGATTGCTTGCCCTTTGGTATCAGATGTCTTTGAAGCGGAAGCTGTATGTGATCATTGGAAGTGTGGGGATCATTATGGCGGCTTCCATCTTCATCAATCTGAAAGTGGCATATATTTTTATAAACGATGTGAGCATTATCATGGATGACAACCTGGCCTGTTACAAGTTCCAGGAGTCCATGAAAAATGAGAGCGTATTGTTTGCCCAGCTGCTGGCAAACAATACTGCGGAAAATAAAGCAGCATACCAGTCAGCCTGTCAGGAGACCAGGATGTATTTAAACAGCCTGCCCTATGATTATGATAAAATCGGGGAAGAGCGTTATGGGATCACCTGGAACATCATCAATTGTTATGATACCTATGAGAAGCAGCGGGAAAAAGTGGTGGAAATGAGTCAGAATGACCCTGGCTATATCAAGGAACTGTATATAACATACAATATGCAGAAATATCTGGATAATTATGGGACACGCCTGACCAAGGTGGTTTTAATGGGCGGGAATGATTACTACGAGATCCAGATCCCTGTGCTTAAGCGCATGCCCTACATTCTGGTTGCCATCAGCATTGTCGCTTTTTTTGTGCTTATGCTTCTTTTGCGATTTATTACGGGCAGCATTGTAAAAACAGTGGTGCAGCTGGCCACGGTTTCAGGTAAGATCGAGAAAAACGATTTTTCTTCCCCTGACGTCCACTGGGATGGAAGGGATGAGATCGGGCAGCTGGTAAGCGCATTCAACAAGATGAAGCATGCCACACGGGACTATATCACAGCCACAGAAGAGAAACGGATGATGGAAGAAAAGCTGTACCGTCAGGAATTGGAAAGGACAGAGCTTGAGAAACGGTTTTCCATGGCCCAGCTTCAGCTGATCAAAAGCCAGTTAAATCCCCACTTTCTCTTTAATACGCTGAACATGATCACCAGGATGGCGCAGATGGAAGAAGCACCGGTGACCGAGGAAATGCTGGTTGCCATCAGCAACCTTCTTCGTTACAGCCTCCGTACATCCAGTGCCTTTGAGCCGCTTGAACAGGAGTTAAAGGTGATCAGGGATTACATGTATATCCAAAAGATGCGTTTTGGAGACCGGATTCAATGGAAAATCCACTGCAGCACGGACTTATACAAGGAAGAGGTTCCGGTTTTTATGCTGCAGCCTCTGGTGGAAAATGCGGTAATCCACGGCATACAGGAAAAGGAGAGCGGAGGAAGCATTGACATACGGATCGAGAAAAGAGGAGAGCTTTTATGGATATCCGTAGCGGATACGGGAAAGGGAATGGACCCGGAAACCCTTGCTGCTATCAGGGGAGCCGTTGAAACAAAGGGGACCGGGCTTGGAATCGGGCTGGGAAACATATACAGAAGGGTTTCTTATTATTATGAATACGGGAAGGTAACCATTGACAGCGGCGAAAACAGCGGCACAGTGGTACAGATAGAATTTGGCCGGAGAAGGGATAAGATGGATCATGTATCAGTTAATGATAGTGGAAGATGAGATGATTGAGCGGATTGTACTCAAAAAAATGCTTCAGAAGAAGTTCGGAGGGGAGTGTCAGGTTCTTGAAGCGCAGAACGGAAATGAGGCGGTGGAGATTTTTAAAAGGGAGGATATTCAGGTGGTGATCCTGGATATTGGGATGCCGGGAATGAATGGAATCCAGACTGCGGAAATCATGAGGAAGCAAAAGAAGGATTGCTGCCTTATTTTTCTGACAGCCTATGACCGCTTTGATTATGCAAAAAAGGCGATCTCCATCAGAGCTATGGAATATCTGCTGAAGCCTTATTCCCAGAAAGAGGTTTTGAATGTGGTTGAAGAGGCCCTGCGGCTTGCCGGTGAGCGGGAGGAGAAGCAGGAATGTGCCGAAGCGCCGGCTGAAGAGGAAAAGGCCCATCAGGTCCTGGACGATGAGTCTGATTTTAACGGAAGCCGTTTGTCTGTGCTGACATCCATGGTGGAGGAATACATCCGGTCCAATTATATGAATGATATCTCCATGAGTGAAACAGCCCGGGCCGTGGGATATTCAGAGCCTTATTTTTGCAGGATGTTCAAGCTGCAGTTTGGACAGAGCTTTACCTCCTATCTGGCGGAATACAGGGTCGGGGAAGCCAAAAAGCTTCTGGTCCAGCCCAATGTAAACGTGAAAGAAGTAGGGGCCAGGGTAGGCTATCTGGATTCCAATTATTTTACAAAGGTTTTCAAGCGATTGGAAGGGATGAATCCCTCAGAGTACAGAATGGAAAGACTGAAGGACCTTCAAAGTTAAACGGATTGTAAAAATACCTGTCACCGTAGAGTGGCAGGTATTTTTATGTCCATTTAACTGAAAAGACAAAATTCTACTATGGATGATAAAAAGTTACGATAGAATCTGCCAGGGGCTGCCGGTATAATGAATTCAAACACAGAAAGTGTATACAAAGCAGAGAGGAGGATGGGGCATGAAACAGGAACTGTTTCGAATGGAAGGGATAAGTAAAAGCTTCCCCGGAGTCAAGGCTCTCGATAAGGTAAATCTGTCGGTTAACAAGGGGGAGGTTTTAGGGCTTGTCGGTGAAAACGGAGCCGGTAAATCCACCCTGATGAAGATTCTATCCGGTGTACACCGGGCAGATGAAGGTGAAATATTCATTGAAGGAAATAAGGTGGTCATAGATTCCGTTGCAAAGGCCCATGAGCTTGGTGTGTGCATCATCATGCAGGAGCTTAATATGTGCGGTCATCTCAGTGTGGCAGACAATATCTTCATTGGCAGGGCTCATAAAAAGGGAATTTTCATCGATGACAGCAAGATGCATGAGGAAGCGAAGAAGATCCTTGATGATCTGGGTATTGAACTAAATACCTATGCCCATGTGGGAAGTTTAAGCATTGCCCAGCAGCAGATGGTGGAAATTGCAAAAGCGATCAGCTTTAATTCGAAAATACTGGTTCTTGATGAGCCGACAGCAACCCTTACGGAAAAGGAGATCGAGCAGCTGTTCGGTATCATCCGCCGCTTAAAAGAAAAGGGAGTGGGCATGGTTTATATTTCCCACCGAATGGCGGAGCTTAATCAGATCTGTGAACGGGTTACGATCATCAGGGATGGTCAGTACATAGGCACCAGGAATCTTAATGAGATCACCATGGATGAGCTGGTGAACATGATCGTGGGCCGTTCCTTGGAGGATAAGTATCCTAAATATAAGCGTAACATCGGAGAAATAGTTCTCGAGGCCAGAAATGTCCGCAGAGGCACAAAAGTGAATGCGGATTATTTTTATGTGAGAAAGGGAGAAATCCTTGGAATTTCCGGACTGGTGGGAGCGGGAAGAACAGAGCTTATGCGCTGCATCTTCGGTGCGGATCAGGCGGATTCCATGGAACTGACTCTGGAAGGAAAACCCATCAAGGTAAATTCCGTGATCCAGGCCATTAAGCATGGGATCGGATATGCAACGGAGGACCGGAAGCGGGATGGTCTGGCTCTTGGCCTTGACATCAAATATAACACCAACATGGCCCATCTCCCAAACCTTACCCGTTATGGATTTATCAATGACAGGGAAGGGCTTAAGAATGCGGAAAAATATGTGGAGCTTCTGCACACCAAAACCCCCAGCGTGCATCAGCTTTGCGGGAATCTTTCCGGAGGCAATCAGCAAAAGGTAGTTTTGGCCAAATGGCTGTGCAATGATGTAAAGGTGCTGATCGTTGACGAGCCAACAAGAGGAATCGATGTAGGAGCCAAGTATGAGGTGTATGAGCTGTTTAACAAGCTGAGCGCCCAGGGAGTGTCCATCATCATGATTTCTTCGGAGCTGCCGGAAATCCTTGGCATGAGCGACAGGATTCTGGTCATCCATCAGGGAGAGATCAACGGGGAATTGGATGCAAAGACCGCTACTCAGGAAGATATCCTGTATCTTGCGGCAGGTTATAACAAACTAGAAGGAAAACCGGCGCCGGTGCTATCAGGCGGCGGTAATAGAAAGGGAGAGTAAGGATGGGAAACTTAAAAGCAAAGGGACAGGACAAGAAAGGCGGTTCGTTCAACAAGCTAAATGCAGCCACACGCCGGGCAATCTACTCATTATGCATCCTTGTGGGACTGTTTGTGCTGTTTTCGATTCTTCAGCCTGCTAAATTTTTAGCTCCGGCCAATTTGCAGAACCTTCTGCAGCAGATCGTTACCTATACCATCATCGGCTGCGGCCTGACCTTCTGTCTGGTCTGCGGAGGAAACGATTTATCCGCCGGTGCTTCCATGGCATTGTCAGGCATTATTATGGTATCACTTCTGATGCAGGGACTGCCTCTTGTGGTATGCATCGTGCTTTGCCTGGCCATGGGTATTATGACAGGTATTATGAATGGGTTTTTTATAGAAATTCTGGGCGTTGTGCCCTTTGTTGCAACTTTGGCAACCCAGTGGGTATACCGGGGAATGGCAAACGTGCTGGTAAACGGTGCGCCCCTGTATACGACCAACATTCCTTCTAAAGCCATACAGAAACAGTTTTACGTTCTGGGCGGCGGAAGGATCGGAGGGGATGGACTTCCTTACAGCGTTATCATCACTCTGGTATATGCTTTGGTTTTAGGGATCGTTCTTGCAAAAATGCGGATTGGACGCCAGATCTATGCCTGTGGTTCCAACTTGGAGGCTGCGAAGCTTTCCGGCATTAATGCAGTAAAAACCCGTATGTTTGCATATTGTATTTCCGGTTTGTCCGCAGCGATCTGCGGAATCCTGGTTGCTTCCCGTCTTTCCAGTGCCCAGCCTACGGCAGGAAACGGATATGAGATGGAAGCCATTGCAGCGTCCGTGTTAGGAGGAATCTCTATCCTTGGCGGAGAAGGAACGATTCTTAATACAGTAATCGGAGCCTTGATGATGGGAGTAATCAGGAACGGACTGAACTTAAACGGTGTCAATTCGTTCTGGCAGCAGATGATCGTAGGTATTATCCTGCTGATCGCAGTGGCATCCCAGACGGCGAAAAAGAGCGGAGACTTAGGGGCAATCAAGCGGTTTTTTGGCTTGAAAAAATAATAACAATCAATTCAGGAGGAAAAGAAGAATGAGAAAAGTAACGGCAGTTTTGTTGGCAGCGGCTATGGCAGTTGCCGGTCTGACCGGCTGTGGAAGCCAGTCAAGCAGCGCTACCACCGCGGCAGCAGAATCCAGCCAGGGGGCAGCTGCTGAAAAGACGGAGGAATCAAAAGATTCAGCCAAGAGCGAAAAAGCAAAGAGCGAGAAAACCATTTACGTAATTGTAAAGGTTCTTGGAAACCAGTACTGGAGCGTGCTTCAGGCCGGCGCAGAGCAGGCTGGTAAGGAGCTGGGCTGTAACGTAGTAGTAGTAGGAACCGCTCTGGAGTCAGATATTGAAGGCCAGCTTACCCTGCTGCAGAATGCAGTATCCGCACAGGCAGATGGAATCGTTATCGCTCCTCTTGACAGTGTATCTCTTGACGCCCCTATTACAGAAGCGTATAATTCAGGTATCCCTGTAGTTCTGGTGGATACGGTGATCAACAGTGAAAACTACAGCGCAGCTCTTCTGACCAACAACGTGGAAGCAGGAAAGGTTGCTGCTGAGGAACTGATCCGCAGACTGAAAGATCAGGGAGTTTCTGAAACAGAAGATGCTCAGGTCGCCATTCAGGTTGGCTCCACCGGTTCTCAGACCATCAATGACCGCGTTAAGGGCTTTAACGAGTACTGGAAGGATAATGCACCTGAAAAATGGCAGGTTTTAAACAACGATATTAAGGTGAACGATGGAGATATCAGCAAGGCAGTAGGCTTTTGCCAGGACTTTATCACCACATATCCGAACTTAAAGGCAGTGTTTGGTCCTAACAACGGTTCTACCGTAGGCTTTGTAACCGGCCTTACAGAAACCGGACGCACCGACATCTCCATGGTTGGATTTGATTTCTCTGCGGAAATTGAAACCATGATCCGCAGCGGCGAATACGATGTGTCTTCCGTAGTACAGCGTCAGTTTTACATGGGATATGACGGCGTAAAAACAGCTCTTGAGCTGTCCGATGGAAACCAGGTTAGAGAAAAGACTGTAGATACAGGCGTTATCCTGGTAAATACTGAAAATGTGGATGATTCTGAGGTACAGAGCATCATCAATCCATAATTAAAAAAATCATATAAATATCAAACGCTTCCTCTGTGCCCAGGGGAGGCGTTTTGGGGGTAGAAGGAATGGACAAACAGATTGTAAAAAGGGTGGCCTGGTTCTTTTTTGTAGTGGCTGCCGCTTGCTTTTTTTTCATTTTCCTGAAATTAATAAATCAGGGGAATGCCCTTTTCATGGGGAGCCGGAAGGAGGCACCGGAATATGTGTTTTCCTATGCGGATAACCAGCCGGAGGATTATCCCACGGTACAGGGTGCAAGAAAATTTGCGGAGCTGGTGCAGGAAAAGACATCCGGAAGGATCAGGATCAATGTGTTTGCAGGCGGTGAAATGGGGAACGAAAATGAAGTGGTGGAGCAGCTGCAGTACGGCGGAATCGATTTTGCCCGGGCTTCGGTTATGATGCTGACCGAAATAAAACCTAAGTTTAATGTGCTGCAGCTTCCTTATCTGTATCGGGATGAAACCCATATGTGGAAGGTGTTGGACGGAGAGATCGGAGAGGAATTTAAGGAGGAGCTTAAAGGAAGCGGTCTGGTGGCTCTTTCCTGGTATGATGCAGGCGCCAGGCATTTTTACAATTCCTCCGGTCCCATAGAATGTATGGAGGATATGAAAAAAATGCGCATTCGCGTTGCCAATTCCGATATGATGTCGGCTATGGTGGAGGCTCTGGGAGCAAGGGCAGTGCCAATGGCTTATTCTGAAGTATATGCGGCTCTGGAGACCAAAAGCATTGATGGTGCGGAAAACAACTGGCCTTCCTATGAAACTATGAGGCATTATGAGGTGGCGAAGTACATCACCCTGGATGCCCACAGCCGGATCCCTGAGATGCAGCTAGCCTCTCAGGCTACCTGGGAGAAGTTAGGCGAGGCGGACAGGGAAATCATTTCGGCCTGCGCAGAAGAGTCCGCCAGGTATGAAAGAAGGCTGTGGGAGATACGTGAACAGAGTGACAGGGAGAGGCTGACAAAGGCCGGCTGTGTTATCACGGAGTTAAGCGGGAAGGAACAGGTGCGCTTCCGGGCGGCCGCCATGACGGTTTATCAGATGTATTGCATCGAATACATTGATGTGGTGAACCGGATCTCCCAGATACGGTGACGGATTGTTTTTGGAAACAGGATAGGGAAATCATAATGGATGCGTTCAAGTTGAATTGCTTGAATGCATCCGTTTTTTAGTTTCTCTGAAGGGGAGGTTGAAAATTTTTTAATAGATGTTGACAAGTAATATTATATCGCATATAATATATATTATACGACATATAATATAGGGAATGAAACAATATTATATATCAGTTCAATAGAAGAAAGGAAGGTGGGAAATCGTGGAACCAAAACGTTTGTACCGGTCTGTAAAGAACAGAGTCCTCTGCGGTGTATGCGGTGGCATTGGAGAATATTTTCAGGTGGATCCTGTTATGATAAGGCTGATTTGGGTTCTTTTGATGTTTCTTCAGTCATGGCGCCATTTGTTCCGTTCGTTCATGGGATTTTCCCTGGTGGGAGGAAGCCTGGTTCTCTACATTATTGCTGCGGTCATCATACCCCAGGCGCCAAAGGATCAAGCACAATAAGGTTCTTTCATGTATCAGGAATACACCCTTCGGGTATACCTGTATGCCCAGAAAGCGTGGGCAATAATTAAAGATACACCCTTCGGGTATACCTGTATGCCCAGAGAACGTGGGCAATAATTAAAGATAGGAGTGGGCACATGGTTTTTAACACAGGAGCAGCATTATTGGACGCCATTGTCCTTGCGATAGTGTCAAGGGATCAGGAGGGTACCTATGGTTATAAAATCACGCAAGACGTGAGAAACGTCATTGAGATTTCAGAATCAACCCTTTATCCGGTACTCCGAAGATTGCAGAAGGAAGAGTGTCTGGAGGTTTATGATCTGGCATTTGACGGAAGAAACCGAAGATATTATAGGATTACGGAAAAGGGAAGGGTTCAATTGAATCTCTATAAAGGTGAGTGGGAAAGCTACTCCCAGAAGATATCCCGGATTTTTGAGGAGGCACATATATGAGCAGGGATGAGTTTATGAGAGAGCTGGAATATCTGCTTTCGGATATTCCAGATAATGAAAAGGCGGATGCCATCGGATATTACAGGGATTACCTGGAAGAAGCAGGTCCGGAAAATGAAGAAAAGGTAATCAGGGAGTTTGTAAGCCCTGAGCGCATAGCGGCCATTATCCGCTCGGACATATCCGGGAATTTAAAGGATGGGGGAGAATTCACGGAGACCGGTTATCAGGATGAACGGTTTAAAGATCCAAATTACCAGATGGCAAAGCGGTATGATCTTCCTGAGGTATCTGATGATAATCAAAACGGTCACGAAGGACCGGATAAAAAACATGTCAGGCGAAGAAGGGGCATGGATGGGAATAAGGCGGTGAAAACTGTTTTATGGATCATTTTAATTCTTGTAGCTTCGCCTATGCTGGTGGGAATAGGAGGAGGTCTTGCAGGATTGATAGGAGGAATATTTGGCTGCCTTGTGGCAGCAGTCGTTGGAGTTGGAGCCCTGACCTTTGCCTTTCTTGCGGCCGGGGTTTGTATGATCTTAGCCGGTGTTGTCTCCATGGTGATTCATCCCTTAAGCGGAACCCTGCTTTTAGGGCTGGGAATTTTGCTTCTTGGCCTGGGACTGATAGCCCTGGCTGTCTGCAGTGCTTTTTATGGAAGCTTTCTTCCGTTTCTTTTCAGGAGCTGTGTGAACGTCCTTAGCAGATTATTTCACGGAAGGAGAGGTCGTTTATGAAGAGGTTTGTAAAGATATGTTTGATCGCCGGAAGTGTCTGCGTCCTGATCGGCGGGGGAATTTCAGCCGTATCCGCTGTGCTCGGAGGAAGTTTAAGTGAAATAGTACCCCAAAGAGCCCTTGAGTGGAGAAGAGAGATTTCAGGAGTTAACCTGGATGGTTTCTGGGAAGGGGTAAATTTTGACGATATTTACATTCCCGAAGTTTCTAATAAGGAAGAAAAAGGCCAGGAAATTTTTTCTTCTCCTGAAGTAAAAAAACTGGATATAGTAATACGGTCAGGAAATGTTGTTTTTGTAGAGGGTCCCAGGGGAAGTGAAGTAAAGGTTTTCTGCAACAGGGATAAAACCTGTTTTAACCTGTACGAAGATAATGGTGATCTGGAGCTTCAGGAATATGATGGCTGGGAAAGAAGGGAAGGCCCGGAACTGCTTTTTACGGTCCAGGTACCAAAGGATTACCGTTTTTCCGAAGTTGAATTAAAATCCGTTCATTCAAACCGGTTTTTAGACGGGGAGGGTTCCGGCCCGGCCATGATGGCCAGAGTTCTGTCTGCGGATGAATTGAATATTGAAGCACAGGTGGGCGCCGTAAAAATCGACAGTGGCAGCGTGGGAGACCTTTACGTGAAATGCAATGCAGGTGCCGTGGAGTTTTCCGGAACAACTTCCGGAGACATTGAAGCGGAATGCCAGGTGGGCGCCATAAGGCTTGAACTTGCCGGGAAAAAGGAAGATTATAATTACGATATCAAGTGCAGTATGGGAGCTGTAAAGATCGCAGATGAAGGCAGCGCGGCTTTAAAGGGCAGAAAGCAGACGGATAACGGAGCCGGAAAAGATATGGAACTGGAATGCAAGACAGGAGCCATCCAGGTGGATTTTATGAATGAAGTATAATACGGCTTATGATAAGGTTAAGCTTTTAACCCCAACCGCTGATCAGGAAAACACCCTTCTTTTCATAATAATATAATTTTAGGATTTACAGGTCAAAGGACAGAAAGGAGATACAAAAATGGAAGACAATCAGAAAAAATTATACCGATCTGATACAGACAAAATGCTTTGCGGTGTATGCGGCGGAGTTGCGGAATATTTTAACGTGGATGCTACCCTGATCCGGCTTTTATGGGCAGTGCTGGCCTGCTCAGGCCCAGGCATTGTAGCCTATTTTATTGCGGCAATCATCATTCCCAGAAGATAAAAAGAGATTTGCAAAGACAGAAAGCAGGAAAAACAGGCTGCAGCGGACCAGAGTTACGCTGCGGCCTGTTCTTTTGAAAATACTGGATTAAATATACGTTTAATTCTCCTGGCAGGGGGCATACTCTCTTTAGATTTAAGAAAAGGAGATGTAAAAAAATGTCAAAGGGAAAGAAAAACGAACCATTTGATCCTCGCAATATGAAGCCGGAGGAAGTACTTAAATTTGAGATTGCCACAGAGCTTGGTCTTGGTGATAAGGTAATACAGAGCGGATGGCGCAGCCTGAGCGCAAAGGAAAGCGGCCGGATCGGAGGCCTGATTACAAAAAGAAAAAGAGAAATGAAAAACGAAGCTCTGTCAACGGATGAAAAAGCATAGGGAAACAAAGAGGAAAATGAAAACTCAGGAATTTTCTTGCACCAAAAGGGAAAATATTTTATAATGTACCTCACAGAGGAAACAACCAGTAAGTACCACCCTGATGCCCGGAACCCATGGGCAGGAAAGATGCAGGAAGATGGAGAAAAAGGAATTAAGAAGCGGATTCACTACGGGAACCTGTGCCGCTGTTGCTGCCAAAGCAGCGGCGGTCATGCTGTTGACCGGGCGTGAATTACAACATATGAAGCTTATGATGCCTAAAGGAAGGTCGGCTGATCTTCCTGTTTTTCATGTTGCCATAAAACAGGATAAAGCAGAATGCGCTGTTAAAAAGGATGCAGGGGATGACCCGGATGTGACGCATCAGGCCATGGTGTTTGCTGCCGTTAAGTATTCCGACGAAAAGGAAGTGGAGCAGGCTGCCGGGATCTACCGCAGGGACGGAGAGGAGGGGAAAGGCCCTCTTTTCCTCATTGCCGGCGAAGGAATCGGCTGGGTAACAAGGCCGGGATTATCCTGTCCTGTAGGCATGCCGGCCATTAACCCGGTTCCCCGTGACATGATATTCCGGGGGGTGGAGGAAGCCAGGAGAGAAGCGGACTTTGATGGTTCTTTAACAATCACCATCTGGATGCCGGAAGGAAAAAAACTGGCGGAAAAAACCTTTAATTCCAGGCTGGGAATTGAAGGCGGTCTTTCCATACTGGGGACAACAGGAATCGTAAAGCCCATGAGCGAAGAGGCGCTGATTGCCACCATACGCTTAGAATTACATATGAGGGCAGTGGCAGGGCTAAAGCGGGTGATCCTGATTCCGGGAAATTATGGAGAAGCTTTTATTCAGGAAACCCTTGGCCTTGATCTAAAGGCTGGGGTGATCTGCAGCAATTTTATAGAGATAGCTTTAAATGCGGCAGGCGAAGAAGGATTTGACCAGATCTTGTTTGCAGGCCATATAGGGAAACTGGTTAAGACTGCAGGAGGCGTACCCAATACCCATTCAAAATATGGAGACCGCCGTATGGAAATATTGTGGGAATGCACTGCCCCTTTCTCCGATGACAGGGACGAATTAAAAGATAAGATTTTGGCAGCCAATACCACGGAGGAGGCCGCAGGAATCCTTAAAAGCTGTGGGATGTTAGAACCTGTCATGGAAGAGGTTGTAGACAGGATCCAGAGGTATATGACTCTCTGGTCAGGAGGGAGAAAGGTGGAAGTGGTGACATTTTCCACGATGTACGGTATACTGGGAATGAGCCGGGGAGCAATGGAGCTTATCGGATTGTTTTCCGGGTCAGCGGCCGGGCGGAAAGAACAGGAGGAATAAACAATGGCTGGAATCATGTACGGAATCGGAGTAGGACCGGGAGATCCGGAACTTATGACATTAAAGGCGGTAAAAAGGATCAGGGAATTAAAAGTCATTGCCATTCCCCATAAAAATAAAGAACAGTGTACTGCGTATCAGATCGCAAGGCAGGCAGTGCCGGAAATTGAAGAAAAGGAATACCTTTATCTGCACATGCCCATGACAAAGGATGAAAATGTGCTTAAGGAAAGCCATGATCTGGCGGCAAGGACGGTAATGGAGTATCTGGAAAAGGGAGAGGATGTGGGATTTATCACCCTTGGGGATGTAAGCATTTATTCCACCTTCGCTTACCTTATGGAACGGCTTTGGAAGGAAGGCTATGACACCCGCTTAGAAAGCGGAATCCCATCCTTTTGCGCCGTGGCGGCAAGGCTTGGAATCTCTCTTGTATCAGGGGCAGAGGAGCTTCATATTATACCGGCCTCTTACCAGGTAAGAGATGCTTTAAAGCTTCCGGGTGTAAAAGTGTTTATGAAGGCAGGCAGACAGATGGAAGCGGTGAAAAGAGAATTAAAAGACTGTGGAGCCGGCGCCATAATGGTGGAAAATTGTGGAATGGCGGATGAACGGATCTATGGTTCCCTGGAGGAGATTCCAGAGGATGCCGGTTATTATTCTTTGGTGATTGTGAGGTAATTATGGTACATATCGTAGGAGCAGGTCCGGGGGCACCGGACTTAATTACAGTTAGGGGCAAGGAACTGCTTGGCAGGGCGGATGTGATCATTTACGCAGGTTCCCTGGTAAATCCGGCCCTTCTGGAATACAGAAAAGACCGGTGTCAGGTTTTTGACAGTGCTAAAATGACCCTTGAAGAAGTGATTGCTGTTATAGAGAAGGCAGAGCGGGAAGGAAAGATGACGGTAAGGCTCCACACCGGAGATCCCTGCATTTATGGTGCGATCAGGGAGCAGATGGATGAGCTGGCGGAAAGAGGAATCCCATATGAAGTATGTCCGGGAGTCAGTTCTTTTTGCGGTGCAGCCTCTTCCCTTAAGATGGAATATACCCTGCCAGGTGTGACCCAAAGCGTGATCATTACCCGCATGGCAGGCAGGACGCCTGTGCCGGATCGGGAATCCATCGCTTCCTTTGCAGCCCATGGAGCCACTATGGTGATCTTTTTAAGCACCGGAATGCTGGACCAGCTTTCAGAGGAGCTGATAAAAGGCGGGTATCTTCCGGATACGCCTGCCGCCATTGTATACAAGGCCACCTGGGAGGATGAAAAGACCATACTCTGTACGGTGGAAAGCTTAAGCGCAAGCGCCAGACGGGAGAATATAAGGAAGACGGCCCTGATTCTTGTGGGCAATGCGGTTGCCCAGAACTGCTACCAGCGTTCCAAGCTTTATGACCCGGTTTTTACTACGGAATACCGGAAGGGAACGGGGGAGGAATGATGAAGCTTTCCATCATCTGCTTTACGGAGGCAGGGGCCAGGCTGGGCGTAAAGCTTTTAAAAGAATTTTTAAAAAACGGGCAGCCCTGTGAAGTTCATGGATCAGAAGGGCTTTGTAAGTCCTTCCCTGGAGGGGATCTCATGATCCCTGTTTCCACTTCCCTGTCAGAATGGACAAAGGAACAATTCTTACAGAAGGAAGGCATCGTGTTCATAGGAGCAGCAGGCATTGCTGTCCGGGCAATTGCACCCTTTCTAAGGAGTAAGGCAGAGGACCCGGCTGTGGTGGTCATGGATGATATGGGCAGATTCTCCATTTCTCTTTTGTCCGGCCACCTGGGAGGAGCCAATGAACTGGCGGAGCGGCTGGCAGGCATGGTGGGCGGTCAGGCGGTGATTACCACTGCAACGGACATCCATGGCAGTTTTGCTGTAGACTTATTTGCCAAGGAGCAGGGGCTGGTCATTACAGAGTTAAAAAAGGTGAAAATGATCTCCTCCGCCATCTTAAAGGGAGAAAACGTAGGATTTTACTGTGATTTTCCGGTTTCAGGAAAGCTTCCTACAGGGCTTGTCCCAGGGAAAGTATGGGGAACAAATCTTTGGATCACCATAAAGGATGAATCTCAGGAGGATTTCCTTATGGAGTCCTTAAAGCTGGTTCCAAGGCTTCTGGTTCTGGGAATCGGATGTAGAAAAGGGGTCCCTGTTGAGACCATCGAAAGAATCATTGACCAGGTTTTCAAGGAATGGAACTTATCTCCGGAAGGACTGGCCGCATGTGCCAGCATTGATATAAAGAAAGAAGAAGAGGGGATCTGCCGGTTTGCTGCTGCAAAAGGAATTCCGTTTTATACTTTTTCAGCGGCCGTGCTTGAGGAAACGGAAGGGGAATTTTCTTCCTCTTCCTTTGTAAAGCAGGTCACAGGAGTTGATAATGTATGTGAGCGGGCGGCCCTTGCCTGTGTAAAGGAATTGGGTGGCGGCAAACTTCTGGTAAAAAAGCAGGCGGCAGACGGAGTAACGGCAGCGGTAGCTGTAAAGGATTGGGTGTTGGATATGCAGGCATATCCCCTTGATCCAATAGGAGGCAAATGATGACAAAATCAGGAAAGCTTTACGTGGTAGGGATTGGACCGGGTTCCTATGAGGATATGACCATAAGGGCCATAAAGGCACTGAAAGAAAGTGAGGTCATTGTAGGGTATACTGTATACATAGATCTGATTAAGGAGCATTTTCCTCATAAGGAAATGCTTACCACGCCCATGCGCAGGGAACAGGACAGGTGCCAGATGGCCATTGATGAAGCAAAAAAAGGAAAAACCGCGGCAATGGTCTGCAGCGGAGATTCAGGTGTTTACGGCATGAGCGGATTGATCCTTGAGATGGCCCGGCAAGAGGAGAGCCTTGAGATTGAGATCATACCCGGTGTGACTGCGGCCTTAAGCGGAGGAGCCGTTCTGGGCGCTCCTCTGGGCCATGATTTTGCGGTGATCAGCTTAAGTGATCTGCTCACCCCCATGGAATTAATTGAAGACAGGCTTAGGTCTTCCGCTCAGGCGGACATGGTCATCTGTCTTTATAATCCTTCCAGTAAAAAGAGGGCCGGTTATTTGAAACGGGCCTGTGAGATCGCAATGGAATATAAAAGCCGGTCAACAATATGCGGCTTTGTAAAAAATATTGGCAGGAAAGAGGAAGAAATGGCGGTCATGACCCTGGAGACACTAAAAGATACCCAGACAGATATGTTTACCACCGTTTATATAGGAAATTCCATGACAAAGTTGATAAATGGCAGAATGGTAACACCGCGAGGATACAAAAATGTGTAAGGTTTTAATTTTCGGAGGCACCACGGAGGGCCGGATTCTGGCGGAGTATTGCCATGAAAAGAAAATAAACGCATGGGTCAGTGTGGCCACCGGATATGGAAGAGCGGTACTTTTGGAAAGTGAGTATCTCCATATTCATGAAAGCCCCATGGCTGCCCATGAGATGGAAACGTTTATAGAACAAAACGGCATCACCCTTGTGCTTGATGCCACCCACCCCTATGCCACGGTGGCAAGCGAGAACATACGCTCCGCCTGCAAACGGACAGGAACTTCCTGCTTAAGGGTCGTAAGGGAGCCTTCTGATGAGGGGAAGCCAGGAGAACAGGGGGAAGGAAAGGTCCTGTGGGTCAGTGACCTTAAGGAAGCAATTCTTGCCTTACATGAAATACCTGGAAATATTCTTGTCACAACTGGAAGCAAGGAGCTTTCCTCCTTTACCGAACTGGATTCCTGGGAGGAACGGGTTTTTGCCAGAGTCCTTCCTGGCCTATCCGTAATCTCTGCCTGTGAGCAGATGGGATTTAAGGGGAAACACTTAATTGCCATGCAAGGCCCTTTTACAGCCGAGATGAACCGGGCAATGATAAGACAGTATGATATTCGCTGTCTTGTGACAAAAGAAGCGGGAAATGCAGGAGGCTTTCCGGAAAAAATGGAAGCAGCGGCAGACTGCGGGATAACGGCAGTTGTCATCGGACGTCCTGGAAAGGAAGAAGGAATTACGGTCAGGGCTGCAAAGGAGCTTTTATCCGATTATATAGAGGAGAGATTCCAGCCTCAGGCAATGCAGGAGATTTATGCCCAGCCTGAGAAGCGAAAAGTATCCCTGATCGGAACCGGTATGGGCGGAGAAGATCAGATGACCGTAAAGGCATGGAAGGAATTGCAGCAATGCGATGCGGTTTTCGGGGCAGAGCGGATGCTCTCCGGCATTTCTCCCGTAATTCCCCATGCCGTTAAAATACCCTTTTATACAAGCAGGGACATCCTGCCCTGGCTTGAGGAGCATGAGGAGTTTGTTAGAATCGGAATCCTGTATTCCGGTGATACAGGCTTTTACAGCGGGGCCAAAAAGATGGTGGAAGCATTGGGCCAGGAACCATATTGCCAAAAATTTGACACGGTGGTTCTTCCGGGGATATCATCGGTTTCCTACCTGTGCTCCCGGCTGAAAACGGACTGGGAGGATGTGCGGCTTGCGAGCCTTCATGGCCGGACCTGTGACATCATAAAGGAATTGACCCTTAATCCCAGGGTATTTGTCCTGCTGGACGGAATCAATACGGTGAAAAGCCTGTGTCGTCTTCTTAAGGAGCAGGGACTTCAGAAGGTCAGGCTGTCCGTAGGAGAGAGGCTTTCCTATCCGGATGAACGGATAACCGTTGGAACGCCGGAGGAGCTGGAAGGGCAGGATTTTGATCTGCTGTCGGCTGTATTAATAGAGAGGCAAGGTTGAAAGAAAAACGTTCTTTAACCTTTCGATTGTGAACCAACTGGATATGCAGGCATATCCAGTTGATACATTAGGAGGCAATGAATGAGAGATGAACTGTTTATCCGGGGAGATGTGCCCATGACAAAAAGTGAGGTAAGGGCTGTTTCCATATCAAAGCTGGAGCTGGAACCGGATTCAATCCTGTATGATATAGGGGCCGGGACCGGCTCCGTATCCATAGAAGCGTCCCGGTATCTTACAGACGGACGGGTCTATGCAATTGAAAAGAAGGCGGAAGCCATTGACCTTATAAAGGCCAATAAGGAAAGATTCAGGGCAGGCTGCCTGGAAATCATTGAAGGGGCTGCGCCTGAGGCATTAACGGTTCTTGAAGCCCCTTCCCACGTATTCATCGGAGGAACCTCCGGCACCATGGATAAAGTGCTTTCTCTGGTTTTAAAGAAGAATCCAAAGGTCAGGATCGTAATCAATGTAATTGCCTTGGAATCCCTGGCAGAAATCCTTTCCTGGCTGAACATGCATTCTGTCACCGCAGAAATCGTACAGGTTCAGATATCCAAAGGAAGGCAAGCCGGAGACTATCATCTGATGATGGGCCAGAACCCGGTCTATGTGGTTTCTTTTGGCGGGGAAGGGAGGAACAATCTTGAATAATTCCTATCCCAGGCTGATGCTTGCCGCCCCTAAAAGCGGCAGCGGAAAGACCATGATGACCTGCGGGCTTTTAAATGCATTTCTTATACGGAAGCTGTCCTGCCGTTCCTTTAAATGCGGCCCGGATTATATTGATCCCATGTTTCATAAATACGTGCTTGGCATTGACGGCGGAAATCTGGATACCTTTTTCCTGGATAAAGAGCAGGTCAGAGAGCAGTTTTCAGACCAGGCAGGAGAAGCAGGAATTTCTGTTATTGAAGGCGTTATGGGGTATTATGACGGAGTGGGAGGAGATACCACTGAGGCAAGCTCCTATGAGGTGGCATGTGCTCTGGATACGCCGGTTGTCCTGGTTTTAGACTGCAAGGGAGCCAGCCTGTCCCTTGCCGCAGTAGTGAAGGGTTTTCTGGAATACAAGGAAAACAGCCATATAAAGGGCGTGATCTTAAACCGGACGTCTTCTGTTATGGCAGAACGGCTGAAGCCGGCCATAGAAGAACTGGGAGTACATGTTTACGGATATCTGCCGGAATGTAAGGAGGGGGCTTTGGGAAGCCGTCACTTAGGCCTGGTGCTTCCGGGGGAATTAAAGGGCTTAAAAGACCAGCTTGATCAGCTGGCCATGAAGCTGGAAACCACAATAGACATCAATGGGCTTATTAAGCTGGCTCAGGATGCCAGGCCTTTGCCGCCGTCAAGAGCCGGATTAAAGAGCCGGGTTTCTGAGGCGCCCTTAGAAAGAGAAGTACTGATAGGAATGGCGTCAGATGAGGCTTTCTGCTTTTATTATCAGGAGAATTTAAGGCTTCTTAAAGAAATGGGAGCAAAGCTCATACCCTTCAGCCCGATCCGTGATAAAAGGCTGCCGTCCGGGATTCTCGGCCTTTTGCTTGGCGGAGGCTATCCGGAGCTTTATTGCCGGGAGCTGTCGGAAAATGAATCCATGCTCCGGGACATAAGGCAGGCGTCAGAGCGGGGCCTTCCTATACTGGCTGAATGCGGGGGATTCCTGTATCTCCATGACCAGCTGGAAACAAAGGATCATGAAACATATCCAATGGCCGGTATCATCCATGGAAAGGCATTCTGGGCAGAACGCCTGCTTCGGTTTGGCTATATTGAGACATTTCCCAAAGCAGACACCCCATTCTTGAAAAAGGGTGAGTCCATCCGCGGCCATGAATTCCATTATTGGGACAGTACGAATAACGGGGACTGTATGGAAGCAAAGAAACCAGGCGGAAGAAAAAGCTGGGACTGCGTTCATGGGAAAGGTAATTTACTGGCTGGCTTTCCCCATTTTTATTATCCTTCCAACCCTGCACTGCCAAAGCGTTTTGTGGAGGCCTGCCGGGAGTTAAGGGAAGGAGAAGAATAAACAATAGAATAGTCTTTGACTTGGAAAGGTTTCAAACAATGAATGAAGAATTAAGTACATATCTTTCGCAGATCCGGCCTCTTAGCGCCTCCTCTATGGAGATCGCCCGTAAACGGTGGTCCCAGGTAGCAAAGCCTCTTAATAGCTTAGGCGTTCTGGAAGATGATATCATAAAGATGGCGGGCATAAGGGAAACGTCAAAGGTGGATATGGAGAAACGGGCCCTTGTCATCCTGTGCGCAGACAATGGGATCGTGGAGGAAGGCGTCACCCAGACCGGCAGGGAAGTTACTGCTCTTGTGGCTGAGAACATGACAAATGGAAACAGCAGCGTCTGCATCATGGCGGACCGGGCAGAGGTGGATGTATTTCCTGTGGATATAGGGGTTGCCAGGGATTTGAATTCCGGTTTCCGTCACCCTCTTCTTTGCAGAAAGATCGCTTACGGGACAAAAAATTTCCGGAATGAACCTGCCATGAAACGGGAGGAGGCAGTCCGTGCCATAGAAACCGGCATCAAGCTGGTGGAGGAACTGGCAGAAAAGGGCTATCAGCTCATTGCTACCGGAGAAATGGGAATCGGAAATACCACCACCAGCAGCGCGGTCGCCTCCCTTCTATTAAAAAAAGCGCCGGAAGCACTGACCGGAAGAGGGGCAGGATTAAATGACGAGGGCTTAAAGCGGAAGCTTGGAGTGATAAAAGAGGCGGTAGAACAATATGGCCCGGTATGCCGGGATACGGTGGATATACTTGCAAGTGCAGGCGGATTTGATCTGGCAGGGCTTACAGGCGTATTTTTAGGCGGTGCTATTTACCGGATACCAATACTGGTGGATGGATTTATTTCCGCTGTTGCCGCACTTTCGGCTGACCGCATTTATCCTGGCTGCCGGAACTTTATGCTGGCTTCCCATGTTTCAGCAGAGCCTGCAGGCAGGCTGCTCCTTGATGAGCTGGGGCTTGAACCCTTCATACAGGCAGGAATGTGTCTGGGAGAGGGGACCGGAGCGGTGGCAGCGATACCCCTTCTTCACATGGCGGTTGGTGTTTATAATTCAATGAGCTCCTTTGAAGACATACAGATTGAAGCATACAAACCCATGGGAGGCGTATCATGATCACTCTGGTTATTGGTGGAAGCGGAAGCGGAAAATCAGAATATGCGGAAAGCCTGGTAATGAGTCTGGGACAGGGGCGGCGGATTTACATTGCCACCATGAAACCCTGGGATGAGGAATGCAGGCGCAGGATTGAACGCCACAGACAGATGAGGGCAAAAAAGCAGTTTGAAACCATAGAATGTTACCGCAATTTAAAGGGACTCAAGCTGGACATAAACAGGCAGCCCACCGTAGTTCTTTTAGAATGCATGTCAAATCTGGTATCCAATGAGCTTTTTGGTCTGGGGGAAGAGGGGGAAGCCCCATGCCTGGAGGGAGCTTTGGCAGCAGCGGAGATTTTGGAAGGAATCGGGAAAATAAAGGAAAAGGCTGAACATATTGTCATCGTGACAAATGAGGTTTTTTCCGATGGTGACAGCTACAGCAGTGAGACCATGGCTTACCGGAAGGTTCTTGGCCAGATCAACCAGAAAATAGCAGAAGTTTCTGATGTGGTGATTGAGGTGGTTGCCGGAATCCCGGTCGTGGTGAAGAAATGAATCAAAATCGTTGTGCAATGGCTTACCCAAGCTGCAGCACAGCGGTTTTTTTAACGATTAAAAACAGCGAAAAGATTGATCCGGCAGGCGAACGGAAAAGAAGCTTGAGTAAATAATGAAGTTTGTTATATAATATGGCGGGATGGAGGTCTGAAATGTATAAACTACTGATAGTGGAAGATGAAAAGTCAATTGCATACGGAATTGCAAACAGCATTGAATGGGAAAAATGGGGATTTGTTATCAGCGGCGTCTGCGGCAATGGAATAGAAGCGCTGGAACAAATCGAAAAGGACAAACCCCATGTGGTGCTTTCTGATATCCGGATGCCGGAAATGGATGGGGTGGAGCTGATGAAGCATTTGAGCCAGCATTACCCGGAAATCAAGATCATTATCCTAAGCGGATACAATGATTTTGAATATTTGCAGATGTCCATTAAAAACCGGGTCATGGAGTACTTATTAAAGCCCACGGACCTTGATGAATTTGAAGTGACCTTCCGGAAAATAAAAGAACGTCTTGACGAGGAAGGAAAAAAGGAATTAGAAGAAAGAGAATTAAAGTCAGCCTATGAAGAGAGCAGGAGCTTAAAGCTTAGAAGTACGTTCAATGCTTTGATCAAGGGATATGGCTATCATGAGGAAGAGATGGAGGAAGAATTCTTCCGCAAGGGAGAAAACTGGTACGGTGTGATCCTGATCCATCTGGATGTGCCAAATACGGAAGATAAAAACGCCTTCTATCAGGATCAGATAAAGGTGGAGAAGATATTAAACGAAAAGTTTTCAAAAGAAGGGATTGCCGGAACCTATGTCCTGAACTTTGAGGAAAAGATAACCGGGATCTTAAGTGCCGGAGAAGAACTTCAGGAAGAGGAACTGTATTCTTGTGTCAGGGACATGGCAGAAGTGATCATGGGGGAGAGCGGCATTCCCATTTATGCCGGTATCAGCAATTTTTATACAGATTTCCAGATGCTTCCCCAGTGTTATGAACAGGCAAAATGCTGTGCCAGCCAGAAGATCTACAGCGAGGGAAAGAACCTGGTCATGACCTATAAGGAGATACAGGAAGCAGATTTTGATTACTATGCGGTTTCTTTTGATACAGGCCAGATTTTAAAGGAAATCATGGAACAGAAAGAAAATAAGGCAGAGGAAATTTTAAATGGGATTTTTTCTGAATTCAAGGGAAAGGTGATTCTGGATTATGATTACATTAACCGCTTAAGCCTTGAGCTGCTGTTTAATCTGTCCCGGGCATTATTGCGCTATGGCGTCCGGCTGGAGAAAGTGATGAAAAGGCTGGACTGCACCTATACCGGTATTTATCCCTTAAAAAGCCTTCAGGAGAAAAAAGAATTTTTATCCCGGATACTTCGGGAGGTTTCAAAGGAAATGGCGGATATGAAGGGAGAATGGAAGAGCCAGAGCAGCCTTGCCCAGAAGATCAGGGAGATTGTGGATGAGGAGTATGATTCCAATCAGATTTCCCTGGAATACGTGGGGTCAAAGGTGCATAAGAATTCTGCCTACATCTCCAAAATATTTAAAAATGAATTTGGGTGCAATTTCAGCGATTACATCATTACAAAGAGACTGGAAAAAAGCAAGAAGCTTCTTGCGGATCCTGCAAGGAAGATCTATGAAATTTCCGAGGAAATGGGCTGGGCCGATGTATCCAACTATATTAAGCTGTTTAAGAAAAAGTACGGGATAAGTCCGAAAGAGTACCGGAACATTATCCAGCCGGAGGGAGGAAGTGCAGAAAAAAACAATGAAAATGAATAAGGGAAAGGGGCAGGCAAAGAAAAGAAATATCGGATTAAAGCGCAGGATGCTGTATGGCATTCTCCAGGTGCTTATCCCGGTTATTGTGATCATAACCATACTGTTCTGGCATACGCGAAAGGTTATGAGGCAGGAGTACATGCGCACGACGCAGGGCCGGGTCACGGATATTGCCAATAAGATTGATGCAAAGCTTCAGGACATTTACAGCGTTTCCGATAATTTTGCGGCCAATGACCAGCTTGATGAATACATTGAAAAAGAATATTCCCCACAGGAGCAGTTGTATAAAAAGCTTGATATTGTGAAGATTTACAGCAACATTTTCGGAGCTTACGATATGCTGAACCAGCGGGTGAGGATCAGCGCCATATATACGTACAAAGGAGAATTATTTAATTTTCTGGACCCCAATAATGATACAGAAGAGGTGATTCAGAAACTGCGGGCCATGAACATTGAGGACCCTGACCTCCTGATGAAATTCCGCTGGTATCCCCTTCAGGACAATTTCCTTCTCAGCGACATGCCAGGGGAGGTCCGGGCCAGAAAGGCCGTAGTGGGCATACGAAGGATCTATTCCTGGACAAAGGGAAGATATGAGTATGTGCAGCTGTTTGCCTTAAAAGAACGGGATATCTATGATCAATATGCGGAGCTGGCAAAATCCATTCCAGGTGATATCTATGTGATCACAGAAGATGGAAAACTGATTTCCTCCAGTAATGAAAAGGCTGTTGAGGCAGGAGAGATTTCAGAAAAGCTGAAAGGAAAGATCCTGGATCAGATGGGAGATTTAAAAGAAGGATGGGAAGCTTTCGGAAATCAAATGATCCAGGTAAAGGCTTCCGATGTAAATGACTGGAAGATCGTTATGGTAGTTCCCATAAAATCAGTCACAAGGGAAGTGGATGTGCTCTACTACAGAATTTTCATGGTCATGGTGGCATGTGTGGGCTTTTGCGCCATGATGATATTATATTTATACAAGAGCTTCATGGACCCCATTGGAAAGCTTAACGCTTCCATGAAAGAGGTGTACGGAGGAAATTTAAACGCCTATGTTGAGGTAAAACAGAAAAATGAAGTGGGAGATATGATCCGCTATTACAATTCCATGCTGGAACGGATCAATACCCATATCATTGAAGGGCTGCAGTCTGACCGGAAGAAAAAGGAACTGGAGCTGGAAGTGCTCATGAGCCAGATCAATCCCCATTTTCTCTATAATACCCTGGAAAATATCGTATGGATGTCCAATGAGGCAGGAAGGCCGGACATTGGCCGGACAGCTGCTTCTCTTGGAAGAATGTACCGATTATCCATCAGCGGAGGACAGGTCATCGTTCCAATGGAACATGAGATCGAACATCTTATGGCTTATGTAAAAATTCAGAAAAACCGTTATAAGGATGAGTTTGAATTCGATCTTCGGACGGATATGCGGCAGATCCATGAACTGTTTTCCCTAAAAATAATTATGCAGCCAGTGGTGGAAAATTCCTTCCTCTACGGTATGACAGGTTTAAAGCAGCCCATGATGATCCATCTTACGGTCAAAGAAAAAGGCCAATGGGTCGTGATAAAAGTTATGGATAATGGCCGAGGAATGGACAAGGAGAAATTAAGGGAAATACGGGACCAGATCCGATTTGGAAAAGCAGGAAAGGATGAAGAGGAGCAGAACCGGCGCAGCAGCGGCATCGGACTTCACAGCGTAGAATCCAGGATCAAGCTGTACTTTGGAGTGGACCGGGCTGTTTCCATCTACAGCAAAAAGGATGCAGGAACCCTGACCGTTATACGGATCCCAAGGATTACCGTAGAGGATATTGACGAGCATGGCAATTTAACCTCATCAAGTAGCGAAGCGGATTGCGAATATCCAATTCAGGAAAAGTAAATAAAACAGGTTAAAAATCGAAAATAACCAACAAATACAAAAATCGACCTATGTTTATTGGGAAAAAATCCGTTAGAATAGAAGTAAGAGAAAGGTTTTTATTCCTATGAGCCTTTCTACCTAAAATAAAAAGCGGGAGGCAGGCCCATGAGCAAGGAAAAAACACCAGTATTTAAAACAAAGGAAAAGGCATCCATAGCCCAGAAAAAAGAGAACAGGTATGGGTGGCTGTTTATTTCGCCCTACCTGATTTTTTTCACTGTTTTCACCGGCATTCCTTTTGTAATTGCAATTGTGATGTCGTTTTTAAACATGAAATATATTACAAGGTTAGACAATCTTAAATTTGTAGGGCTTCAAAACTTTATAAAAGTATTCACCAACAAGGAAATTATGGCTTCCCTCATAAGAACCTTCCAATATTCCCTGGTATATGTGCCTCTTATCATGATCCTTGGATTTGTGCTGGCATTTATGTTAAATAACGGGGTCTATATGAAAAAGGCCATGCGTTCCCTGGTATTCATGCCTTATGTATCCAATATGGTGGCAGTGGCCGTAATCTTTAAAGTACTGCTGGGAAATAACAGTCCTGTGATTGTTGCTTTAAGAAATATGGGATTTGATCCGCCCTTACTTTTACTGAACTTAAAGCTGGCTCTTCCTACTGTGGCTATGATTTCCGTATGGAAGGGCGTTGGCCTTAACATGGTGGTTTATCTTGGAGCACTGCAGGAGGTGCCGGCTGAGCTGTTAGAAGCCGCCCAGATTGACGGTGCAACAAAATGGCAGCGGATTCGCAGCATCATCATACCTATGATTTCCCCCACCACCTTTTTCCTGGTAATCAGCTCCATTATCGGTTCCTTCCAGAACTTTACCTGTATACAGGCTCTTACTGAGGGAGGTCCGGGACAGGCGACCACCGTTATGTCCGTAAATATTGTCCGTACTGCATTTACAAAATATGAAACCAGTCTGGCAAGTGCAATGGCTTTCGTCATGTTTGCACTGGTCATGATCGTAACGCTGATCCAGTGGCGCGGACAGAAAAAATGGGTTAATTATTAAGGGAGGGAACATCAATGACAAGCAAAAAGAAAAGTTTAAAGATAGCACTTACAGTTTTCATCCTGTTGATCGGGCTGGTATCTAATTTTCCATTCCTGTTCATGATCTCCTCTTCCTTTAAGGTCAGCGGAGAGGTCATGAAATTTCCGTGGCATTTGATTCCGGAAAATCCCACCCTGATGAACTTTCAGGCATTATTAACAAATGGTATTTATAACTTTCAGAAATGGTATTTAAATACGGTTGTCATGACGGCCCTTACCATTGTAATTAAGATATTTTTTGTAAGCTTTACGGCATATGGATTTGCAAGGATTAAATTTAAGGGAAAAGATGCAATATTTCTTGTCCTGCTGTCAGCCATGATGATACCCAGCGATATCATGATTTTACCCAGATATATGATCTTTAAAAATCTGCATATCCTGGATACCATGTGGTCATTGATCCTGCCAAGCTGCGTTGACGTGTATTTTGTATTCCTGCTGCGCCAGTCCTTTGTTTCAATTCCGGACTCCTTAAGTGAAGCGGCTAAAATTGACGGATGCGGTCATTTCCGCATTTACTGGCAGATCATTTTCCCATTGGCAAAACCGGCTATTGCGACCATGGCACTATTTTCCTTTACATGGTCCTGGAACGACTATATGGGACCGTATCTGTACATCTCAACCATGGATAAGCAGATGCTGTCCGTTGGAGTAAAGCTTTTCTCCTCCGGCCTGATCCAGGATTACGGAAGTCAGATGGCTGCCGCAACGGCTGTGCTTCTGCCCATTCTGATAGCTTTCCTGTTTTGCCAGAAGTTTTTCATCGAAGGCGTTGCTTCCTCCGGTGTAAAGGGATAACAAATGAAATGCAAGGCAGGTTAAAATGCCTTTGGAATTAGAAATGACGAGATAGAAAGGGGATATAAGATGGAAAAAAAACTTACCGGAAGAGTCACTGTTCCCACGGACGTGGATATGATTCAGGAGACTAAGGAGATTGCAAAGCGATGGGGAGCCGATGCTCTGCGGGATTGTGACGGGACCAATATGCCGGATGAGCTTAAAAAAATGCCTGTCAAGATCTACTCCACCTATTATACTACCAGAAAGGACAACCAATGGGCGAATGCAAACCCGGATGAAGTCCAGCAGGTATATTTGATGACAGAGTTTTACACCGCAATGGAAGAAGGAGAGCTTCGCATTCCTTTGATGAAGCATCTGTATAAGGATCAGTTAAAGCCAAATACCATTCACGACATCAAGCGCTGGTGGGAGGTCGTGGACCGCACAACAGGAGAACCCTTAGCAGCGAATGCATGGGAATATAATGAAAATACCCAGGAAGTCATCATTGTAAAGCCCGAGAGGTATCACGATTATACCGTAAGTTTCCTGGCGTTCATCATCTGGGATCCGGTTCATATGTATAACTTTATTACCAATGACTGGCAGGATGTGGAGCATCAGATCACCTTTGACGTGCGCCAGCCTAAGACCCAGGGCCATGTGATCGAAAAATTAAAGCTCTGGATGGAGGAAAACCCGGACAGCAATGTGGTGCGTTTCACAACGTTTTTCCATCAGTTCACCCTTGTATTTAATGAATTTGCAAAAGAAAAATTCGTTGACTGGTTTGGATACAGCGCCAGTGTCAGCCCTTATATTTTAGAACAGTTTGAAAAAGAGGTAGGTTATCCCTTCCGTCCGGAATACATCATTGACCAGGGGTATCATAACAACACCAACCGGGTGCCGTCAAAGGAGTTCCGGGATTTCCAGGAATTCCAGCAGAGAGAGGTTTCTAAGCTCATGAAGGTCCTTGTGAACATCTGCCATGATTGCGGCAAGGAAGCCATGATGTTTTTGGGAGATCACTGGATCGGAACGGAACCGTTTGGAGAGTATTTTAAAAACGTAGGACTGGATGCGGTAGTGGGAAGCGTGGGAAATGGAACCACTCTTCGCCTGATTTCCGATATTCCGGGAGTAAAATATACGGAAGGCCGTTTTCTGCCTTACTTCTTCCCGGATGTATTCTGTGAAGGAGGAGACCCGATCAAAGAGGCAAAAGTAAACTGGGTGACCGCAAGGCGGGCCATCTTAAGAAAACCGGTTGACCGGATCGGCTACGGCGGATATTTAAAATTAGCCCTGGATTTTCCAGAGTTTATCCAATACATTGAGGAAGTCTGTGATGAATTCCGTCTTCTTTATGAAAATGTGGGAGGACAAAGCCCATACAGCCACTTTAAGGTGGGAGTGCTGAACTCCTGGGGAAAGATCCGTTCCTGGGGAACCCATATGGTAGCCCATGCCATTGATTATAAGCAGACCTATTCCTATGCCGGAGTGCTGGAAGCCTTAAGCGGAATGCCATTTGATGTGGAGTTTATCAGCTTTGAGGACGTGATCGCAGATCCGGATGTATTAAAGAAATGCAGGGTAGTGATCAATGTGGGCGATGCCTACACAGCTCCCAGCGGCGGGGCTTATTGGACCAATCCCAAGGTCAGCAGCGCTGTAAAAGCCTTTGTAGCCCTTGGTGGCGGATTCATCGGAGTGGGAGAGCCGTCAGCTTGTGAATACCAGGGCAGGTATTTTACCCTGGCAAACGTCCTTGGCGTAAACAAAGAAGTGGGCTTTTCTATGTCAACTGATAAATATAACTGGGAAGAGCACAGTCATTTTATTACAGAGGAATCTTCCGGGAACATTAATTTCGGGGAAGGGATGAAGAACATCTATGCTCTTTCCGAAGCGGAGATCTTAAAAAAGGACGGGGAAGATGTCCAGATGGCTGTCAACCATTTCGGAGACGGAAGAAGCGTATATATCAGCGGAATCCCCTATTCCTTTGAAAACTCCAGAATGCTTTACCGGGCAATTTTCTGGGCAGCAGGCATGGAGCAGGAAATGAAGAAATGGTATAGCAGCAACTATAATGTGGAAGTCAATTATTATCCGGCTACCGGAAAATATTGTATTGTAAATAATACTTATGAGCCTCAGGAAACCGTGATTTATGACGGAAATGGCAAAGAGTGCCCGATGCAGTTAAAGGCAAATGATATTTTGTGGTTTTCATCTTCACAAAATTAGAAAGGACCCATGATCCTTATGCAGACAATGGAAACACTTGAAACCTATGAGGCTGTCACCATAGAGGAAGCACGTCATGCGCTGAATCATGTGGTCACCAGAATTAAAAATAATATTTCAAAATTTTATGATAGTTTCCCGGCGGCAAGCAGCGTCAACCAGATCTATCCTGGGACTGAAAATGATGATTGGACCAATGGATTCTGGACCGGACAGCTATGGCTGGCATATGAACATACAAAGGAGGCGGCTTTTAAAGAAGCCGCCCTTCATCAAATACCAGGCTTTCAGGAACGTCTGGTCAAAAGAATTGTAGTAGATCATCATGATATGGGATTTTTATATACACCCTCCTGTGTGGCAGCGTATAAGCTTACCGGTGACAAGCTGGCAAGAGAAACTGCCTTGATGGCAGCAGATAATCTGATGGGGCGGTTTCAGGCTAAAGGAGAATTTTTCCAGGCCTGGGGAAAGCTGGGCGATCCCAAAGAATACCGGTTAATTATTGATTGTCTTTTAAATATGCCGCTGTTATTTTGGGCGTCAGAGGAAACAAAGGATACAAAATACCGTGAAACTGCCCTTCGTCATATCCGGACCAGCATGAAATATGTGGTCCGTGAAGATTCTTCTACATACCATACCTATTATTTTGACCCGGAAACAGGAAATCCGGTGAGGGGAGTAACGGCACAGGGGTACCGGGACGGCTCCATATGGGCGAGAGGCCAGGCATGGGGAATTTATGGTTCGGCAATCGCTTATAAATATTGTCCTGATCCAATGTATATAGAAAGCTTTAGAAAGATCACAGCATGTTTTCTGGAGCATTTACCAGGGGATCTGGTACCTTATTGGGATTTTGATTTTACAGACGGCAGTACGGAACCAAGGGACTCTTCTTCCGGGGCAATCGCAGCCTGCGGAATGCTTGAAATGGCAAAATATTTAGAACCGGATGAAGCAGAGGATATGCGGCAGCATGCAAAACGTTTGATAAAGGCGCTGACACAGCATTGTTTATATCATTCCGGTGAAAATACCAACGGAATATTACTTCATTCTACTTACGCGAAAAGTTCTCCTTATAACACGGTAAAGGATAGTGGTGTTAATGAATGTACCCTGTGGGGAGATTACTTTTATACAGAAGCATTGATACGCCTGACAGAACAGTGGGAGACCTACTGGTAGAAAAGAGAGTAAAAATGAATCAATTAGATGAAAGGCTTATAAAAATTGTTCCGTCTGACAGACAGGTCATGCTGCAGAAAACAGAATTTTATGCATTCTTTCATTTTACGGTGAATACTTTTACCGGAACGGAATGGGGATATGGAACAGAGTCAGCAGAGGTCTTTAATCCGGATCAAATGGATGCAGACCAATGGGCAGAAGCCGTTAAGGCGGCAGGGATGAAAGGAGCGATCCTTACCTGCAAGCACCATGACGGATTTTGCTTATGGCCCAGCAAATACACCGATCATTCTGTGAAGTACAGTCCTTATCTGAATGGAAAAGGAGATATTGTAAAGGAAGTGGCAGAAGCCTGTAAAAAGGCCGGCCTGAAATTTGGTGTTTATCTTTCTCCATGGGATCGGAATCAGAAAACCTATGGACAGGGAAAAGCGTATGATGATTATTTTGTGGCACAGCTTATTGAACTGCTTACCGGATATGGAGACATTTTCAGCGTTTGGTTTGACGGTGCCTGCGGAGAAGGCCCTAATGGCAAAAAACAGGTCTATGACTGGCGGCGTTATTATGATACCGTAAGAAACTATATGCCGGGTGCCTGCATTTCCGTAAGCGGGCCGGATGTCCGGTGGTGCGGCAATGAGGCAGGTGATACCAGGCCCAGTGAATGGAGCGTTGTACCATCAGATTTATCTGTAGCGGAGCGGGTGGCAGCTTTAAGCCAGCATGCAGATGATCCGTCTTTCCGTCAAAGGGTAATAAGCAGTATGGAAGAGGATTTAGGAAGCAGGGAACGTTTAAGACAGGAACAACACTTAATCTGGTATCCGGCAGAAGTGGATGTATCCATAAGGCCGGGCTGGTTTTATCATCCGGAAGAAGATGATAAAGTCCGGTCCCTGGAAAACCTGATGGATATTTATGAAAAATCCGTAGGGGGAAATACCACACTTCTTTTAAATATTCCTCCCATGCCAAACGGGCTCCTTCATGAGGAAGATGTAAAAAGGCTGCAGGAGCTGGGCAGGGAAATACAAAAAAGATACGGGAATAACCTGGCAGAAGGAACCGAAATTCTGGTCAAAGAAGAAAATGAGTGGAATCCGGTAAATGGTGTACAAACGGATGACTATGAAACTTACTATCAGGGAAAAGGTCCTAAGGCAGAATTTAAGATTTCCTGGAATGCTCCCCAAAAGATTTCAGCAGTTATTTTAAAAGAAAATATATTAAAAAGCCAGAGAATTGAGGCTTTTGAAATTTTATCCATGAAAAATGGAATCCTTGTAAGTTTATATAAGGGAACTACCGTAGGCTATAAAAAGATCGCCCGCTTTCCCCAGATAGAATCGGATATACTGATTATACAAATTTTAGATTCAAGGATAGAGCCGACTCTTTCGTTTATTGGTATATATGGATAAAAAAATCGGTTTTTGTTAAAAAAAATCCATAGAATGATAAAAATAACATATAAAGTTAAAATACAACCTATGTAAATCAGATAAAATGTCAGCTATAATGGGATTATAAATAAAAGGAGGGTAACAGATATGAAATTAAAAAGTGCATTAAGACGCGGCACTGCTTTAAGCTTAGCTGCAACCATGGTTTTAAGTACGGCCGGATGTGGTAAAAGCAATAATACTAATGGCAGTACGGACAGTAAAGCAGCAGAAACAACTCAAAAGACAGACAGCGACAAGCCATTTGACGGTGTAACAGTAAAATGGGCTCTGACAGATAATGCTGCAACCAGTACGGAAACAAAAGAAATGATAGCATTAATCAAAGAAAAAACAGGTATTAATGTAGAATTTTTCATTACTCCTACTTCAAAAGCAGGAGAAATGGACAAGGTGCTTGTAAGCCTGATGGCCGGAGAAGATATGGACATTATAGGCAGAACTCCTCTTCAATTAGAAGAATTCTACAAAGCTGCTGTTTTAGAGCCGATTGATGAGCTTGCAAAAGCAGATAATTATGATATGGACACTTTGTATGGTGGCCAGACTGTAAAATTTGAAGATCAGACCTATGCAATTCCAGCAGAAAAAGATATTTGGCTGACCTATTATAACAAGAAGATCTTTGATGAAGCAAACGTACCTTATCCTACCGCAGAAGACTGGACCTGGGAAAAATATGTAGAGACAGCCCAAAAGCTGAACGATCCTGATAAAAATGTCTGGGGCTCCTTTATGAGTGATGACGTTGCATGCAACTATATGCTGGCAACACAGAAGGGAATATCTGCTTACAAGGCAGACGGAACTGCTAATTTTGATGATCCGGCATATGCCGATGCCATGAAGTGGTTCTTCAGCCTGGGCAATGAGTTGAAGATTCAGCCTAACTGTCTGGATCTGGCTTCCGGCACATATCCATATAACTCCTTTATGGTAAATGGAAACATTGGTATGTACGTATACGGCGGCTGGGTAGCAAGTGCTTTATCTGATAAGGTAAAATACCCAAGAGACTGGGAACTTGGAATCCTTCCAATGCCTTATCCGGAAGGAACTGATCCATCTTCTTTAACTATTACAAGCTGCTATGCGATTCCCAAGACATCCAAGAACAAAGAAGCAGCATTTGAAGCAATCAAAACTATTTGTGAAAACAAGTATACCTTAGGCTACGGACGTGTTCCTGCCAAAATCTTAACAGAAGACGAAGCAAAAGCCTATATCGAAAGCAGCCTGCTTCCTAAATTTAAAGATGACAACTTAACAGTGGAAGACTTTATGGCAGGCTGGTTTGATAACAGCAGAGCATACTTAAGTGAAAAGATCATGGGTACTGCTGATACGACCATTGGACAGATTTATACCGAGGAAGGCCAGTTATACGGCCAGGGACAAAAATCACTGGAAGATACCATGAAATCAATTCAGGACAGAGCAAATGAAGCGATAAAAGAAGCACAGAAATAATGAGAAAGCGCTGCCATGGCATTTGGCAGCGCTTTCTTTTCCGTTTAGAAAGAACCGGCAGGAAAGGGAAGAGCAATGGAAGAACTGATTTATCTTCTCCCCAGAGAGGGGGATTTTTATAAAGCGAATATGCACTGCCATACAACGGTTTCCGATGGAAAGCTGACGCCTGAGCAGGTGAAAGAGGAGTATGGGAAAAGAGGCTATCAGATCGTGGCCTTTACGGATCACGGGAAATATTGCCCTCACCACGAGCTGACCACAAAGGATTTTCTGGCTCTGGCAGGCTTTGGAGCGGAGCTAAGGAAAGGACCTATGGACAGGGAGCAGGCCCGGGGAGGAGCTTTTCACATTAATTTCTATGACAGCAGTCCGGATGAGATGCAGGAAGAGAAGGCAGGAGCATGTGGGAAGGAAGCCGGAAATTATGATTATTCCGGCATCAATGCCTGCATAAAGAAGATGAAGCAGCTGGGCTTTCTGGCATGTGACTGCCACCCATACCGGTCCACGCAGAATTACGAGGATTATACAGGGCTTGAAGAGCTTTTTGCCATGGAGGTCTATCATTACCGCAGCGATCTTTTAGAGCTGAACGGTTACAGTCCCCAGGCTTATGATGAGATGCTGCGCTGCGGGAAGAAAATTTACTGCCTGGCGTCAGACGGCAACCAGAATGAATATCCCCTGGGCCATCCGTTCTGTGATTCTTTTGGAGGCTTTATAAGGATCAAAGCCAAGGAGCTTACCTATCCGGCAGTGATGGAGGCCTTAAAAAAGGGTGATTTCTACAGTTCCATGGGTCCTGAGATCCATGCCCTCTATATCGAAGGCAGGGACCTGGTGGTAAAAACCAGCCCGGTAGAGAAGATTTACATGAAAATGGAAGGCAAGAACTGCCGCATGAAAGCAGCGCCTCACGGAGAAACAGTGAATGAGGCAAGATTTCCTTTAACGGGAAGAGAAGGCTACATCCGTGTGGTATGCCGCAGTGAAAACGGGCTGTATGCAAATTCCAATGCATATTTCCTGAAAGACCTGCCCTTAAAATTCATCACAGATCAGGAGACATAAACTTGGACAGAATGATACAACAAAAAAAGATCAAGTCAGAAAAAATGCAGTCCATGCTGTTCTGGCTATGCTGGGCGGCTTATTTTTCTACATATCTTGGGAGGCTGAATTATTCCGCCTCTTTAACGGAAATTATCAGGGTGGAAGGATATGAAAAAGGAGCGGCAGGTTTTATAGGAACCGCATTCTTTTTTTCCTATGGAATTGGACAGCTTTTCAGCGGAATACTGGGAGATAAGAAAAAACCTTATAAGATGATCTTCATAGGGGTTCTGGGTTCGGGAATCTGCAATGGGGCAATGGGACTATCCGGATCTGTCTGGCAGATGGCGGTGGTATGGTGTATCAATGGCTTATTTCAGTCCTTGATCTGGTCGCCGATCATTAAACTGTTTTCCAACTGGATTCCCACATGCAACCAGAAAAAATTCTGTGTAAACATCAACAGCAGCGTTCCCATAGGCACGTTTGCAGCATATGGGCTGACTGCGCTCATTGTATGGAAATTTCATTGGAGAACGGTCTTTTTCTTTTCTTCCCTGTGTCTGGCAGCCATCAGCCTGATCTGGTTCGTGGGCAGCCGCAAAATAAGAAAAGATGTGGAAGAAAACGGAATTTTAGAAGACCAGATCCTTGTTTCCCAGGATAAAAAACAGGCAGAGGCTTCCATGTGGGAGCTGGTTTTAGTTTCCGGTATGATTTTCTTTTGCTTTGGACTGATGTTTCAGGGAGTTTTAAAGGATGGAGTGACCACCTGGATTCCCACCTATATCCGCGAAGAATTCCATATGGAATCCGTAATCTCCATTATCAGCACCACTGTCATACCGGTGTTAAACTTAAGCGGAGTTTATCTGGCTTCCATTGCAAACAGGAAGATTTTTAAAAGCGAGATTGCCACATCTGCTTCATTTTTTGTTCTATGTGCGGCAGCGCTGACTCTGTTAAGGCTTTATAATGGCGGATCCGTGATAACTGTGCTGATCTTATTTGGCCTGGCAACCACGGCAATGATGGCAGTGAATACCATGCTGGTCAGCATGGTACCCATATATTTCGCCCCTTACGGGAAATCCTCCACTGCTTCCGGGATTTTGAATTCCTCCGCTTATGCGGGAGGAGCGGTCTCTGCCTATGGAATCGGAGTATTGTCTGAGAAAGCGGGCTGGGATGCCACCATTTTGATCTGGATTATCATTGCCCTTTTGGGAGCCGCGGTATGCACGGCCGGAAAAGCCCGGTGGAAGCGGTTCCTTCAAAACGGCATTTAACCGGATCAGGCAGGGCTGCGGATTGCGAATATCCGCTTGAAGGATGGGAGGAAAAAAGGTTGAAAGACAGAATTTATTTATTGCCGGAGGCCGGAAGGTTTTATAAAGCAAACCTTCACAGCCATACGGTCATATCAGATGGAAAAATGACGCCGGAAGAGGCCAAGGAAAACTATAAGAAGCATGGGTATCAGATTATGGCCTTTACGGATCACAGGATCTACCGGAACCATGAAGAATTAAACGATGAGGAATTCCTGGCCCTTGCTGCTGTAGAGGTGGACATCAATGAGATAAGCCCGGACAGACTGCGTCCGGAAGATAAGACGTATCATATTAATTTGTACGATACGAAGCCCGGATATGAGCGGGCCAGAAAAGAACAGGGAATCTGCCCGGAATGCAAGTATGGGGACTTTGATTATATTAACGGATATCTGGAAGAGATGAAAAAACTGGGGTTTCTCCCCTGCTATAACCATCCTTACTGGTCCCTGCAGAACTACAACGATTATAAAGGCCTAAACGGGCTTTTTGCCATGGAAATCTATAATTACGGCTGTGAGCATGACGGACTGTACGGTTATAATCCTCAGGCCTATGATGAAATGCTTCGCCTGGGCAAACAGCTGTGGTGCCTGGCAACAGACGATAATCACAACGGCCATCCGTTTGATAATCCTCTGTGCGATTCTTTTGGAGGCTTTAACATGATAAAGGCGGAAAGCCTAAGCTATGACGCAGTTATAAATGGGCTGGTAAAAGGCCATTTCTACAGCTCCATGGGGCCGGAGATAAAAGAGCTTTATGTGGAGGGCAAAGAGCTGGTGGTAAAGACCGGGCCGGTTCAGGCTATCTGTGGGATCACGGACACCACCAGATCCTGCCGCAGAGCTGCCGTACAGGGAGAACCCCTTACAGAAGCAAGGTTCCTTCTTCAAGGGAACGAAACCTATATCCGTGTGGAATGTAAGGATGAGAAGGGGCTTTTTGCCTGCAGCAATGCCTATTTTCTTTCCAATCTGGAGTGACTCTGAGTACCACAGAGGCAGCCCATTTGATAATGCGTCCATTTTCCCGGACTTTATAGTAAATAACATCCATAAACACAAAGGGATTATTTGTTGAAATTGTAAGTTACAATTTCCAGGATAAAAAGTTCCTTTCCGATGAGAATTCCGTTATGAATTTCTTATTGGAAAGGAACTTTTTTTAATTTAGCAATTGCATCCAGAAGTAAGTAATCGATTTACCTGGCAGTGGGAGAGATACAGCCGAAGAAAGAGGGGCTATTATTGGAATTGGAAGGAGGCTCAGGCAAAATTCTGGCTTAATTACATTGAGGATATGCAAAAATGATAAATAAATAAAATATATACTTAGCTAACTATTGATTTTTGTATTGCAACATGTTATATTATTAACAAGTTAAAATTATTATCCAATACTTATTAAAAAGGAGATGGCATTATGTTGACGACTTTTAAAGCAACAGCTAAAACATTACCTGAAGGCTTACAGGTAGAAACAAATTCAAGAGGTTTTAAAATCCTTCTTGACGAGCCGGAAGATCTGGGTGGTACGGATACTGCTATGAACCCTGTGGAAGCCCTGTTATGTGCTCTGGGCGCATGCCAGTCCATCGTAGCAAAAGCATTTGCGGCTGCCCACAATATTACTTTTGAGGAATTCCATGTTGAGCTGGAAGGGGATCTTGATCCGGATGGATTTATGGGACTGGCAGATGTAAGAAATGGTTTTCAGGAGATTCGTTTTGTAATGCACTTTAAAACAAACGAACCAAAAGAAAAAATAGAAGAGTTTGCAAAATTTATTGAGAATACCTGCCCTGTAGGTGATTGCTTATCTAACGGTGTAAAATTAGTTTTATCCGGTGTGGCAATTGATTAAATAGTATTGAAAGGAAAAAGAGCCTATCTTATAAAATTGGCTCTTTTTCTATAGAAAAGGAGAAAACTTATGCTTATTAAAATGTCAATAATTCCTGGTGGAAAAATGGGCAAGGTAGGTAAAATCAATGTGAAAACAGGCGATAAGATCGCTGCCGGTGATATACTTGTGCAAGTTGAAACAGCCAAAGGAAACCGCCAGATTAAAGCCGCATCAGATGGAACTGTTTGTAAAATATTATGTGAAGAGGGCATGGACATTGCATCAAATGCTGATATGTTTGAGATCGCTGAGGATTCTGCAGATAAAGAAGCCACGGCAGCAAATTGTGATTGCGCCTCACAGGGAGCCGCTAAAGAAGCGACTGCCGATTTACTTATAATAGGTGCTGGTCCCGGCGGATATGTAGCCGCTATTTATGCTGCTAAAAACGGCTTAAAAGTTACTCTGGTTGAGCAATCAGCATTAGGCGGCACCTGTCTTAATGTGGGCTGCATTCCTACAAAAGCCCTTGTTAAGTCTGCAGAAGTCTGCCACAATGTAATGAATGCGTCAGTCTTTGGGATTGAGGCAGGGGGCCCGATTTCAGTAAATATGAAACAGGTAATTGACCGCAAGGATAAGATAAAAGACAGACTTGTTTCCGGAATTGATTTTCTTATGAAAAAAAATGAAATCAATGTAATTTCCGGCCAGGCATCATTTATGGATAAAAACACAATAACAATAAAAGGCCAGGAAAATTATATCATAAAGGCACAAAATATTATTGTAGCAACAGGTTCAAAAATTTCAAACATTGCCATTCCGGGTATCGAACTTCCTTTTGTTCTGAACAGCACAACAGCGTTATCTGATTGTAAGCTTCCTAAATCCATAACCATTATTGGCGGTGGCGTAATCGGAATGGAATTTGCATTTATTTATAAAAACTTCGGTGTTGATGTCCATGTGATTGAATTTATGGACCGGCTGCTGACCATGGTCGACAGTGATATTTCAAAGGAGCTGCAGGATATGGCAGAAGAAAGTAACATTCACATTCACACCGGTTCAAAGGTCAAGAAAATTCAAAGTTCCATCGATGGTATGGCAGTTGTTACCTATGAAAACAATGCCGGGGAACATTTAGTGGTAAGTGAAAAGGTATTGGTGGCTATTGGCAGAGAGCCTAATCTGGATGGATTATCCATTGAAAAGAGTGGTGTTTTGTTAAACGAAAACGGAAGAGGGATCCAGGTAGATCATTCCATGCGTACAAATATTGACAATATTTATGCAATTGGAGATGTGACAAATATCATTCAACTGGCTCACGTAGCTTCCCATCAGGGGATTATTGCTATTGATAATATATTAGGAAAGCATAAAGAAATGAATTATTCAGCAGTCCCTAATGTAATATTTACTTCACCGGAAATCGCAAGTGTGGGCATGGGGGAAGACGAAGCAAAAATCAAAGGCATTGACATGGAAATAAGTAAATTTTCCTTTGCCGGAAACGGAAAAGCTTTGACCATGAATGAGGCGCGGGGGTTTATAAAACTGATCAAAAACAAGGTGACGGGAAAAATAATAGGCGGGTCAGTAATAGGCGCCGATGCTTCTTCTTTAATCAGCTCATTGACACTAGGGATTGCCAATGGATTTACTGAAAAAGAAATCACTGAAACCATATTCCCACACCCTACTACCAGTGAAACCATTCATGAAGCCGCACTGGATTTTGGAATTGGAGCCTTGCATCAATAATGAAAAAAATAGTAATATCCGAAGAATTTGATCCCTGTTTTAATATAGCTGCAGAGCATCAGCTGTTTTTATCCTCCCAGGAAGATATCCATCTGTTTTTATGGCAAAACGATTCTTCTGTCATTATAGGAAGGAACCAGAACCTGTATGCAGAATGCAATCTGGGTTACTTAAGGGAACATAACGTAAAAGCAGTCCGCAGGTTTTCCGGGGGCGGTGCGGTGTACCATGATAAAGGCAATGTTAATTTTACTTTTATTACAAAAGAGGCATCAGCCGGCCAGGATCACTTTATCAAGCTCATACAGTCTGCAATGCAGCGGCTTGGGATCGACTGCGAATTTAGCGGCAGAAATGATTTATTATTCAAAGACCGAAAATTTTCCGGTCATGCATATTATACGGACGGCGATAATTACATGTATCATGGTACGGTTATGGTCAATGTAAATTTTGAGCAGTTGGAAAATGCCCTTACACCGTCAAAAATAAAGTTAAAGTCCAAAGGGGTGGAATCCGTAAGGAGCAGAGTCATAAATCTATCAGAAATAAACAGTGAAATCACTGCACAGTCAGTTATTCAGGCATTTATTGAGACCTTTGAATGCAAAAATATTGAATATATTAATAAAAATAATTTCCAGCCGCCATTAGAGAAAATCCTCTCCTCTGACAATTGGATGTTTGCCCAGTCACCTAAATTTGATGTGGAGCTGGAACGTAACTATTCATTTGGAAATATGTCTGTGTATATCTCAATCGCTGATGACATGATTCAAAATGTAAAAATAAGCACTGACAGCCTGAAGCTTTATGATTTTAAAGCCTGTGAAAAGGAACTGTATCAAACCCACTATAATGAACAGGCGGTATGGGACTGTATAGAGAGGTACCTCTCGAATCATCTTGAATTTTCATAATATAAGGAAAAGATTTTGAAAAACATTGTGCACCAGGTAGTTTTATGTTAATATATGATATAAAAAAATCAGATGGTGAGTATTATGTTTAATTTAGATGATTGTATTGCTTTTGTTACTTGTAAAGGTGCAAAGGATTTAGCAGATTCTTTAGAAAAGAGGCTGAATAATTTTAATATAACAAGAAGCCAATGGATTGCATTATATTATATCAAAAATAATAATATGATCACCCAAAAGCAGTTGGCCGATAAAATGTCTCTAAAAGAACCTAGTGTTGTAAGGTTAATAGATAAAATGGAAAGGTATGGCTGGGTCAACCGCATCAGCAGCAACGATGACAAAAGAATGAAATTTTTAATTTTAACCGATAGCGGCAAAGAAATTGAAACAGCCATGCTGGATGTTGCAGAAAAATTTAAATCTGATGTGCTTAACGGCATATCTTTTGAAGACCTGGATGTATTTAAATCAACACTTAACAAAATGCTTGAAAATATTGAGGATGACAGCAAATAACAAACCCTTCAGCCTCTTCAAGGTGCAACAGGGAAATTTACAGGGGTAATGCAGGCCGCCAGCTTAGCTGGCGGCCTTGACTTTGCCCTATTATAATCCGCACAATCTAATATCAAAGTCTTTCCACCTTAAAAAGCAATAAACAAATTTAAATATACATAAAAACAAAATTGAAAAAAATTCTCATCTATGTTATGATAATAATATAACAGCATCCTGACACCAAAAACACAGTTTGAAGTAGAAGGTTCGGCATATGAGGAGTCTTTGATTTGCCGCGTCTTGATGGCGTGGTTTTTTGCGTTAAGAAAGCATTCATTGCCTGGATAAAAGAACGGAGGAAGAAGCATGGAAACGAGAATTGCCGTAATCGGTATTGTTGTAGAGGAGGAAGAATCTGTGGAACTGCTCAATGAAATCCTTCATGAATACCGGGAGTATATCATCGGCCGCATGGGAATCCCCTATCCGAAAAAGCAGGTAAGCATCATAAGCATTGCTGTGGATGCGCCTCAGAGCATCATTTCCGCACTGACCGGAAAGATCGGGAAATTAAAGGGAGTCAGCTCCAAGACGGCCTATCAGGGAGTGAAGAGTTAAGAAAGATAAGGAATAAAACAGCTGTTTCCAGGGCAATAACCTGTGAAATTAATAAACCACTGACGGAAAAGCAAACGCTGACCCTAAAGAAAGGAAGAATTACTATGTATGATCCGAAATCGCTGAAAGCAGAGGAATTCATTTCCCACGAAGAAATTCTTGAAACTCTTGATTATGCGGAGAAAAACAAAACCAATGTAGAACTGATTGACCAGATTATTGCAAAGGCAAGGCTGAAAAAAGGCCTGACCCATCGGGAGGCATCTGTCCTCTTAGCCTGTGATATTCCGGAAAAAATACAGGAAATCTATGATCTGGCAGAACAGATCAAAAAGGATTTCTACGGAAGCCGCATCGTTATGTTTGCCCCTCTCTATCTTTCTAATTACTGTGTAAATGGCTGTACCTACTGTCCATACCACTTAAAAAACAAGCACATTGCCAGGAAAAAGCTGACACTGGAAGAAGTGGAAAAAGAAGTCATCGCCCTTCAGGACATGGGCCATAAGCGGCTTGCCATTGAAGCAGGTGAAGATCCTGTGAACAATCCCATCGAATACATCCTGGATTGCGTTAAAACCATATATTCCATCAAACATAAAAACGGCGCCATCCGCCGGGTCAATATAAACATTGCGGCAACTACGGTAGAAAATTACCGGAAGCTGAAAGAGGCAGAGATCGGGACCTATATTCTCTTTCAGGAAACCTACCACAAGGAAAGCTATGAAAATCTTCATCCAACAGGACCCAAGCACGACTATGCCTACCATACTGAAGCCATGGACCGGGCCATGGAGGGCGGGATTGACGATGTAGGCCTTGGTGTCCTTTTTGGCCTGGAGCTGTACCAGTATGAATTTGCAGGACTTTTAATGCATGCAGAGCATCTGGAGGCGGCCCATGGTGTAGGACCTCATACCATTAGCCTTCCCCGTATCAAGAAAGCCGATGACATTGACCCCAATGCCTTTGACAATGGGATCGATGATGAGATATTTGCAAAGCTTTGTGCTTTGATCCGGATTTCGGTTCCTTATACCGGAATGATCGTTTCCACCAGAGAAAGCCAGAAGGTAAGAGAACAGGTGATCCGTTTGGGGGTATCCCAGATCAGCGGCGGTTCCAGAACCAGTGTTGGCGGTTACCAGGAGGAGGTCCGTCCTACAGATACAGAGCAGTTTGACGTATCGGACCAGCGTACCCTTGATGAAGTGGTCCATTGGCTCATGGATATGGGCTATATTCCTTCTTTCTGTACGGCCTGCTACCGGGAAGGGCGTACGGGAGACCGTTTTATGAGCCTTTGCAAAAGCGGTCAGATCCAGAACTGCTGTCAGCCCAATGCCCTGATGACATTAAAAGAATATTTGATGGATTACGCTTCCGAAGATACAAAAAAAGTCGGTGAGGCCCTGATCGCAGCGGAGCTGAATCATATTCCAAAGGAAAAGGTGCGTGTGATCTGTGAAGACCATTTGAAGAATATAGAAAAAGGAATCAGGGATTTCCGTTTCTGATCCCGGAGGCAGCCGCCAAGGTTAAGCAAGCCTGATTTTGGCGGCGGCCATGGCGAAAGTTGACGGTAGGAAGAGGTGACAGGTATGGGACTTAATGAAACACCATCCTCTGAGCGGGTGCATATTGGCTTTTTTGGCCGCCGCAATGCAGGGAAATCAAGCGTTGTCAATGCAGTGACAGGGCAGGAACTGTCCGTTGTATCGGAAGTAAAAGGAACTACTACGGATCCTGTTTTCAAATCCATGGAGCTTCTTCCCATGGGACCGGTGGTCATCATTGATACGCCGGGCTTTGACGATGAGGGCGCTCTGGGAGAGATGCGGGTAAGGAAGACAAAGCAGATCTTAAACCGGGCTGATTGTGCGGTCTTAGTTGTGGATGGGGCCGTTGGGAAGACAAAAACCGATGAAGAACTGATCCTTTTGTTTAAGAAAAAAAAGATTCCCTATGTAGTTGCTTATAATAAATGTGATCTGACGGGATCCCAGAACTATGACGACGGACTTTCTGTCAGCGCGTCGGAAGGCCTGTTCATTCACGAATTAAAAGAACGGATCGGCAGTCTTGTAAATACCGGGGATACAAAAATGAGGATCGTAGGAGATTTACTGAATCCATATGATCTGGTTGTTCTGGTGATCCCCATTGACAAGGCGGCGCCCAAAGGCCGTCTTATCCTGCCTCAGCAGCAGGTGATCCGGGATATTTTAGAGGCCGGTGCCATATCCGTGGCAGTGCGTGAAACGGAATTAAAGGAAACCTTAGAAAGGCTGGGAACCAGGCCTGCCCTTGTCATTACGGACAGCCAGGTCTTTGGACAGGTAAGCAAGGATGTGCCGGAAGAGATCCTTCTCACCTCCTTTTCCATCCTGCTGGCCAGGTATAAGGGCTTTTTGGCGGATGCCGTGAAGGGAGTGGCAGCCATCGGCGATTTAAAAGATGGGGATAAAATCCTGATTTCCGAGGGCTGTACCCATCACAGGCAGTGCGATGACATTGGAACCGTAAAGCTTCCCCGCTGGCTTTTGCAGTATACGGGGAAAGAGCTTTTGATAGAAACTTCCTCCGGACGGGAATTTCCGGAAGACTTGTCAGCCTATAAGCTGATCATCCACTGCGGCGGCTGTATGCTTAATGAAAGGGAGATGGATTTCCGCAGAAAGTGTGCGTCAGATGCAGGTGTGCCATTTACTAATTATGGAATTGGGATCGCTTATATGAAGGGGATTTTAAAAAGGAGCTTAAAGCCGCTTCCTCATTTGGAAGAACTGCTGCATTAAAGTGCCGGGCCTCATTGACTTACAGTTTTATTTATGATAAGGTAAAGAGAATCAGATATGGGGGAGTAGTCAGCATGCGCCGGCTAAAAAGGCCTTCTATTTTATCAGCATGCAGTTAAATCAACATCCTGAACAGTAATGTTCTGGTTTAATTTGAAAAGACAAGACCTGTGTCCTAATTTAGGGCAGGTCTTGTCTTTTCGTTGTATATGACGGCTTCGCCGATAAAAAGGAGTACCAATAAGAAGGGAGATTAAATATGAGCTTTTTGTTGTCAGGTCTTACCTCTGTTACCGTTCCACAGCTAATCATGTATCTTGTCGGTTTTTTGCTGATCTATCTTGCTGTCAAAAAAGGGTACGAGCCGTCGCTCCTTCTTCCCATGGGATTTGGGGCCATACTGGTCAACCTGCCCATGTCCGGCGTGATCGATCAGACTCTTCCCGGCATAGGAAATACCCATGGCATTATCCAGTGGCTGTTTGAATCAGGGATCGAAGCCTCGGAAGCCCTGCCTCTTCTCCTGTTTATCGGGATCGGGGCCATGATTGATTTTGGGCCTCTGTTATCCAATCCCATTATGATGCTGTTTGGTGCAGCCGCCCAGTTTGGTATTTTTTTAACGATTTCCGTGGCTGTTTTGCTTGGGTTTAACCTTTCTGACGCAGCCTCCATAGGTATTATCGGTGCTGCCGACGGCCCCACCTCTATCCTGGTATCCCAGATACTTAAATCAAATTACATCGGACCGATTGCAGTAGCGGCTTATTCCTACATGGCTCTGGTCCCCCTGGTCCAGCCTTTTGCCATTAAGCTGGTTACCACTAAAAAAGAACGGCTGATCCGGATGCCTTATAATCCCATGACAGTTTCTAAGAGAATGCGGATCCTGTTTCCTATTGCAGTGACCATGATTGCCGGATTTGTGGCTCCTCAGTCTGTTTCTCTGGTAGGTTTTCTGATGTTTGGAAATCTGCTCAGAGAATGCGGCGTGCTGAACAGCTTATCAGATGCGGCACAGAATATTCTTGCAAATTTGATCACCCTGCTTTTGGGAATCACTGTTTCGTTCAGCATGAGGGCAGAAGCGTTCGTTACCTGGCAGACCCTTATAATTCTGGGTCTTGGCCTTGTTGCTTTTGTGTTTGACACCATTGGAGGAGTGCTGTTTGCCAAGTTCATCAACCTGTTTAGAAAGAATAAGATCAATCCCATGATCGGCGCAGCCGGTATTTCCGCTTTCCCCATGTCGGCCCGTGTTGTACAGAAGCTGTCCATCAAGGAAGACCCCACCAATCATCTGCTGATGCATGCCATTGGGGCCAATGTTTCCGGGCAGATTGCCTCTGTATTGGCAGGCGGAATTATTTTAAACCTTTTAACCACATTATTATGATCAGCAGCCTTATATGGGAATCTCTGCTGCCTGATAGAAAGGAGCCAGTTATGCTTGAAAAATTTCTCCTGTCACTGGATATTATGTGGAAGGGAATGCTTAGTATATTTGTAGTTATCATCATTATCACACTGCTCATTATGGGGTTTCGGTGGGTTGAAAAAAATCTTTTAGATAAAAAAGATGAGAAAAGTAATTTATGAAATACCATGAAGAAAGGGGTAAGGTCACAGAGGATTGACAAACTGTCAAAACTGTATTATGATAACTTTGGTTTTATATAAATAACCTGTTCTTTGCCACCGGGTAAAGGATTTTAAGGTGTTCTGAAATATTCCGTTAGGTCGTAGAAGGAATATTTTTAGAACACCTTTTTTATGTTGAAAGGAGGATATGGGATGGAACAATCTGTCTTAAAAAACTACGCCAAATATGTGAGCCTTAATATTCTGGGAATGATCGGGCTTTCCTGCTATATACTGGCAGATACCTTTTTTGTATCAAAGGCACTGGGCGCTGCAGGCTTGGCGGCACTGAATTTTTCGATTGGGATTTACAGCCTGATTCATGGTACCGGATTGATGATCGGTATGGGAGGTGCCACCCGTTACAGCATTCTGAAATCCCAGAATGAGGGAAAACGGATAAATACCATTTTTACCGCCAGTTTAAAACTGGGAATTCTGACAGGAGTGCTGTTTGCAATCACAGGAGTCCTGGGTTCCGGGCCTCTGGCTGTATTATTGGGAGCGGACGCAGCTACACTGCCTCTGACTAAGGCGTATTTAAGCACCATACTCTACTTTGCGCCTTTTTTTATCCTGAATAATATCATGCTGGCATTTGTAAGAAATGACAATAATCCTAAGTTGTCGATGATGGCGATGCTGGCAGGAAGCCTTTCCAATATAATTTTGGACTATATATTTATGTTTCCGTTGGGAATGGGGATGTTCGGTGCAGCCTTTGCCACAGGCCTGGCACCCGTCATCAGTCTTGTGGTTTTATCTGCCCACTTTATAAGAGGTAAAAGCGGTCTCCGGTGGTTACGAAGCAGAATTCAGTGGAAGGCTGTCCATGATATCCTTGGTCTTGGTCTGGCTGCATTTATTACAGAGGTATCTTCGGCTATTGTCTTGATTACCTTTAATTTAGTCATTCTGGAACTGGAGGGAAACTTAGGTGTTGCATCTTACGGGATTGTGGCCAATATAGCACTGGTAGGAATCTCAGTTTTTACTGGAATTGCACAGGGAATACAGCCGCTGGTCAGCAAAGCTTATGGCTCAGGGAACGGTATTATCATAAAAAAACTGCTTCAATATGCGGTTGTCACCTCCCTGGCAATAGCGACAGCAATTTATTTTCTGGTATTTATCTGTTCGGATCAAATGATCAATGTGTTCAACAGTGAGCAGAATGCCGCAATAGCACGTCTTGCCAGGGAGGGGCTTAAGATCTACTTTGCCGGTTTTTTCTTTGCGGGAATCAATATTATTGTATGCATGTATTTAAGTGCTGTCGAGCGTGGGATGAATGCCTTTATTGTTTCCGTGGCGCGGGGCTGTGTTGTTCTTGTTCCCATGGTGCTTATGCTGAGCCGGATTTGGGGAATGACGGGGGTATGGATGGCATTTGTTATGACGGAAGGTTTGGTGAGTGTTCTTGGCATGATATTAATGTTTTGGAAAAAGGGGAGTGGTATTCTCCGTCCGTAATACAGATATTTGATGGGTCCCTGAAGAAAGCATATGAGCCGGGGACTGTCAAGGATATAAAACCGGAAAACCCGGTTATAATGAATATGTAAACATAAAGAGAAACGCTGCTTTGTTTGATGAGCAGCGTTTCTCTTTATGTTTTAGGTGCATAGCAAAGCAGATTACACCAGCCGGTACAACCCCAGATATCGGAGTTACCAGTAATTTTCATGGTCAGAATAAGTTTACTGAATAAGTCCACTGCAATAAGTTCACAAACATTGTTAAGGTGATTATCTGGTTATAATTTATTTCTAGATTGGATTGGTTTGGACTATGCGGGTGTAATGGAAATTTTCATATCATATGAAAACAAAGACAGTACTTTTGAATGGAAATGACATTTTTCTTATTCTGTGATATGATAATTTTATGTGCCGGGCGTGCCGCCTGGTTTCAGTATTATGAGGAGGAGGAATATGAATCTTTTTGGCAGCTTAGTTATTGCGTTTTCCATGTACTCCCGTATCCCAATGCCCCAGATGGAATGGACAAAAGAGCGGATGAAATATGTCATGTGCTTTTTCCCTTTTATCGGAGTGGTCATGGGTCTGCTGGAATTTGCGGCCGTTCTAGGCTGCAATGCTCTGGGCTTTCGCTATTTCGGACAGATACTTCCGGTAGTGATTCCCATTCTGGTAACAGGAGGCATACACATGGACGGATTTCTGGATGTGGTGGATGCCAGATCCTCCCACGGAGACAGAAAGAAAAAACTTGAGATATTAAAGGATCCCCATACAGGCGCGTTTGCCATCATCGGCTGCGGTGTGTACCTGGTTCTCTATCTGGCTGCCTTTTTGGAAATGCGTCCGGTCATGATACCGGCTTATTGCCTGACATTTGTGGTTACAAGGGCTTTAAGCGGACTGTCTGTTGTTACATTTCCCATGGCTAAGGAAAGCGGGCTGGCAGCCTCCTTTTCCGGAGCTGCCCAGAAGAGAACAGTGGCCATTACCATGGTCATGTACCTGGCAGCGGCGGGATGGGGAATCTGGCATCTGGGAGGAATGCTGTCTGCTGCCGTGGTCCTTTCCATCGCTCTTCTTGTTTACTGGTATTATTATGCCATGGCAAAGCGGGAATTCGGAGGCATTACCGGCGATCTGGCAGGATATTTTCTGCAGATGTGTGAGCTGGCTCTTGTGGCAGGACTGGCCCTTGTTTCCCATCTGGTATCATTATAAAAGAGCGGAGAGTAAACACCCTATGAGTAAACTTTATGCCCCAAAAGCGCGGGCAGGAAAGAGGAAACACCCTACGGGTATACCTTTATGCCCAAAAAGCATGGGCAGGAAAGAGGAAAGCATGATATTGATTATAGGCGGAGCATTGCAGGGAAAGCTGGCCTTCGCCATGGAGCTGGCAAAGAGTGCCGGAAAAATGGCGGAAACCGAAGGGAAAACGCCTTTTAATCCCCTGTTTGTGAACAGCTTGCCCCGCATCACCGGGCATCAATTGGATATGCAGGCATATCCGCTTGATTCATCAGTATGCAAAGGTGAGAAAGGTGAAGAGTATGAGATCGCAGAAGGCAGCAGGGACAGCTTTGAAGCTGCCATGACATGCCGGGTCATCCATGGCCTTCACGAGTATATAAGACGGCTTTTAAAAGAAGGAAAAAGCGTTGATGCCTTTCTTGAGGCGGTCCAGGGGCAAAATCCCGATGTCATTATTACCTCCAATGAACTGGGCTGCGGCATCGTGCCTTTTGATCCGGAAGACAGGGAATGGAGAGAAGTGTCAGGAAGAGCATCAGTAAGATTAGCCAGGACTTCCAGGGAAGTTTACCGTATGGTATGCGGAATTGGGACCCGGATTAAATAGACAAAAGGTCAGGGAATGAAATAATGATACGACTACATTTAGCAGCAGTGCTGACAGGATGCTTTCTGGATCTGTGCGTTGGCGATCCCCGTTTCCTTTGGCATCCGGTATGCGGGATTGGCTCTCTCATAAGCTGGCTGGAAAAAAAGCTCAGGAAAAGGTTCCCCAAGGATGAAATGGGGGAAAGAAGAGCTGGTTTATGGCTGGTGATCCTTGTGCTTTTGGTCACAGGCACCACGTCTGCGGCAATTCTTTGGACTGCTTACTTCCTTTCCCCTTATGCGGGGTTTTTCATAGAAAGCGTGATGTGCGGTCAGATGATGGCATGGCGTTCCCTGAGGGAAGAAAGCATGAAGGTTTATAAGGCCTTTTCCAGAGGGGATGTGGAAGGAGCCAGGCAGGCCGTATCCATGATCGTGGGCCGGGATACAAAAGCCTTGTCTGAAGAAGGAATCATAAAGGCGGCAGTAGAAACCGTGGCGGAAAATACCTCCGATGGAATCGTGGCTCCTCTGCTTTTCATGGCTCTTTTTGGAGGAGTGGGAGTGTTTTTATACAAGGCAGTAAACACCATGGATTCCATGGTGGGCTATAAAAATGAACGGTATCTCTGGTTTGGACGGGCAGCGGCCAGGCTTGATGATATCTGCAATTTCATACCGGCCCGATTATCAGCGGCTCTTATGATAGGAGCAGGATATGTGTGCCAGTTTATTTACGGAATGAGAAAGAAAGAAAACCCATACAGCGGCAGGAATGGCCTCATGATATTTAAAAGGGACCGCTTTAATCACAAAAGTCCTAATTCAGCCCAGACGGAAGCAGTCTGCGCAGGGGTGCTGCAGATCCAGCTTGCAGGGGATGCCTGTTATTTTGGAAAGCTATATGAAAAGCCCACCATTGGAGATCCTGTAAGACCGGTGGAATACAAGGATATTCCCAGGGCCAATCATCTTATGACGGTTACTTATGTGTTGGGGCTGATTCCTGTATGTTTGCTGTTCCTCTTGACTTTTTAAGACAATCATATTTTAACTGGAGAAAAATAATATGGAATACCAGCATGGTGGAGATATTTATACCAATAATGTTACAATAGACTATTCAGCCAACATAAATCCCCTGGGGCTTCCCCCTGGGGTAAAAGAGGCTCTTTATCAAGCAGCCGGCAGCTGTTCCTGTTACCCGGACAGCAGGTCCATGAGGCTTCGTAAGGAGCTTGCAAGGTTTCACGGCGTTTTGGCAGAGAACATCATCTGCGGAAACGGGGCTGCGGATTTGATCTTTCAGGTTGTACAGGCATTAAAGCCGAAAAATGCCCTGCTGATCGCTCCCTCATTTCTGGAATATGAACAGGCCCTTAAGGCATCTTCCTGCAATATTTCGTATTTTAGCTTAAAAGAGGAAAACGGGTTTCGGCTGTATGAAAAGGAACTGATAGACTGGCTGGAAAAAGGCGGGATTAATGTCCAAATGCTGTTTTTATGCAATCCCAATAATCCCACCGGCTTTGGGGCGGAAAAGGAAGGGATGGCTGCAATTCTTAAATATTCCAGGGACCGCGGGATCTTTTGCGTGGTAGATGAATGCTTTAATGAATTCCTGCAGGAGCCGGACCGGTATTCGGTCCTTGATCTCATAGGACGCGGCGGATATGAAAACGTCTTCCTTTTAAAGGCATTTACAAAACTATACGCCATGGCCGGGCTGCGATTGGGCTATGGGATATGTACAGGAAAAAAGGTTCTGGACCAGATGAATCTCATACGGCAGCCCTGGAGCGTTTCAAGCCTTGCCCAGGCGGCAGGAGAGGCAGCGCTTATGGAGACGGAATACGTAGAGGAAACAAGGCAGATGATTGCCAGTGAACGGGAGTATTTAAAAACAGCCCTTTCTTCCCTTGGATTTCAGGTTTTTGATTCCATGGCTAATTATATTTTTTTCAGGGATTTGAGGCCAGAGGCCCTTACCCGGGAAAAACTGCTTTATAAGCAGCTTCTGGACCGGAAAGTCCTGATACGTTCCTGCTCCAATTACAGAGGGCTTGATGATACCTATTACCGGATCTGTGTCAAGCAGCGGGAGGAAAATGAAGAATTTCTTTCCATATTGAAATCCATAGTGACAGAAGGGAAATAACCAGATGGCAAAGACGATCATGATACAAGGAACCATGTCCAATGCAGGAAAAAGTCTGATTGCAGCCGGCTTATGCCGGATATTCAAACAGGATGGCTACCGGGTGGCACCTTTTAAATCCCAGAACATGGCCTTAAATTCCTATATTACAGAAGAGGGGCTGGAAATGGGAAGGGCCCAGGCGGTCCAGGCGGAGGCAGCCGGAGTAAAGCCGGAGGCGGCCATGAACCCCATCCTGTTAAAGCCCACCAATGACATTGGGTCCCAGGTAATTGTAAACGGCATATCCATTGGTAATATGCCTGCAAGGGAGTATTTTGCATACAAAAAAAAGCTGGTGCCCGAGGTTGAACGGGCATTCCATAAGCTTTCAGAGGAATACGATATCATCGTCATAGAAGGAGCCGGAAGTCCGGCTGAGATTAATTTAAAGCAGGATGATATCGTAAATATGGGAATGGCAAAAATGGCAAATGCCCCGGTGCTTCTGGTGGGAGACATTGACCGGGGAGGTGTGTTTGCACAGCTTTACGGAACCGTAATGCTTTTGGAACCAGATGAAAGAGCCTTGATCAAAGGCCTGATCGTCAATAAATTCCGTGGGGATAAATCCATTCTGGAACCAGGACTGGATATGATTGAGAAACAGCTTTCCATCCCGGTTGCCGGTGTGGTTCCATATATGGATGTGGAGCTGGAAGAGGAGGACAGCCTTGGAAACCACTTGGCAGGAACGGCCAGAACGGACCGGACCGCAGTGGAAATCGCCGTGATCCGGATGCCCAGAATTTCCAACTTCACGGATTTTCAGGTTTTCACTACCATACCATGGGTATGCCTGCGCTATGTGGACCGTGTTTCTGATCTGGGAAATCCGGACCTGGTCATTTTGCCTGGCAGTAAAAATACGATTGGAGATTTGCTTTGGATGCGGGAAAGCGGTCTGGAGGCGGCAATCCTTAAGCTTCAGGCAAGGGAAGTCCCTGTATTTGGAATCTGCGGCGGCTTTCAGATGCTTGGAGAAAGCATCTCCGATCCCTTCCAGGTGGAATCCGAAGCGGCTGCCATGCCGGTACGGGGCATGGGACTTTTACCGGTCCGTACCGTGTTTGGAAAGGAAAAGACCAGAACAAGAGTAGCAGGCTCCTGCACCAGCGTAGGCGGAATCTTTGAGGAACTGTCAGGCATGGAGGTGGAAGGTTATGAAATCCACATGGGAGAAACCACCAGATCCGTGCCGCCCCTTTCCTATGTCATGGAATCCCAGTCAGGCTCCCATTTAGCCAAAATGGACGGCTGCCAGAGAGGAAACGTGTACGGCACCTATATCCATGGCTTTTTTGATAAAGAAGGGATTGCAATGACCATTGCAGAAGCATTGGCAAAAAAGAAAGGCCTGACCATAGAGCCGGATGGCGGCTTTAACTACCAGGAATACAAGGAAGAGCAATATGAGCGTCTGGCCGCCCAATTAAGGAACAGCCTTGACATGGAAAGGATCTATGGGATAATGTTCACGAAAGCAATGAGCAGTGTGAAATAGGGCAGGAGAAGATTTTCGTTGTGCTCGCACATAAGAAAATCTTATCATGGCCTATTTCATAGGGCGAATGCCCGTGAGCTGGTAAAACCTACGGTTTTACCAGCTCCACTGCGGACTCACAAGGAGAAACAAATGAAATTTAAAGAACTGGAACAGCTGCTACCCGAACAAATAGAAAAAAGAAGTTTTGAACTGATAACCATGGAGCTTGGAAAAAAAGTCCTTGATCCGGAAAATGAACTGGTGATCAAACGGGTAATCCATACCACCGCTGATTTTGAATATGCGGATAATCTGATATTCTCCCCCCATGCCGTCAGGGAAGGAATGAGGGCATTAAAGGAAGGCGTCCGAATCATTACGGACACCAACATGGGAATGGCCGGCATTAATAAACCCACCTTAAAACGTCATGGCTGCACCGTCAACTGCTTCATGTCGGATGAGGATGTAGCGGAACAGGCCAAGCTTCACCACACCACCCGTGCCTGTGCCAGCATGGATAAAGCCGCAGGGCTTTCAGAAGATTGTATTTTTGCAGTAGGAAATGCGCCCACCGCCCTGGTACGTCTTTATGAATTGATAAAAGAAGGGAAAATCCATCCCAGGCTTATCATCGGAGTTCCTGTGGGCTTTGTCAATGTGGTCCAGTCAAAGGAAATGATCATGTCCCTTTCCGATATCCCCTTTATTGTAGCCAGGGGAAGAAAGGGAGGAAGCAATGTGGCAGCGGCAATCGTAAATGCCCTGCTTTATCAGATATAGCAGCAGCAACACGGTTTATTGCCCATAGTTCGGGACATAAAGGCACACCCGGAAGGATTTTCAGAGGGGAAGAACAGCATGGAATTATACAGCATAATTTTAGTAGATGACGAAGAAGAAGTGCGTAAAAGCATTATAAAGAAGATTGAATGGCAGGCAGCCGGATTCCGAGTGGTGGGGGATGCGGAAAATGGAGAAGACGCCATGGAAAAGATCGAGGTTTTGGAACCGGATGTAGTCTTAACGGATATCCGGATGCCCTACATGGATGGCCTGGCCCTTGCGGAAAAAGTGAGACAGCGGTATCCTTCCATGAAGGTGGTGATCTTTTCCGGCTACGATGATTTTGAATATGCCCAGAGAGCAATCAAGCTGAATGTAACGGAGTACATTTTAAAGCCGGTCAATGTGGAAGAACTGACCTCCATATTAAAAAGGATCAAGGGGAATCTGGACCAGGAAATAGAAGAAAAAAGGAATTTAAGCCGCCTTAGGGAAAATTACCGGAAAAGCCTCCCCATCATCAGGGAGCAGTTTTTCAATGACCTGGTGCACAAAGATCTTTCAGAGGAGCTGGTAGAACAGAAGCTTAAGGAATATGGCGTGCCAGTCATGGGGGCAAGGAAATGGATCATCGTTGCCATTGATGTGGAAAAGGGAGAGGTCAGGGAAACTCTTTCCCTTCACAATGAGGAGGAGCTGATCCCTATTTCTGTTATGCAGATCGTAAGGGAAAAATTAGAAGGTTATTGTAGGTTTGCCCTTTTCCAGTCTGTTTCAGAGGCGGAAATGGTGGTGATCGTGGCTCTTGATGATGACAACTCCACCACAGGGCTGATCGATGTTCTTGGAGATATCTGCAGAGAAACAAAGAGGATTCTGGAGGTTCCGGTCACCATGGGTATCGGCAAAAGCTTCCGGGAGCTGTCCGGTTTCCGGGAAGCCTACCAATCCTCCATTGATGCCCTGGGCTATAAAGCCATAGCCGGCAGGGGGACCACCATTTATATCAATGATATGGAGCCGGTGGGAGTAGGAAAACTGGAATTTGACAGTGTGACAGAAGCGGACCTGATCTCAGCCATAAAATTCGGTCCCAGCGAAAAGATCGAAGCAGCGGTTACCAGGATCATTGAAAAGATGGAATCAGCAAAAGTACATTACCGCCAGCAGCAGGTGTATATGTTCGGCGTTTTAAACAGTGTCCTTCAGATGATGCAGCAGTATGACCTGGCCCCCACGGACATTATGGGCGGGGAACTTAAGGGCATGGAGATCTTTGACAAGATTAAGAAGAAAGAGGAGTTCGGTCAGTGGATTTATAAAATTGCAGGAAAAATGAACCAGTTCATTAATCAGGAGCGCGATTTTACCACACGCCAGGTAATCCAGGAAGCAAAGCAGTATATTATGGACCACTACCAGAATCCGGATTTGTCTGTGGAAATGATATGCCGCCACCTTCATATGAGCCCTGCATATTTTTCCACCTTGTTTAAAAAAGAAACCGGGCAGGCTTACATCGCATATTTAACAGATGTCCGTCTTAATAAAGCGGTGGAACTGCTTAATAAAACCGATGATAAGACCTATGTGGTGGCAGCAAAGGTGGGGTACCAGGAACAGAACTATTTCAGCTATGTATTCAAGAAAAAATTTGGAGTATCACCGACTAAATTCCGCGGAGCCAGGTAATGGAAACACCCTCCGGGTATCCCTTTACACCCGGTGCCCGATAAAGTGGGGCAGGCTCTAAAGCGGGTGGCCCTGTCCAAAAGGATGGACGATAATATGGAAAGAAAGAATATCAGCATTCGTTATACTATTTTTGTATATTTTACCGTGACTGCCTTAGCAGCCAGTCTTTTGATCACTTTTTCCTTATACCAGCGCCTTTCCACCCAGGTGGGGGAGATGGTGCAGGAGGAAAACCAGAGCCTCATTCACCAGGTAGCCAGGTCCGTGGAGTCCTATCTGCTTACGGTCATGAAGCTGTCGGATTCCCTGTATTACGGAGCCGTGAAAAATGCCGATTTATCCTCGGAATCCATTAATAACGAAATCACGCTCCTGTATGATAACAACAAGGATAATGTGGACAACATCGCACTCTTTACCCAATCAGGCACTATGGTGGAAGCGGTTCCTGCGGCAAGACTTAAAAGCGGTCTTGACGTGACCAGGGAGAACTGGTTTTTAAATGCTTTGGAGAAGACGGAAAACCAGCATTTTTCCTATCCCCATGTCCAGTATATTTTTGACAGCAACGAAAACCAGTACCGGTGGGTGATATCCTTATCAAGAGCCGTGGAGCTGACAGAGGGCACCTCTACCACCCAGGGCGTGCTATTGGTTGATTTAAGCTACTCCAGCCTGGAACATCTTTTTGACGGGGTGACCACAGGAAAGGGCGGCTATGTCTATTTAATCAGCAATGACGGGCAGATCCTGTACCATCCCAAGATCCAGCTCATCGACTCCGGGCGGATGCAGGAGAACAATATGGTGGCAGCCGGCTATAAGGACGGAAACCACCGGGAGGAATTTCAAGGGGAGACCCGGATCATTACAGTAAAATCCATTGGTTATACAGGCTGGAAGATCATTGGAGTGACACCTAAAAATGTGGTTTCCTTAAATTCCATTAAGACCAGGCTTTTTATCGTCTTCCTCATAACCCTGATCCTGTTCATACTTGCCCTGATCAACTCCTATATTTCATCCCGTATCACCAATCCCATCAAGGAGCTGGAAAAATCTGTGGGAATTCTGGAAGAAGGAAATTTGGAAACCCCTATTTCCATCGGGGGTTCCTACGAAATCCAGCATCTGGGGAATTCTATTAAAAATATGGCAAAACAGATCCGGGTTCTGATGGATGATATCGTGGCAGAGCATGAGGCGAAGAGAAAACAGGAATTTGACACCTTACAGTCACAGATCAATCCTCATTTCCTTTATAACACCCTTGATATAATTGTATGGATGATTGAAAACGAGCAAAAGACAGAGGCTGTCAAAGCTGTGACGGCCCTGGCCCGGTTTTTCCGGATCAGTTTAAGCAAGGGAAAGAGCGTTATCACGGTTAAGGATGAATTGGAGCACGTGCGGAATTATCTGATGATCCAGCACATGCGTTTTAAGAATAAGTTCTCCTATGTGATCGATGCATCTGAGGAATGTATGGAGCTTGCAAGCTTAAAGCTGGTATTGCAGCCCCTTGTGGAAAATGCCATTTATCATGGAATGGAATTCATGGATGGGGACGGAGAAATTATTTTAAAGGTCTGGAAAGAAGGAGATGACCTGTGCTATATGGTAAAAGACAATGGCCTTGGAATGACAGAAGACCAGGTGGCAGGCTTATTTTCCGATCAGGTCCATGTCACTTCAAAAAAGGGCTCAGGGATCGGCGTAAAAAATGTCAATGAGAGGATCAAGCTGTATTTTGGAGAAAAGTACGGCCTGACTATTGAGTCAGAGCCTGACGAAGGAACGGTGATCACCATCCGCCTTCCTGCGGTTCCCTATAGCACTGCCTCTGTGCCCGTTGAAACGGGGCGGACCCTGCCCGAAAAGCATGGGCAATGAAAAGGAAACACCCTACGGGTATACCTCTATGCCCAAAGGACATGGGCAATGAAAAGGAAAGTAGATTATGACAAAACAGGAAAAATTATTGTGGACACTGCTGGCGGGAGTGCTTGTGTTCCTGTTTCTTTTATCCTCCACAGATTTGATCATCAAGGAGAAGAAAACAGAAATATATCCGGTTTCCGTCATCATCGGGGATACCTCCGATGACTATTATGTAAATTTCAGAAAGGGTGTGGATAAGGCAGCTGAAGAATACAATGTAGATGTCAGCTTTATTACACTCTATGAGAAGGGAGATGCCGATCAGCAGATAGAACTGGTTCAAAGGGAAATAGGTGATGGTGCATCAGTAGTGGTTCTGATCCCCGTAAAGCCGGTGGAATGTGTAAAAAGGATGGATGATATGGTTTTAAACAGCCCTGCCATCATTCTGGGAAGCTTACCTCCCAATGACCAGGTAAAGAGCGGCATATCACCGGATTATGAAGAGGAAGGAAGATTGCTGGGGCAGGCAATTGCAGCGGAGAATTCCCCGGACATTCCAGTATGGATCTTTACAGACGGGCTTGAGTACGGGTATAACAGGGAGGCATATGACGGGCTGGTATCTGTTCTTTCAAAATCCGGATTTTCCATGAAGCTTTATGAGAAAAAAGCAGAAGGGATCTTCCGGGAGGCCATCCAGGGCATGGTTTATCCCGGAAGCCAAAAAGCGGTCATTGCAGCGATTGATGTCAGAAGCCTTGATGAAGCCGCTGATATCATTTCCGGCAGCACGGTATATGGCAATGCAGTGAAAGGGCTTTACGGAATCGGCAGCACGACCAAACTTTTAAAGGAACTGGACAATGGAATCATTAAGGGACTGGTTGTAAGCGACCAGTTTGATGCGGGCTATATGAGCATCGAAAAGTCCGTGGAAGCGGTCCATGGGGGACTTCAAAGAACACAGATAGTTTTAGATTCTTACTATATTCAGAAGGCCAATATGCGGGAAAGCAAATTTGAAAGGATTTTGTATCCAATTGATTGAGATGGGGGATGGAACATGAAGAAACGATATGGTATTCTGGCAGCGGCGGTTATTCTGCTGCTGGCACTTTGGGGAGTGTTTTATCAGAGTCGTAAGGAGGGAGAAAAGGAAGAAAAAAAGTCCATACGCATTGGAGTGACCTTATACCGTGGGGATGATTCCTTTATCAATACGCTCAGGGGAAATATTGAGGAACAGGCCAAGGAATATGAAAAGGAAACAGGCATTAAGGTTGTCATGGAAATTGTGGATGCCAAGGGGAACCAGAATACCCAGAACAGTCAGGTAGACCGTTTCATTTCTCTGGGCTATGATGCCATCTGCGTGAATATTGTGGACCGCTCCGTGGCCTCCAACATCATCAGCAAGGCAATGGATGCCAGCCTGCCGGTGGTGTTCTTTAACCGGGAGCCGGTGGAGGAGGATATGCGCCGCTGGGAAAAGCTTTACTATGTGGGAGAAAATGCAAAAGAGTCTGCAACCCTTCAGGGAAACATTCTGGTGGAGGCTTATAAAACAGATCCCGCCTCCCTTGACTTAAATGGAGATGGAAAGGTCAGCTATGTTCTTTTGGAAGGTGAAAACAGCCATCAGGACTCCTTGATCCGCACGGAATGGTCCATTCAGACCTTAAAGGATGGCGGAGTGCCCTTAGAAAAGATCACCGGAGGAATTGCCAATTGGGACAGAAGCCAGGCATCCGCCTGGATGGAGCAGTGGCTTTTGGAGTACCCGGATGAGGTGGAAGTGGTGATCTGCAACAATGATGACATGGCTTTGGGAGCGGCCGATGCACTGGAACGGAAAAGGGACATGAGGCCGGTTAAAATTGTAGGGATTGACGGTACGCCCCAGGGGCTTGAAGGGCTGCGTACGGGAAAGCTGTTTGGAACGGTTCAATGTGACAGCCAGGAATATGCAAATGTTATTTTTGAAATCGCTGCAGCGGAATCTCTTGGTCAAAATGTACAGGAAATTGTAAAATTGGACAGGGATAAGTATTATGAATGCAGACAAAAGGCTCTGACCGCCCAGTAATGGGCGGTCAGTTGTGCATTGTGAGTAAAAATATCGAATTTTTTTGATGGAAAAAGGAACAATCTAAAAAAATCGATACATATCCAAAAAAAATTATATGGAAAACTGCACAAAAGAAAGCTATAATGTGCATATCGGTAAGGTAAAAACACCAATCGATAACAATATAATGATAAGGGAGGATTTATCATGAGATTACTCAAAAAAGTATTAGCAGTAGGCCTTGCGTCAGCAATGGTATTTTCCATGGCAGGCTGTGGAGCAGGTGCCAAGGAAACAACGGCGGCCGCAACAGAGGCTTCTACGGCAGCAGAGACTAAGGAGGAGGCAGGGGCAGAGACCACCGCAGAAGCAGTAAAAGATGCTGTTGGCGGAGATGTAGCGGACAAGAAAGTCGGTATCTCAATTTACAAATTTGATGATAACTTTATGACACTTTACCGTACAGAACTTCAGCGCTATTTGACAGAAGACTTAGGCTTTAAAAAAGAAAATGTTGTAATCCAGGATGGTAAGGGTGATCAGGCTGAACAGACCAACCAGATCCAGAACTTCATTACCCAGAAATACGATGTATTGATTTTAAATCTTGTTCAGGCTTCTTCTGCTCCGGAAATCACAGATATGTGTAAGGAAGCAGGAATCCCGGTTGTTTTCATCAACCGTGAGCCAGATGCCCAGGAAGAACAGAGATGGAAAGATGAAAAAATTAACGCTACTTATGTAGGTTGTGACGCAAGACAGTCCGGTACCTATCAGGGAGAAGAAATTCTGGAAACTTCTACCAAGGGCGATATTAACGGTGACGGCGTTGTTTCTTATATTATGATCCAGGGTGACCCGGAGAACGTAGATGCTCAGTACAGAACAGAATTCTCTGTTAAGGCTCTTACTGATTCCGGTATGCAGGTAAAAGAACTGTTAAAGCAGCGTGGTGACTGGGATCAGGCGAAAGCTCAGCAGATCGCTCAGGATGCTTTAACACAGTATGGTGATCAGATTGAAGTAATCTTCTGCAACAACGATGCTATGGCACTTGGTGCTCTTCAGGCAATCGAGGCAGCAGGACGTACCGTAAACAAAGACATCTATTTAGTAGGTGTTGATGCTCTGACAGAGGCTGTTCAGAACGTTCTCGACGAAAAGCAGACAGGTACTGTATTCAATGACCACTTCTCACAGGCTCGTACAGCAAGCGATATGGCTGTTAAGTACATCATGGGTGAATCAGTTGATAATGTAAATATGGTAGACTATATCAAGGTAACTATGGATAATGCTCAGGAAGTTCTTGATAAATTAAAATAATTTCCAGCAGCCGGTAAACGAAGAAAAACACGGGTGTGTCAGTAAGGCACACCCGATTTTTAAAGGTATCTGCAGACATGGGCAATAAATAGGAAACACCTTAACAGGTATCCCTTTATGCCCAGAAAGCATGGGCAATAAATAGGAAAGGAGAAACGGGATGGCAGAGGAATACAGACTGGAAATGATAGGGGTCAGCAAATCCTTCCCTGGCGTTAAAGCGCTTGACAAAATCAACTTAAAAGTACGTCCCGGTACCGTTCACGCCTTAATGGGTGAGAACGGAGCAGGTAAATCGACCCTTATGAAATGCCTTTTCGGCATTTATAAAATGGATGAAGGAAAGGTTCTTATTGACGGGAAAGATGAGAACATCGCAAATCCCGATGATGCCCTTCACAAAGGGCTTGCCATGGTGCACCAGGAGCTGCAGCCCGTTCCGGCGCGTTCCATTGCGGAAAATATGTACCTTGGAAGGTATCCCTTAATAAAAATAGGTCCTTTAAAGATTGTTGACCATAGGACCATGAACCTGGAAGCGGAAAAGTGGTTAAAAGATGTAAAAATGAATTTTAATCCCAGGGCAAAGCTTGGGACACTATCAATCGGACAAATGCAGTCAGTGGAAATTGCAAAGGCAGTGAGTCAGAATGCAAAGCTGGTAATTTTGGATGAACCGACCTCATCACTGACTGATAATGAAGTGGAAGCGCTGTTTCGAATTATCAGGGATTTGAAAGCCCGGGGCGTTTCTATGATATATATCAGCCATAAGATGGCAGAGATCCGGCAGATTGCTGATGACATAACAATCATGCGTGACGGAACATATGTAGGTTCCTGGGAGGTAAAGGACATTTCAGATGATGAAATCGTTAAGCAAATGGTCGGCCGGGAATTAAGCAACGTTTATCCGCCAAAAGAAGATTTCAGGACAGATGAGACGATCTTAAAAGTAAGCCATGTAAGCAGCATCCACCCGCGCTCCTTCCGGGATTGTTCTTTTGAATTAAAGAGAGGAGAGATTTTGGGATTTGGAGGCCTGGTAGGCGCCCAGAGAACAGAATTGATGGAAGCAATTTTTGGAATGCGCCACATTGCAAGCGGGGAGATTGAGGTTCTGGGTAAAAAGGTGACGATCAAACGTCCCCAGGATGCCATTAACGATTCTGTGGGAATGATCACAGAGGACAGACGGGGGACCGGCATTATAGGATGCTTGAGCATTGCGGATAACACGGCCATTGCCTCTTACCGGAATTATACCAAACTCGGAACCATTAACAGCAAAAAGGTGGGCCAGGTAGTAAAGGACAGCATCGCAAAGCTGAGTATCAAGACACCAAATGACAGGACCCTGATACAATCTTTATCAGGAGGAAACCAGCAAAAGGTGATCATTGCCAGATGGCTGGCTAATAACCCGGATATTCTGATCATGGATGAACCCACCAGAGGAATTGACGTTGGTGCAAAATATGAGATATACCAGATCATGATAGATCTGGTAAAACAAGGAAAATCGATTATCATGATTTCTTCCGAAATGCCGGAACTGATCGGTATGTCAAACCGGATTATCGTTATGTGTAACGGCCATATTACCGGAGAGCTGGAAGATGATGAGGCAACTCAGGAGAGGATCATGGCATTTGCCACTAAATTTGATTTAGACGATAAGGTAACAGAAAATTTCACACAGGAGGTTAAATCATGACATCGAAGAAGGCTAACGCCAAGGATTTACCTATGCAAACAAAAAAAGTTAATATGAAGGATTTACTTATTAATAATGGAATCATCGTTGTTCTCATCATGCTGGCGATTTTTACTGTAATTAAGCGGCCGGCCTTTGGTTCCTTTGATAACCTGAAAAACATTGCTTTAAACGTAGCGCCCCGCTTTATCATTGCCTGTGGTGTATCCGGGTGTCTGATCACCAGAGGTACGGATCTTTCTGCCGGACGTATGGTAGGTCTTTCTGCCTGCCTTGCAGGTACTTTGCTTCAAAAGCCCGGGTACAGCGGAAAGTTTTTCCCCAATCTTCCTGATTTCGGAATCTGGTGGGTATTTGTGGTGCTGTTGATCTGTATCGCTGTTTGTGCAATTTTCGGTCTCATCAATGGTATGGTCATTTCTTTTCTTCAGGTTCCGGCCTTTATCGGAACCCTGGGCATGCAGCTGATCGTTTACGGTGTCTGCCTTGTTTATACCAATGCAACCCCCATCGGCGGTTACCGCGCTGCTTATACAGAGGTGGCAAAGGGCAGGCTTTTAGGAGCCATCCCTTATCTGTTCTTAATTGCTCTTGCAATCGGGCTTGTGATCTGGTTTGTCTATAACAAAACACCTCACGGCAAATATATGTACGCTATTGGAGGAAACGAACAGGCAGCGGAAGTTTCCGGCGTTAATACGAAGAAAACGAAAATCATTATTTATGTAACAGCAGCAGCGCTTTATGCGTTGGGAGGTTTCCTTGTAGGCGCGAAATCCGGAGGTTCCTCCGTTAATATGGGAATGGGCTGGGAGCTGGAAGCCATTGCAGCATGTACCATCGGAGGTGTATCCGTTAACGGCGGTATTGGTAAGGTATCCGGTGTCCTGATTGGTGTACTGGTATTTGAGATTCTAAAGACCTGCCTGCAGTATCTGGGCGTTGACCCCAACTATCAGTATATTGCGCAGGGAGTTATTATCGTAGTTGCCATTGCGCTGGATATCAGAAAGTATATTGCAAAGAAGTAATTCCTCTTCAGATTGATGTTATTTATTTTTTAAAAGGAAAAATGAAAAGGCGAGCCGTAAGAGTCTGAAAAAAGGGTATTTTTTTGGACTCCTGCGGCTCGTCTTTTCCGGATGTTATGGAAGCTGGCTCAGCCTGCTGTTTTGATATTCTCCTGAAAAGGTTACATCTTCTCCAAACCAGGAAGGAGGGGTGAAGCATTCAGCTTCTTCTCTTTTTGGAAATTCCACTTCAGCCAATATAAGCCCTTTAAAACGCCCTTCAAAAACATCCAGCTCTATGGTCAGATGGTCAGAACCTTCCAGGGGAATCAGATACCGCCTTTTCGTAAGGATATGGCCGTCCGCCTTTTTGATCAGGTGTTCATAGGATTCTGGCGTCAAAGGGAGATTATATTCCTCCCGTTCTAAAAGCCCCTTTGATTTGTAGGTAAGGTAAAAGGATTCATCCTCCCTGCGGATGCGGACAACAGGGTCTGTTGACAGATATCCCTGCTCTATTAAGTGATAGGGGTATGCGGTGTAATCAGCCGGCGGCTGGGATATGAGATATTTACGTTCTATTTCCATGAAAAATCCTCCTGCTTTCATATTTTGTATTGCTGTATGTGTCAGTATATCACATATAAGCAAAAATAGAAGGCTCACCTTTTTTGTTTGTGAATCAATGGGGTATGAAGACGGATCCTGTTGATTCATTAGTATACAAAAAAGGGAAAACGTGGTAATATGGGGAAAACAGTGAAAATTCAGGAGATTAAGGACATGAGACGGTTTAGTAAACGGATGTTTGTGTTTTTTCTGATCCTCTGGACTGTTTTCCTGGTTCATGGCTGTGCTCCCCGGGAGCAGGCGGAGGATACCAGGGAAAGCTCCAAATCAGAAGCAGGCACGGAGGGGGTCCGTGAGGAGAGAGGACCAAAGATCGGGGTAAGTATCTACCGCTATGACGATACATTTATGAAGCTGTATCGTTCCCAACTAAAGCAATACCTGGAAGAAACTTACCACGCGGAGGTGATCATGCGCAATGCCGGGGGAGATCAGGAAGAGCAGAACCGGCAGATCAGCCAGTTTATTTCAGATGGGTGTGACGGGATCATTGTAAATCCGGTGGAGGTATCTGCTGCGGCCGGGCTTGTTAATACCTGCGGCCAGGCGGGGATTCCTTTGGTTTTCATTAACCGGGAACCAAAGGAAGAGGAACAGAGGCGGTGGCATGAAAACAACATGGCAGTGTCGTGCGTTGGAACGGATTCCAGGCAGGCCGGGACTTATCAGGGAGAGATTATACTGGAACTGCCTGATAAAGGGGACATAAACGGCGATGGGGTAGTGTCTTACGCTATGCTCATGGGAGAAGAAGGCAATGAGGACAGCCGTTACCGGACGGAATATTCCGTAAAAGCCCTGGAAGAAGGGGGAATGAAGACGGAAAAACTGTTTTCCGGCAATGGAGACTGGAGTAAGGACAAAGGGAAAAAGCTTGCCCAGGAGGTACTGACTACCTATGGCAGCAGAATTGAGGTGATATTCTGCAACAATGATTCCATGGCAAACGGCGCTTTGGAAGCTGTGGAAGAGGCAGGCCGTGTGCCTGGAAAGGATATTTATCTTGTAGGGGTAGATGCCCTTCAGGATACGGTAAAATATATAAAAGAGGGAAAAATAGCCGGGACTGTTTTAAATGATCATGAGGGACAATCCCAAACAGCTGCCGATACTTTGACAAAAATGATTGACGGGGAAGATGTGGACACAAGGTATCTGGTGGATTATATCAAGGTTACTGCAATCAGTACCTTTCAAACGTTAAAAGGAGAGGATTAAAATGGGAAAAGTATTTGCGTTTTTAGCTGACGGATCAGAGGAAGTGGAGTTATTGGCTGTTGTGGACATTTTAAAAAGGGGTGGCCAGGAGGTGACCCTTGTTTCTGTTACAGGAAAAAAAGACGTGGTAGGTGCCCATCAGATAAAAATCCAGGCGGATTTTGAATTCTCAGAGGTTGACTGTAAAAATGCCGATGTTCTGTTTCTTCCAGGCGGGATGCCGGGGACCAGGAATTTAGGAGCTCACGGGGGACTGATAAATTCTTTAAAGGAAGCCTATGGAGAAAACAGGAGAATCGCTGCAATCTGTGCGGCACCAAGCATTTTGGGAAGGCTCGGTATGCTGGAAGGGAGAAAAGCAACCTGCTTTCCAGGCTTTGAACCGGAGCTTAAGGGAGCCTTGTATACAAAACAGGGGGTAGTTACGGATGGGAATATAACGACTGCCAGAGGTCTTGGCTATGCACTGGATATGGGGATTGAACTTCTGGGTCTTCTGACGGATGAGAATCATGCCCGCCAGGTAAAGGAGGCCATCCAGTACGATCATATTTCCGTGTAATGGGCAGGTGATTGTATGAAAAGGAGATGGGTGTTATCGTTTCTTGCGGTTGTTTTTATCAGCCTTCTTACCGGATGTGAGAAGAAAGATCCGTACGGATTGTCGGAAAAGAATCCGGTCACCATTACCATCTGGCATTATTACAATGGCGTCCAGAAGGAGGAATTCGACCGCCTGGTGCAGGAGTTTAATGAAAACGAAGGAAGAGGAAAAGGGATCATCGTCAAGGCCTTTAATAAGGGGAGCATTGATGAATTAAGTACTCTGGTCAATGAAAGCATCGAAAAAAAGATTGGATCAGAGCCTCTGCCTGATGTATTTTCCGCTTATGTGGATAAGGTTTACGAAGTGGATCAGATGGGACTGGCGGCAGATTTAAGCAGCTATCTGACCTCGGAGGAAATATCGGAATATGTGGATGCCTATATAGAAGAAGGCAAATTTGACAGCACCGGAGCAATCAAGGTGTTTCCCATCGCCAAGTCTACGGAGATCCTTACGGTGAACAAGACGGACTGGGACAAGTTTGCAGAGGCAACAGGAGTGACAGAGGAGGCCCTTTCCACCTGGGAAGGGATTACCCGGGTGGCGGAGTCCTACTATAAATGGACAGACAGCTTGACAGAGGCACCGGATGATGGAAAGGCTTTTTTTGGAAGGGATGCCTTTGCTAATTATATGATCATCGGCAGCCTTCAGCTTGGCCATGAAATTTTTAAGACAGAGGATGGAAAGGTTGTCCTGGATTTTGATAAGCAGATCATGAGGAAGCTGTGGGAAAATTATTATGTACCCTATGTAAACGGGTATTTTGGTTCCTACGGGAAATTCCGGAGCGATGATGTAAAGACAGGACAGCTGGCGGCTTTTGTTGGGGCGACCAGCGGAATTGCTTACTTTCCGGCTTCAGTGACCCTTGAGGATGGGACCAATTATGCCATAGAGAGCAAGCTTTACCCTCTTCCCAATTTCCAGGGCACCGTTCCATGTGCCGTTCAGCAGGGAGCCGGCATGATGGTGTTTAAATCTGAGGAAAAAAGGGAGTATGCTGCTACTCTTTTCTTGAAATGGTTTACAAGCGTGGAGCAGAACATGGAATTTGCCATTGGCTCCGGTTATCTTCCGGTAAAGAAGGCTGCCGGAAATCAGGAAATGTTAAAGCCCTTCCTGGAGGGAACCGGTGAAAACAGCGGAGCATCACAGAATCTTTTAATAGGGCTTGATACAGCCAATGAATACAGGCTATATACTTCTAAACCATTTAGAGGCGGGGACCGTGCCAGAAGCGTGCTGAATTTAACAATGGTTTTAAAAGCAAAGGAAGATTATGAAGAGATATGTGCCCTTATGGCACAGGGAGTCAAACGGGAAAATGCAGTTGCAAATTTTGTGACAGAGGAAAATTTTAATAACTGGTACAAGGATACAATGGAGCAGTTGGAAGCGATTGTTGGAGAGTGATTTATGAAGAACAAGAGAAGTGAATCCATTCGCACCCAGCTTCTGGGACCATTGCTTATCCTGCTGGTCTTACAGGCTGTGGTCATTGCAGGGCTGGTACTGTTTGGCGGAGTTTCCATTAAGCTGAAAAATAATGAGATACATATATTAAGTGAAAATACGGAAAGCACAAAGCTGAGCCTTGAAAAGGAAACCATTCACCACTGGATCGTTATGTTTAACAATTCCGACTTCATAACTGCCGGAATCCAGCAGGTGCTGGATATTGAGAAGCGCCGGCCAAAGGATATCTCTACGGATTATGTCCTAAATAGGAAAATCGTTGAAGCGGTTATGGAAAAGTCCATAGAAATGCTCCACCTAAGCCATGCAACAGGCGTCTTTATGGTCTTAAACGGCCCTGCGGCCAAGAACAGTCCGGTTGATATGAAGGCAGGCTTTTATGTCCGGAATTCCAATTCAGGAGGGTATTTAAAGGATAATTCTTCTCTTCTTATGGAGAGAGGATTGCCATCCATAGCGGAAAAGTATGACATCCCTTTGGATTCCTTCTGGGAGCTTGGCTTTCAGGAAAGCGAGGATAAGAAAGCCTTCTCTTTTTATAAAAAGCCGTATCTTATAGCAGTTCAAAACCAGGCGTCCCATGATGATGTTATGAAATATGCTTATTTAAGCCCTCCCTTCCGCTTAAGCCCCAGGGATATGGAGGTAGTGACCTACTCCATCCCAATCATCCTTAATGACGGGACTGTTGTGGGAGTATGCGGGCTGGAACTAACCTTAAACCAGCTTGAGCAGATTATGGGAGATGACCACACAAGCGGCAGCTATGAAGAATGCTGGCTTTTAGGCATACGGAACAAAGGGACAAAGACCATTGTTCCAGTGGCGTATTCCGGATATCTGTATAACCAGTATTTTAACGAGAGCCAACGAATCAGTTATGTGGATAATGAGGAAGAAAACATCAGTGAGCTGACGTCCTCGGAAGGAACCAGGTGGTATGCCAGCATAAAAAGTCTTGATGTCTATGGAACCAACGGGCCCTTTGAGGGAGAAGAGTGGGTATTGGCAGGTATCGCACGTCAGAAGGATCTGCTGTCTTTTTATAATGCAATCCGGCGCATGCTTCTCTGTTCCATGGCAATCCCGCTTATATTCAGCCTGTTGGGAGCGTTTGTCATAGGAAAGATCATGACAGAGCCTATCCGCAGGCTGGTCACGGAGTTAAGAGGGCAATCAGGAAGAAGTGGACTCTCTCTTAACAGAGTATATATCAGAGAAATCGATGAGCTGACAGAAACCATTGAACAATTAAACCGGGATGTAGAAAGAGCGTCGTCAAAGATTTCAAGCATCCTGGAACATGCCAATGTCCTGATCGGCGTATTTGAATACGAGGAAGAGGCTGACCGTGTGTTCTGCAGCCGGTCTTTGTTCGAGATGCTGGGCTGGGGGCATATGGAGGAACCCTACTGCTACATAAAAACGGCAAAATTCAAGAAATACATGGAGAAGACTTTTATCGGGATTAAAATAAAAGGAGACCGTATTTTGCAGTCCCTGGAAGGTCCCCAGGGAACGCGGTGGGTGGAATTTATTCTGGACGGATCAAAAAAAGGGACCATACTCGGCGTGTGCTCGGATGTGACTGCTGATGTAGAAGAGAAGGAAAAGCTGGAGAGGGAGAGAAATTATGACCTGCTGACGGATATTTACAACCGGAGGGCATTTCGAGAGCAGGTCGTAGCTGCCATGAAGAGGCAGAAAGGAAAGGTCTCTGCACTGGTCATGTGGGATCTGGATAATTTAAAATATATCAATGATACCTACGGGCATGACGAAGGAGACCGCTACATTGTCCTCTTTGCCAGCTGCTTAAAGATATTTTCAGAAAAGGGAGGAATTGTAGCCAGATATTCCGGAGATGAATTTGTTACCTTTCTGGAAGCAGATGAAAAAGAAGAGATCAGAAAGAAAATCCAGGAATTCATGAAGCATATTCAGAAGTTTTCACTGAATACGGGAGGGGGATACCAGTTCCCAATCCGTGTGTCAGGAGGGCTTTCCTGGTGCCCTGATGATGCAAAAGACTTTGATACCCTGTTTAATCATGCGGATTTTGCAATGTATATGGTGAAGCACAGCGTAAAAGGGATTGTTAAGGAATTTGATTTCAACGAATATACCCATAATTCCTATATGCTTGCCGGCAGTGAAGAATTTAACCGGATGCTGGACAAAAAAGAGGTTCGTTTTGCGTTTCAGCCCATTGCAACAAGGGAAGGATCTATCTATGGCTATGAGCTGCTGATGCGTCCGGACTTTGCCAATATGAAGGGGATCAGTGAGGTCTTAAATCTGGCAAGAGCTCAGGCAAAGCTTCCCCAGATGGAGGCTCTCACCTGGTTTTCAGGCCTTAAGGCAGTTATGGAACAGGCTTTGGCCGGGCAGCTGGGACCGGATGAAAAGCTGTTCGTCAATTCCATTGCCAGCGTATGCTTAACAGAAGCAGAGCAGAGGGAACTGGAAGAGAACTATGGAGAGCTGCTCCACCGGATCGTCATTGAAATGACAGAAGGCGAACCGGCAAGCCATGACTTCATGCACCGCAAGATCGATATGGCGAGACAGTGGAAGGGGCAGGTCGCTATTGATGATTTCGGAACAGGATATAACAGTGAGGCCATTCTCCTGCGCATGAGGCCGGATATCATTAAGGTGGATACCAATCTGGTAAAACGGATCCATGAAGATCCTAACCGCCAGATCATTTTAAGGAACCTTTTGGATTTTGCAGTGCAAAATAACATCACTGTTCTGGCAGAGGGAATAGAGACTCCGGAAGAGCTGGAATTTCTCATGAATTGCGGGGTTTCCCTGTTCCAGGGATATTATATTGCCAGGCCTCAGATGGAGATCAGACCCCTTGACCCCTACATCGTGAAGCGATTGCAGGAGTTTTCAGGAAAAACCTGATTTAATCATAAATAATACTGGAATTTGCGGGACGAGTATGTTATAATGCTAAATTGAAGTGTAACGCCCTGTTGATTTGGCGGTTCACATATATTTCAAGGAGGAACCCTTTAATGAGTTTACAAGTAGAAAAATTAGAAAAGAACATGGCAAAATTAACGGTAGAAGTGTCGGCGGAAGAGTTTGACAAGGCTCTTACCGCAGCTTACAATAAGAATAAGGGCAGATTCAATATCCCTGGTTTCAGAAAAGGGAAAGCTCCTCAGGCCATGGTTGAAAAGATGTATGGAGCAGGCATTTTATATGAAGATGCAGTAAATGAGGCTCTTGACGCAACCTATGGTGATGCAGCAGAAGAAAGCGGACTGGACATTGTTTCCAGACCTGAAATTGACATTGTACAGGTAGAAAAGGGAAAGACCCTGATCTATACTGCAACTGTTGCTGTTAAACCGGAAGTGACTCTTGGCGAGTATAAGGGATTAGAAGTGACCAAGTCAACTGCTGAAGTGACAGAGGAAGATATTGATGCTGAATTAAAGAGAGTTCAGGAACAGAATTCCAGACTGATCACCGTAGAGGACAGAGCCGTAGAGGATGGCGACCAGACTGTTATCGATTTTGAAGGCTTTGTAGACGGAAAGCCATTTGAAGGCGGAAAGGGTGAGGATTATCCTCTTACCATTGGTTCCCACTCTTTCATTGATACCTTTGAAGAGCAGCTGATCGGCAAGAACATCGGCGAAGAGTGTGATATCAACGTAACCTTCCCAAATGAGTATCATGCAACAGAACTGGCAGGAAAGCCTGCATTATTTAAGGTGACTGTAAAGGAAATCAAGAAAAAAGAACTTCCTGAGTTAAACGATGAGTTTGCAAGCGAAGTTTCTGAATTTGAGACATTGGAAGAGTACAAGAACGACATCAGGGAAAAGGTTTCTTCTAGAAAAGAGAAAGAAGCGGCAACAGAGAACGAAGACCGTGTGGTAGAGAAGGTTGTTGAAAATGCCGCCATGGAGATTCCTGAGCCGATGATCGACAGCCAGGTGAACAACATGGTCAATGACTATGCAAGAAGAATGCAGAGCCAGGGCCTGTCTCTTGACCAGTATATGAAATTTACAGGTATGACTCTTCAGTCCTTAAAAGAGCAGATGAAGCCACAGGCTCTTAAGAGAATCCAGACAAGACTGGTACTGGAAGCAGTTGTAAAGGCAGAGAACATTACAGCTTCTGACGAAGCGGTTGAGAAAGAAATTGCTGGCATGGCAGAAGCTTACAAGATGGAGGTCTCACTGGTGAAAGAATCTCTTGGAGAGAACGGCATCCAGCAGATGAAGGAAGATCTGGCAGTTCAGGAAGCAGTAGATTTTCTTGTTGCAGAAGCAAAATTAGTTTAAAAAGTATTACCTGAATAGATTCCTGGCATTTTTGTCCGGAGTCTATTCCGCTTTGATAAGAGATATCCTGGGGGTATCCCTTTATGCCCGGAAAACGTGGGCAGAATATAGGAAAAAACAGACAGGAGGAAGACAGATGAGTTTAGTACCTTATGTCATTGAATCAACCAGTAAGGGCGAACGTTCTTACGATATTTATTCCAGACTTCTTAAGGAGAGGATTATTTTCCTTGGGGAAGAGGTATCCGATGTATCAGCAAGCCTTGTTGTGGCCCAGCTGTTGTTTTTAGAGGCAGAGGATCCCAATAAGGATATCAACCTCTACATCAACAGCCCCGGCGGTTCCGTTACCGCAGGCATGGCAATTTATGATACCATGAACTATATTAAATGTGATGTTTCTACTGTTTGTATGGGCATGGCAGCCAGCATGGGAGCATTTTTGCTGGCCGGCGGAGCAAAGGGAAAACGGTTCGCTCTTCCAAATGCGGAGGTTATGATTCATCAGCCATCCGGCGGAGCAAAGGGCCAGGCCACTGAGATCCGGATCGTAGCTGAGAATATACTGAAGATAAAGAAGCGTTTAAATGATATCCTGTCAGCAAACACTGGTCAGCCTTATGAGGTCATTGAACGTGATACGGAACGTGACAATTATATGAATGCGGAAGAGGCAAAGGCATATGGCTTGATCGATGATATCATCTACAGCCATGACCGATAAACCTTTACGCCTAAGCAGCCAGGACGATTGATAGAAAACACCCTGCGGGCATACCCTTATCCCCGATGAAGCGGGGGGCACTTTGCTCAAAGGGTGTGGGCAAGAATTAGGAAAGAATGAGGTGTGTATATGCCGGTCAGAACAGACGACAAGATCCGATGCTCTTTTTGCGGAAAGACCCAGGACCAGGTAAAGAAACTCATTGCCGGTTCCAATAATGTCTACATCTGTGACGAATGCATTGATTTGTGCGCGGAGATATTAGAGGAAGAATTTGACAGCCGTGAGGAAGAAGGACCTGATTTTGGTGATATCAACCTGATGAAGCCAAAGGAAATCAAGACTTTTTTAGATGATTATGTCATTGGTCAGGACGACGCAAAAAAGGTATTGTCTGTAGCAGTCTATAACCACTACAAGAGAATCACTTCCAGAAAGAAAATGGATGTGGATGTGCAAAAGAGCAATATTCTGATGTTAGGTCCTACCGGCTCCGGTAAAACCTATCTTGCACAGACATTGGCAAAGGTCTTAAATGTTCCGTTTGCCATTGCAGATGCCACCGCTCTTACAGAAGCCGGTTATGTGGGCGAGGATGTGGAGAACATCCTTTTAAAACTCATTCAGGCGGCTGATTATGACATCAGCAGGGCAGAATATGGAATCATCTATATTGATGAGATTGATAAAATAACAAAGAAGTCGGAAAATGTTTCCATTACCAGGGACGTTTCCGGTGAAGGCGTACAGCAGGCTCTTTTAAAGATCCTGGAAGGTACGGTTGCAAGCGTTCCGCCTCAGGGTGGAAGAAAGCATCCCCACCAGGAACTTTTACAAATTAATACGACCAACATTCTGTTCATCTGCGGCGGTGCCTTTGATGGATTGGAAAAAATCATTGAACGCCGGTTAAGCGCTGGTTCCATCGGCTTTAATGCGGAAATTGTAGATAAGAATAAGATGGATATTGATGATCTTCTGAAAAAGACCCTTCCTCAGGATCTGGTGAAATTCGGATTGATACCGGAGTTTATCGGCCGGGTGCCGATTACCGTATCCCTGGAGCTCCTGGACCGGGAAGCACTTGTGAAGATTTTAACAGAGCCGAAGAATGCCCTGGTCAAACAGTATCAAAAGCTGTTTGAACTGGATGATGTGAAACTTGAGCTGACAAAAGAAGCGGTTGAGCGGATCGCTGAGCTGGCAGTGGAGAGAAAAACAGGCGCCAGAGGCTTGCGTTCCATTATGGAAAGCGTAATGATGGAGTTGATGTACGAAATTCCATCTGACAGCAGCATTGGAATCTGCACGATTACCAGGGAAGTTGTAGATAAAAAGGGTGAGCCGGAGCTGATTTATCGGGATACGGCAGTTCCCAGAAAATCACTGGCTCAGAAATTAAGAAAAGATAAGACAGGCGAGATCGCATAGGTCCCTGCATGAGTCGGGAAGGTGTTACAGCGAGAAAAATCTGCTGGAACACCTTTTTGAATGCAAAGGAGAGAACACAATGGTGGATAAGACAATCACAATGCCAGTTATCGCCCTGCGAGGCATGACTGTTCTTCCCAAAATGATGCTGCATTTTGACATCAGCCGGACAAAATCCATTGCGGCTGTGGAGAAGGCGATGGTAGGAGAACAGAAAGTATGTCTGGTTACCCAGAAGAATTCTGAGGAAGCTGACCCTGGAATCGAAGATTTGTATCAGGTCGGCACAGTGGCTCTCATCAAGCAGCTTGTAAAGCTGCCTGGTAATGTGATCCGCGTTATGGTAGAAGGCGTGGAACGGGTGGAGCTCTTAACTCTTGACAGTGAGGAACCCATGCTGGTGGGAGAGGTTATAAAGACCCTGGAAGCAGATGATTCCATTGAATATATCACCAAACAGGCTATGATCCAGATCATTCAGGAAAAGCTGGAGGAATACGGCAAGGAGAACCCCAGGATTGCAAAGGAAGTACTTCCTAATCTTATGGTGCTTACAGACCTTGGCGAGCTTTTGGACCAGATTGCCGTACAGCTTTCCTGGGATTACCGGGTACGCCAGCAGGTGCTTGAAAGCATTCTTTTGGAGGACCGGTATGCGCTGGTCATGAAGCGGCTGATAACGGAGATCGAGGTCACAAAGGTAAAGCGGGAATTACAGTCCCACGTAAAGGAACGGATCGACAAGAACCAGAAGGATTATATCTTAAGGGAACAGCTTAAGGTGATCCGGGAGGAACTGGGAGAAGACAACCCTCTGTCCGATGCAGACGATTATTTGAAAAAGCTTAAGGCTTTAAAGGCAGATAAGGAGACTAAGGATAAGATCCAGAAGGAAATTGACCGCTTTAAGGCCATGCCTGGCGGAAGTCAGGAAGCCAATGTGGTCCGCATGTATCTTGAGACAGTCATGGAACTTCCGTGGAAGAAGCTTTCTAAGGATAATAACAGCATTACTCATGCAGAGGAGATCTTAAATGAGGATCATTACGGCCTTGAAAAGGTAAAGGAGCGGATTCTGGAGTATCTGGCAGTCCGCGTGCTTACAAAGAAAGGATCCAGCCCAATCATCTGCCTGGTAGGACCTCCTGGAACGGGAAAAACTTCCATAGCCAGATCCGTGGCAAAGGCCTTAAATAAGGAGTATGTAAGAATCAGCCTGGGAGGAATCCGGGATGAAGCGGAGATACGCGGACACCGGAAAACCTATGTGGGCGCCATGCCAGGCAGGATTGTGGAGGCCTTTAGGCAGGCCGGAGTCAGTAATCCATTAATGCTTCTTGATGAAATCGACAAGGTCAGCAGTGATTATAAGGGTGATACTTCTTCCGCCCTTCTGGAAGTGCTTGACAGCGAACAGAATGTGAAATTCAGGGACCATTATGTAGAGATTCCCATTGATTTATCCAATGTGCTGTTTCTTGCAACGGCTAATACCACGACCACCATACCGGGGCCGCTTCTGGACCGTATGGAAGTAATTGAAGTAAATAGCTATACGGAGAATGAAAAATTCCATATTGCAAAGAATTACTTAGTAAGAAAGCAGCGGGAAAAGAATGGACTTACTGAAAAGCAGGTGTCCATATCGGACAAGGCTCTTGAAAAGATCATTCACCACTATACCAGAGAGGCCGGAGTCAGGAATTTAGAAAGACGGATCGGAGCTGTTTTCAGAAAAGCAGCAAGAGAATTTCTGGAAGATGAAAAAAGTACGATAGAGATTTCGGAAAATAATCTGGAGAAATATTTAGGCAAAGAAAAAGTACAATTTGAAGATGTAAACGAGGAAGACCAGGTGGGAATCGTAAGAGGCCTTGCGTGGACCAGCGTCGGAGGAAATACTCTTCAGATCGAAGTCAATGTCATGCCGGGAAAGGGAACCCTTCAGATGACCGGACAGATGGGCGATGTCATGAAAGAATCCGCCCAGACGGCTTTAAGCTATGTCAGGTCGGTTTGCCCGGAATTTAAGGTGAAGGATGATTATTTTGAAAAACATGATATCCACCTTCACATTCCGGAAGGAGCCGTACCAAAAGATGGCCCGTCGGCAGGAATCACCATGGCAACGGCCATGCTGTCCGCAGTTACCAATAAGAAAGTAAATGCCAGGGTGGCCATGACCGGAGAGATTACACTTCGCGGCCGTGTTCTGCCTATCGGAGGCCTTAAGGAAAAGATCCTGGCTGCCCGTATGGCCCACATAGAGAAGGTCCTGGTTCCGGACAGGAACCGCCCGGATATTGCAGAACTGTCAGAGGAGATCATCGGAGACCTTGAAATCATATATGTGAAGAACATGTCTGAGGTTTTAAAAGAAGCCTTCATCCAGAAATAGAAATGCCTTTACAGGTATGTCACTATGCCCTAAAAGCGGCTTTTATGCCCAAAAAGCATGGGCAGGAAAGAGGAATCATATGATCATTAAAACAGTAGAACTGGAGACTGTGTGCGGAATAACCAGCAAGCTTCCGGAGAATACAAAGCCGGAGTTTGCCTTTGTGGGCAAGTCCAATGTGGGAAAATCTTCTCTCATAAACGCCCTGATGAACCGCAAATCCTTTGCAAGAACCTCGTCCCAGCCGGGAAAGACCCAGACCATTAATTTCTATAACATCAACGATGCTTTATACTATGTGGATCTTCCGGGCTACGGCTATGCCAAGGTATCCGTGGAAGTAAAGGCAAAATGGGGGAAAATGATAGAAAACTATCTTCATAAGTCCCCCATGCTCCGGTGCGTGTTTTTGCTGATTGATATCCGCCACGAGCCTTCTGAGAATGATAAGACCATGTACGACTGGGTCGTATACAACGGCTATCAGCCTATCATCATTGCCACCAAGCTGGACAAGATCAAGAGGAGCCAGGTACAGAAATCCTTAAAGACCCTTCGCACAGGGCTTGGAATCGGAAGTGATGTTATTGTCATTCCCTTTTCTGCTGAAACCAAGCAGGGCAGGGAAGAGATATGGGAGATAATTTCAGAATCCGTAAATAGTCTTGACAATGAGTAAAAATCTTTTTATAATGAACCTATTTATTACATAGAGTTCATTTTAGCAGGAAGAGGAGAAAACAGTTATGAAAAAGACAATAAGAAAAATCGTATCAACTCTTATGGCAGCAACCCTGGCAGCGTCCTTTCTGACTGCCTGCGGAGGCGGAAATGCCGCCACAGGCACGTCTGCGGCAGCCGGCAAGGAAGCAGGAGATAAAAAGGTGTTAAAGGTTGCCATGGAGTGCAGCTACGCACCATACAACTGGACTCAGCCCACAGATGCTAACGGAGCCGTTCCTATTTCAGGAAGCTCTGATTACGCTTATGGCTATGACGTTATGATGGCTAAGAAGATTGCGGATGAGCTGGGCTATGGACTGGAAATTGTTAAGCTGGACTGGGATTCTCTTGTTCCTGCAGTTCAGTCCGGAAAGGTTGATTGTGTCATTGCCGGTCAGTCTGTTACAGCAGAACGTATGCAGTCCGTTGATTTTACAGATCCTTACTACTATGCAACCATTGTTACTCTGGTGAAAACCGGAGGCAAGTATGAGAATGCAAAGAGCGTTGCCGATTTTTCCGGGGCAACCTGTACTTCCCAGTTAAATACCATCTGGTATGATAACTGCCTGCCTCAGGTTCCTGATGCAGATATTCAGCCTGCCCAGGAATCCGCACCGGCCATGCTGGTATCTTTAAGCTCCGGCAGATGCGACCTGGTGGTAACAGACAAGCCTACCGGTCAGGCAGCGCTGGTTGCTTATCCTGACTTCAAACTCCTTGATTTCACCGGAACAGAGGGCGGGTTTAAGGTTTCTGATGAAGATATCAACATCGGCATCTCATTGAAAAAAGGAAATACGGAATTAAAGGATGCCATGAACGGAGTACTTGCCAAAATGAGCAAGGATGATTTTGACCAGATGATGGAAGAAGCAATATCCGTTCAGCCATTATCAAAGTAATTCGGGTAAATACCTACAGGCAGCAGCCACAGTCAAGCAGGCTTGACCTTGGCTCTTTGCCTTTACGGGAATAAAGAATAGAATCAGGGCTTGCGCAGGCACGGAACAAGAGTGTTCTTATTTCGTGCCGCTTGTTCTGTTTCCACGAAGTACGAGAAGGAGAAGGTAGTATATGTCTTTGCCATCAGATTTTTTTGGAAGAATTGTATTTATACTGCAGCATTATGGCCCTTCCTTTTTAAGCGGGGCAGGAAAGACGATGGCAATTGCCATTGTCGGTACATTCATCGGCTGCATCATTGGTTTTGCCGTAGGAATTATCCAGACAATTCCGGTATTAAAAAGTGACAATCCCATAAAAGGGTTTTTATTAAAACTAGTAAAAGTAATTTTAAATATTTATGTAGAGGTATTCCGCGGAACTCCTATGATGGTTCAGGCCATGTTTATATTCTACGGCTCTTCCGTGCTCTTTGGCATTAACATGTCCATTGTTTTTGCTGCCTATTTTATTGTATCCATTAATACAGGAGCCTATATGGCTGAGACCGTGAGAGGCGGAATCCTTTCCATTGATCCGGGACAGACCGAGGGCGCAAAGGCCATTGGCATGACCCACTTTCAGACCATGGTCAACGTTATCATGTCTCAGGCGCTGCGCAATATCATGCCTCAGATCGGCAATAACCTGATCATCAACATCAAAGATACCTGCGTGCTTTCTGTTATCGGCGTAGTGGAGCTGTTCTATGCCACAAAGGGCGTTGCAGGTGCGTATTATACCTATTTTGAAGCATTTGGCGTTACCATGGTCATTTATTTTATCCTGACCTTTACCTGTTCCAGAATTCTCCGTTACTGGGAGAAGAGGATGGATGGTCCTGACAGCTACGATCTGGCGACCACGGATACTCTGGCTTACACCAGCGGCCTGGTAAAATTCCCAGATCCCAAAGAGAAGGAGGATAAATAAATGACAGGCGGAAAAGTTTTAGAGATTCATCATTTAAGCAAGACCTTTGGGACCAATGTGGTGTTGCGGGACATTGATTTTTCTGTTAATGCCGGGGATGTGACCTGTATCATCGGAGCCTCAGGTTCCGGAAAGTCAACGCTGCTGCGCTGCATCAACTTACTGGAGACTCCTACCACAGGCGAGATCCTGTACCACGATGTAGACATTACGGACCGGAAAATGAACGTTCCTTCCTACCGTACCAAAGTAGGCATGGTGTTCCAGAGCTTTAATCTGTTTAATAATATGACTGTTTTGGAAAATTGTCTGGTAGGCCAGGTCAAGGTGCTGAAAAAAGATAAGGAAGAAGCCAGAAAGAAAGCGATGATGTATCTGGAGAAAGTAGGCATGGCTCCATACATCAATGCAAAGCCAAAGCAGCTTTCCGGCGGACAGAAGCAGAGGGTGGCCATTGCAAGAGCTCTGGCAATGGAACCGGAGATCCTCTTGTTTGATGAGCCGACCTCCGCACTGGATCCTCAGATGGTAGGAGAAGTGCTTGCGGTTATGAGGACTCTGGCAAAGGAAGGCCTTACCATGATCATCGTGACTCATGAAATGGCATTTGCCAGGGACGTATCTAACCGAGTGGTCTATATGGCAGACGGTGTTATTGAAGAGGAAGGCGCTCCGGCCGATATATTTGGCAATCCAAAGAAAAATTCAACAAAAGAATTTTTAAACCGGTTTATGCAGGGATAAGAAAAAGCTGATTCAGGATTATGACACTGGATCAGCTTTTTGCAATTCCGTATAAAATACCATTTCATACGGCCTTTTTCCTATCAATTAAAGTGAGAACCCTTTGACAAAATCCTTTCATCAATACGGCGCACAACGCCATGGGTATAAGCTGTAAAATATTTTGACCAAAAACCATATGCAGCTGGATTGATGCTCTCAAAGTCTACGCCGAGGTGGGTGTAACCCTCTGCTTTCAAAGTTTTTATTACATAATTCAGAAGACTCTGATATACTCCTTTGCCTCGATGTTCCTCAAGACAGAAGGCACCGGTGATGTGGCGGTAATTTGGATTTTCAGTGATAAAGGTTTCACCAGATTCCGATATTTTTAAATAAGCGCATATTTTGCCTTGGTATTGAGAAACAAAACATCGTTCATGATCCCTTACACAGGTTTCACAAAATGTTTCACATGTTTCTTGTTTTCGGTTCATAAAAAAAGGGCTGTTATTATAATGTTTGTTTAACAATAAATCAAGTGAATATGCTAAGGAATACTCACTTGATGCAAGTTCTGAAAACTTATATTCTTCACAAGTCCTGCAATGAAATGGTTCCATAGGGCGGATTGAATCGATGCAGCGCAGGCCAAAGCCGTATTTGAAAAATTGCTGTTGGGCAATTTCGTCATGGGCATATAGGCAAATACCATGACTGACTGCACCTGCACCCACCCACTTGCGGGCAGCAGCCTGATACATGGCAGCATAAATATCTGCTCTGTTCTTAAGCGTTGCCGCATTGGCCCACATGGGAGAAAACACACCTCTCACGTCAGTAGATTGAAACGCATTGTCAAATGGCATAATGCTGCACAGAAATCCAACCATTTCACCATTTTCAAATGCTGCAACACCCAGACCGTTATCAGCAAAATGGGTCAAGTCAGGGAATGCATTGACATTTGGCAGAGCCGGTACCTGACAACGTTCTTCTTTGTAGCTGGCAAGTGCCAGGTCGTTTGCCTTGTTAATATGTTCCCTGGTAAAATCAACTACAATCATCTTTTCATTACTCCTCTTTTCGTTATGGGTAATGGACACTGGTATAAATTTATTTGGGCGCATCGGAAACCCGCTGCGGATGAATCATTTCCTCTTCAACCGGCACTCCCTGAATGGGAACCGGCACTTCCGGCTTCTCGGATACACTGTCATGAACCGGTTTGGCAAAAAGATTTCGTACTTTGATCCGGATAAAGGTTTTTGCCACTTTGATGGATATTGCAAAAATAATAAATGGAAGAATGATGGTTAAAAACAGCCTTACCTTAAAACGGAACTTTTTTTTCTTAAATTGTTTTATATGGAGCTGATATTGGTCATTTATTTTTGGAAACAATGTTTTCTTTGTCTGAATTTTATTCAAGATGAATCCCCCTTATGTTTCTGCTGGATGAAATATTAAGAGCCGCTCATCAGTGCCTTCATGGCAAATGCATAAATTTCCTGACTCCTTGACTTCCAGTGATCACACATGATTTCCGCCTGATCCTTGTCCGGTACAGACAGTTCTAAGTTTATCAGGCAGCTTTTTCCTTCCCGGACCTGGCAGTGGACAATGTAGTCATGGCTGGTGGACTTATAGAAATCAGCAGTTACGCCTACCTCATTGCGTAGCCGGAACTTGTTCTCCTTTAAATATTCATCCATATCATTGATGATTGCCGGTGAAATTTTGCTACCGAAAAAGGAAAGGGTTTCTTCCCCTTCCTTGGTAATTTCGTACCGGCTGCTGTTATGGTTAGTTTCCACATTAAGTAGTCTGGCCTCCAGCAGTTCATTCAATGCCTGATTGAGCGTAAAATATGTGGTATATTCGTGCTCCAGAAAAAAGTTTGACAGTTGTGCGCTTGTCAGGGGGAAATTAACCTGTTTAAGCATGTATAAAATCATAAGTTTGTACAGGGTCATAGGTTCTGACAGCATAGTTACCTCTTTCCTGCCCACGCTTTTTGGGCATAAAGGTATACCCGTAGGGTGTTACCTCTTTCCTGCCCACGCTTTCTGGGCATTAAGGTATCCCTGTAAGGGGATACCTCAAGTGATGCGCTTGCTGCGCCGTAAATTCAAGGATAGTGAAAGCAGTTTTTCACTGGATCCTCCATGTTTATTACTGCCGGATAAGGTTTTTGACTGCCTGGCTCACGACAGACGCAACACGGGGGTCAAAGGCTTCAGGCAGGATATTGTTTTCGTTCAGTTCTGAAGGCGGTACCAGGTCAGCAATGGCAGATGCGGCAGCAAGCTTCATTTCTTCCGTAATAGCGGCAGCCCTTCCTTCCAATGCACCTTTAAAGATGCCGGGGAACACAACCACATTATTGACCTGGTTTGGAAAATCCGATCTTCCGGTTCCAACCACTTTTGCCCCGGCAGATTTTGCAAGATCAGGCATGATCTCAGGAACCGGGTTTGCCATGGCAAACAGGATGGCATCAGAATTCATGGAAGCGACCATCTCCTTTGTAACGATTCCAGGGGCGGATACTCCTACGAAAATATCGCTGCCCTTCATGGCATCAGCCAAAGAACCACGTATTCCTTCCAGATTCGTCACATCCATCATCTTTTCCTGCATCCAGTTCAAGCCTTCCATGCCCTTTGCCAGGATTCCCACCCGGTCACACATGGTGACATGGGTAAAGCCATAGGTCAGAAGAAGCTTTGTAATGGCGATTCCGGCAGAGCCTGCACCGTTTACAACGACCCTGCATTCCTCTTTTACCTTTCCGGTCACCTTTAAGGCGTTTATAATGCCTGCAAGAACTACTATGGCTGTACCGTGCTGGTCGTCATGGAATACAGGGATATCAAGAAGCTCTTTCAGCCGTTCTTCGATTTCAAAACAACGGGGAGCGGAGATGTCCTCCAGATTGATCCCGCCGAAAGCAGGCGCAATATTTACCACGGTCTTTATGATCTCCTCAGTATCCTGGGTATCCAGACAGATCGGGATGGCATTGACTCCCCCGAACTCCTTAAACAGCACTGCTTTTCCTTCCATGACCGGCATGGCGGCCAGGGGACCGATGTTGCCAAGTCCAAGAACTGCGCTTCCGTCAGAAACAACAGCAATGGTGTTTGATTTGATGGTATACTTGTAGGCAGCCTCTGGATTTTCGGCAATAACCTTGCAGGGTTCCGCTACGCCTGGCGTGTAGGCAAGAGCCAGATCTTCCCTGCTTTTTACCTTTGCTTTGGAAGTTATTTCCAGTTTTCCCTTCCATTCTTCGTGCAGCGATAAAGCTTTTTCATTGTTTGTCATGATCGTTCATCCCTTTTTCACAGTTTTTATTTTATCATACCAATTTTAGGGTTTTAAATCAATAGAAAATATGTTAGAATACAACTTATCTGGACTTGCAGCGCAGGTGAAGATAAAATTGAATTCAAACAAGCTAATAAGATAAGGAAATTAAAGATACAGGTGGTACTATGAGAGAACGGATCAACAGGCTGGCAAAGGGCATCATTGATTCAGAGATTCCAAAGATTAAGGTTACGCCGTGGGAAATTGATGATGTGGTCCGTTCAGGCGGAGCCACCAGGCGGGAACTTGTCGTTACCAGTGAGAATAATTTACATATAAAAGGACTTGCATATTCCTCCAACTTCCGTGTCAGGCTCATAAGCGGAGCGTTTGGCGGAACATATAACCATCTGGTCTATGAGATAAACAGTAGTTACCTGGAAGATGGAGATGTGATTAAGGGCTCTTTTTATCTGGTTACCAATGGCGGCGAGAGAGAAGTCCCTTATTCTTTTTGCGTGGAACTAAGTACATCAGGGAAAGCGCTGAGTGATTTAAAGACAGCAGAAGATTTTGCAGATACTGCAAAAAAAGATATGGACACGGCTCTTCGTTTGTTTGAGTACCGGGATTTTGCCACGGCTCCCTTTATGCAGGACCTCCATGTAAGGGCGGTCTACGACGGATTAAAAGGAAGGCCTGACAGAAGAAAGGAACTGGAAGAGTTTCTGACCGCTTTAAAGGTAAAAAAGCCGGTCCAGCTATGGGCGGAAACCGGGGAGCGGAGATTTGGAGAACTGGAGGAAGTTGTAACAGACTGGGTGGTCATAAAGCGAAGCGGCTGGGGCTATGTGAACCTGGAAGTTACAACGGATTGTGATTTTATAGAGCTGCCAAAGAAAAACATCGGGGAACAGGATTTTGAAGGAGAGGAATGCAGGGCAGCCTTTCTGGTCCATCCCGAACGCATGCATCAGGGAGAGAATTCCGGAAGAATTCTCATAACCGGAATCGAAGAACGCTTTGTTATCCCTGTTATGGCGGTCAACAACCCTGGAGGAGGGGTATCCGCAGAAAATGCTTTTGCAAAAGAAGCTTTTAGCCGGTTTTTGCGGCTTCGCCTGGAAGAAGAATACGGGCAGAAGGACATAAATAGTTTATATGATGAGATGGGAAAGGCCCTTGATGAGGTAGAACTGATGAAGGGTGAAAGCAGTCTCCTTAAGCTGCTACGCACTGAGATATTCCTTGGCCAGGGAAATCCTTCCAAGGCGGCGCTGCTCCTTGACGAGTGCAGGGATGAAATCCTTAAGGAACGTCAGGAAAAAAGGGAGATTTACTGTTATTACCAGTACCTGCGTTTAAAGGTACAGCCGGATGAGTACCAGAAGGAATCCCTGATCCGCCTCATGAAAAAATATCTGGAAGAAGACAGACGGCTCTTCTGGCTTTTTTTGTTGCTTATAGAATTGGATGACAAGCTGTTTGAGAACCTGCCGGCCTTGCTGTCCATGATGAAAAAGCAGTTTCATATGGGCGTCAGAAGCCCGTTTTTCTATGTCTGGGGCTGCAGGGTGCTAAACCGTTCACCGGAGATCATAAGGGCCATAGGTCCTATGGAGCTTCAGATCCTTTCCCACTGCGCCGGAAAAGGGATTGTGGATCAAAAGCTGGCTGTGGCTATATCCAGGCTTACCCTGGCGGAAAAGCATTTTAACAGGCTTCAATACCGGATGCTGGTTAAGCTTTATGAGGAGCATCCCATAAAAGAGGTCCTTGAGGCGATCTGCGCCCTGCTGATCAAAGGGGAATGCCGCATGGCAGAGGCTTTTGCCTGGTACGAAAAAGGGGTAAAGGCCGGAATCAGCCTGACCCGTCTGTATGAATATTATTTGTATGCTCTGCCGGGAAATTACTGTTATCTTCTTCCAAAGGAAGTGCTCCTTTATTTTTCCTATGGAGGAAATGAGCTGGATCTTCACAGCAGAGCAGTCCTTTATAAGAATGTCCTGGTTTATTTAGAGCCGACCGACCCGCTGTATCAGGCCTATGAGCGGACCATCGAGAAGTTTGCTACGGAGCAGCTGTTTGAATCACGGATCGACAAGCAGCTGGCCGGGATTTATGAACGGATGATACTAAAGGATGTGATCGACCTTCCCATGGCAAAGGTGCTGCCCTCTATTCTCCGGTCCTACCGGGTGGAATGCAGCAATAAAAACATGAAGTATGTCATTGTCTGCTATGAGGAAATGACAGAGGAGGATGCATTCCTTCTTGATAATGGTGTTGCCTATGTGCCCTTGTTTTCGGAACACAGCATATTGCTTTTCCAGGATGCCTTTGGCAACCGGTATGCCACCATTCCCTATAAAAAGGAGCCGGTCATGGACCGTCCGGAACTGGAAGAACGCTGTTTTGAAGTGTATCCGGAGCATTCCATGCTCCGGCTTCGGGCATGTGAAAGGATTCTGGCTGACGGAGCTTCGGATTTGGAAGAAGTAAAGATCCTGGAAGGCACATTGGATGATAAGAAGCTGCGGCCTCTTTATCAGAAACTCCTTCTTTCCAAGGTCATTGAATTTTACAGCAGACAGGCTTCTGACGGCCAGGAGGGAGAGGAAGGAGCCGGGTATCTGCTTAAGCTGGATAAAAAAGTTCTTTCCAAAAAAGAGCGGATAAGCGTCTGCGATACGCTCATCCATAACAACCACATGGAAGAGGCCTTCTTAATGATCCGGGAATTCGGCAGCGAAGGAACCGGGACGGAGCGGCTTTACGAGCTGTGTACGAAAATGATACTTAAGAACCTCTTTGACGAGGATCCTTTGCTTTTACATCTGGCTTATGATGTTTTCAAAGAAGGAAAAAGTGACGGCGTGATCCTTGATTACTTATGCGAGCATTTTAACGGCTTAACGGAGCAGATGTATCAGGTGCTTATGAAGGGCGTTTCCGAGCATGTGGAAACATACGATCTGGAAGAACGCCTGACGGCTCAGATGATGTTTTCCGGATGCAGTTCAAAGCTTGACAAGGTATTCGGCCTTTACCGGAACCGCAAGGAAACCGGTGATATGATCGTAAAGGCTTATTTTACCATAAAATGTACAGAGTACTTTATGGAGGACAAGGAGCCGGAGGAAAAGGTTTTTGCATATCTAGAAGGAACGGTCAAGGCAGCTTCTGTAAAAGGCCGTCTCCCCACCATTTATTTGCTGGCCATAACAAAGTATTATTCTGAACTTCCTGCTCTTGATGAAGAGCAGCAGGAGCTGTGCCGGAATACGGTTTCCTTCCTTTTGGAAGAAGGTCTTGTGTTCCCGTATTTTAAAGCCCTGTCAAAATATGTTCCCATGCCGGAGGATATTATGGATAAAGCCATGGTCCAGTACTGTGGTGACCGGGATTCCAAGGTGGAGTTGCAGGTCAGAATTCTTCCTGATGAAGAGGAATTCCACAGTGAGGATATTCCCCGGATGTACCAGGGGATTTTCGTCAAGCAGAAGATATTGTTTGAAGGCGAGATCATGGAATATCAGGTGAGAGAGCTGATAGAAGAAGCATGGGTCTTAAAAAAGGAAGGCAGCGTCAGCTGCGATACAGGAGTCTCCCGGGAGGCTTTAGACAGCAGGTTTGCCTGCTTAAATGAAATGAGCCTGTCCTTAAGCTTAAAGGATGAAAACGGGCTCAAAAATCGGATGCAGGAGTATTTAAAGAAGAATGCTGCTGCGGAAGAATTATTTCCACTGATGTAAGATAAGGGGGCTGTCAATGGACGGACTGATAATAGGGCTTGACCTTTGCGATGCCTATACCCGCATATGCTGCCATGACAGGGAAAAATCATGGTGTTTTCCTACAGTGATCTGCAGGAAAAAGGATGAAGATGCCTGGTTTGTAGGAGAAGAGGCTTATGCCTATACTCTTGTAGGCGAGGGCATCATTGTAGACAAGCTGATAAAAATGGTTAGGAAAGAAGGAACCGCGACCCTGGGCGGAATCAAATATGAAGGTCTTGACCTTCTGAAAATGTTTTTAAAGAAAATATTAAAGCTTCCCATGGAAGAGTTTTTCTGCGATGAGGTGAAACAGCTGGTGATAACCTTGCAGAAGGTGGACGCAAAGCTGATGGATGCCCTTATGTATTGCGCGGATTACCTGGAGATTCCCAGGGAACGGGTGCACATCATAAGCCATACGGAAAGCTTTGTATACTATGTCCTCAGCCAGAAAAAAGAGGTTTGGAGCAATCAGGTAGGTGTATTTGACTTATCGGAAGACTCTTTTCACTATCATGAACTCAAGGTACAGAGAGGCCTTCGGAAGATGGTGGTGATTGCGGAGGATGAGGCTTTGGAGGAAAGCTTTAATCTGGATATTTTAGAAACGCCTTCCGGAGGAAAGCTGGCGGATAAGATCTTAAGCTCCTGCGTGGACAGGCTTCTCCAGAAGAAATTATTTTCATCTGTATTTCTGACGGGAAAGGGCTTTGAGCGCCACGACTGGGCGGGAGATTCCATGAAGATACTCTGTTCCCGGAGGAAGGTATATATGGAGCCGGAGCTGTTTGCCAGGGGCGCGGCTTTTAAGGGAATGGATTACCTTCAGGATAAGACCTCCTATCCCTTTACCTGCATCTGCGAGGGGCGGCTTCATTCCACCATTTCCATGAAGGTGCTTCATAAGGAACGGGAAACCCAGCTGGTTGTAGCTGCTGCTGGGGACAGCTGGTATGAAGCAAAGAGCAGCGTGGATTTAATTGTGGATCATCAGGATTACGTGGAATTCATGGTAACGCCCATGGACCCAAAGCAGAAACGGCTGGTAAAGATCCCGCTGGAAGGATTTCCGGACCGGAAGGACAAAAACCTGAGGATAGGGATCAGTTTTGGGTTTCTGGATGAAAAAACCATGGCAGTAGTACTAAAGGACAAGGGCTTTGGTGAAATATTTCCGGCCACGGATGCCGTCATAAGGCAAGAGGTTATGCTATGAGTCTGATTCTTTGCCGGCAGGAGCCGGTCAAACACCCCTTTTATTTTGAAGGCCTGGGAATCCGCCTGTTTTCCTCCCAGGAGCTTTGCTATGTGATTTATAATAATCCCCTTTTGGTCATGGATCAATTTGTGGATAATAGTCTGATTCAGTTTATCAGAGAGGATCTGGATATGGCTTTTCTGGCTGCCAAGCTGGAAAAATGGCAGGAAAGCGGAGAGGAACCGGATGAGCTTCTTGTCACGATCCTTCACGAATGTGATTACTATACTGCTTCTGAGGTCGGCCGGTTCCGGCAGAGTCTGACTGCATACCGCCGGATGCCTGCCCAGGAGTTTTTAAAGACAAAGGCGGATTACCTGTTCTCCAGAAAACAATATGGAAAGGCTATCGCAGAATACGGTCAGATCCTGGATCTTCCAAAAGGGAACCGGGGGGATGACGCCTTTCGGGCTAAAATCTATAATAATCTGGGAGCGGCCTATGCCAGGCTGTTTATGACTGATAAAGCCTGCCAGGCCTACCAAAAATCCTTTGATCTGGTGAAAAATGTTGAGATTTTAAAAAGAATATGCCATCTGGCCCAGTGGAATCCGGGCCTGATGTTAAATGAACGGTTTCAGGCTCTTATTACAGATGAAATGAGGCAGGAATGCGAAACAGAAAAGGAAAAGGCAGAAGCGCTGGCGGCTGAGGCAGACAGCTTAAAAGAGCTTGAGCAGCTGTTTCAAAAGGACCCGATCAAACGTTTACAGGGAGCCGGCGAGCTTATCCAGAGATGGAAACAGGAATACCGGAATATTATGTCTTGACAAATCTGTAAAAAGCCACTATCATTACATGGTATAAAGAAACACCCTGTATGCCAAAAAGCATGGGCAGGAATAAGGAAAAGGTAGAGAAGAAGAGGAGTACGCTTATAACCCTGAAAGAGAAAACCGTTCACCGGCTGAAAGACGGTTAAGGAAGTGTATGCGGAAGGTAGCTTCAGAACCGGAAGGCTGAAATTTAAAGTTCAGTAGGCTTTCACGCGTGGCTGCGTTACAGGCTATATGAGATATGGCAAAATCTGCCATATGAATAAAGGTGGTACCGCGTTGATTCGCCCTTTGCATCCTGGTGATGCAGAGGGCTTTTTGTATACCTGGAAGTTTCTTTGAAATGCCCTGATATACGAAGGCGTTCCATATGGATGCGCAACTCCGCCCATGGGTAAAATTTGAAACCCGGAACGCACGGTGGTGAGAAGGAAGGAGAACATGATGAAAGAATTAGAGAAGACCTATAATCCGGCAGGGATTGAAGGCAAGCTTTATGAGAAATGGCTGGATAAGAAGTATTTTCATGCAGAACCAAATAAGGATAAAAAGCCCTTTACCATTGTAATGCCGCCTCCCAATATTACGGGACAGCTTCATATGGGGCATGCCTTAGACAACACCATGCAGGATATTCTTATCCGCTATAAGAGGATGCAGGGTTACGAGGCCTTGTGGCAGCCGGGTACGGATCATGCGGCCATTGCGACAGAAGTCAAAGTTATTGAGAGCTTAAAGAAACAGGGAATTGACAAGGAGGACCTTGGCAGGGAAGGCTTTCTGGAGAAATGCTGGGACTGGAGAAAGGATTATGGCGGCCGGATCATCAACCAGCTTCATAAGATGGGATCCTCTGCTGACTGGGACAGAGAGCGTTTTACCATGGATGAAGGCTGTTCGGCAGCCGTACAGGAAGTTTTTATCAGGCTCTATGAAAAAGGTTATATTTATAAAGGCTCCCGTATTGTAAACTGGTGTCCGGTATGCCAGACTTCCATTTCTGATGCGGAAGTGGAGCATGAGGACCAGAACGGCTTCTTCTGGCACATCAATTATCCCATCGCAGGAGAAAAAAGCAGGTTTGTGGAGATTGCAACCACCAGGCCTGAAACCCTTCTTGGAGATACTGCTGTGGCAGTAAACCCGGAAGATGAGCGCTATCAGGACCTTGTCGGCAAGATGTTGGAGCTTCCCCTTACAGGACGGGAAATACCGGTGGTAGCAGATTCCTATGTAGATAAGGAATTTGGAACCGGCTGTGTGAAGATCACCCCGGCCCACGATCCCAATGACTTTGAGGTGGGAAAGAGACACAGCCTTCCTGAAATCAACGTCATGAATGACGATGCCACCATCAACCTTCCCGGCAGCAAATACCATGGCATGGAACGTTATGAAGCCAGAAAAGCTATTGTAAAGGACCTTGAGGAGCTGGGCCTTTTGGTAAAGGTGGCTCCCCATACCCATGCGGTAGGAACCCATGACCGCTGTAAGGCCACAGTAGAGCCTATGGTAAAGCAGCAGTGGTTTGTCAAGATGGAAGAGATGGCAAAGCCAGCAATTGAGGCGCTGAAAACGGGAGAACTGAAATTTGTTCCGGAAAGATTTGATAAGACCTACCTTCACTGGCTTGAAAATATCCGTGACTGGTGTATTTCCAGACAGCTTTGGTGGGGACACCGCATACCGGCCTATTATTGTGACCAGTGTGGGGAGATTATCGTGTCAAAAGAAGTTCCCACAGTATGTCCCAAATGCGGTGGAACCCATCTGATTCAGGATGAGGATACCCTTGACACCTGGTTTTCCTCTGCTCTCTGGCCTTTCTCCACCTTAGGCTGGCTGGAGGAAACAGAGGACTTAAAATACTTCTATCCAACCGATGTGCTGGTTACAGGCTATGACATTATTTTCTTCTGGGTAATCCGCATGGTATTTTCCGGTATCGAGCATACCGGAAAGCTTCCCTTCCACACGGTGCTGATGCATGGCCTGGTAAGGGATTCCGAAGGCCGTAAGATGAGTAAATCCTTAGGAAACGGAATCGATCCTCTGGAGGTCATCGAAAAGTACGGTGCCGATGCCCTGCGCATGACCCTGATCACCGGCAATGCCCCTGGTAATGACATGCGTTTCTACTGGGAGCGTGTGGAAGCCAGCAGAAATTTTGCCAATAAAGTATGGAATGCTTCCCGTTTCATTATGATGAATATAGAGAAAGCGCCGGAGGCAAAGGCAGAGCTTTCAGAACTTACTCTTGCGGATAAATGGATCTTGTCCAAGGTTAACTCTCTTGCAAAGGATGTAACTGAAAACCTGGATAAGTATGAACTGGGAATTGCACTTCAAAAGGTTTATGACTTTATCTGGGAGGAATTCTGCGACTGGTATATTGAGATGGTAAAGCCAAGGCTTTGGGACGATCAGGACAAGACAAAGGCAGCGGCCATCTGGACCCTTAAAACCGTGCTTATTAACTCCTTAAAGCTTCTTCATCCTTATATGCCGTTCCTCACCGAGGAAATCTTCTGCAACCTTCAGGATGAAGAAGAGTCCATTATGATTTCCAACTGGCCGGAGTACCGGAATGACTGGAACTTTGAAACTGAGGAGCATGCGGTGGAGACCATCAAGGAGGCTGTAAGAGGAATCCGGAACGTACGGACTTCCATGAACGTTCCGCCAAGCAGGAAAGCAAAGGTTTATGTTGTTTCTGAGAATCAGGAGATTCTTGATATCTTTGAACGCAGCAAGGTATTTTTTGCTACTCTGGGTTATGCCGGTGAAGTATATTTGCAGAAGGATAAGAATGGAATAGCAGAAGATGCAGTATCAGCGGTTATTCATCAGGCTGTCATCTACATGCCTTTTGCTGAACTGGTGGATATTGAAAAAGAAATAGAACGGTTAAAGAAGGAAGAAGAGCGCTTAAGCAAGGAGCTGGCCCGTGTTGAGGGTATGCTTAGCAACGAAAAGTTCGTAAGCAAGGCTCCGGCGGCCAAGATCGAAGAGGAAAAGGCAAAGCTTGAGAAATATGCTCAGATGATGGATCAGGTAAAGGAAAGGCTTTCCCAGCTCTCTTAAATCCCCATCATGAAAAATCGACAATCTTAAATAGAATGTGAAAAACAGTCGAACATGGCAGAATATGCTGTGTCCGGCTGTTTTTTGTTGCACAGCACAGGGAACGCCTCCTTTTCTATATTTGTCCATTTGTCAGGAAGAGAGGAGGAAGGGACAAAAGGGGAACATGCGGTCTGTAAGAATCTGTCGGCAAATGCCGTGTCAGGATGGAAAAAGGCGATAAAAAAATGGAATTATCCCCATGGTTTTGACAAATTCCGAATGGCTTACTGGCTATAATGTTCGTACAGGGCGGGAGGTGAAAGCGGCGACGGAAATAAACCTGTATATTGATGTGTTGTTCTTAACTAATTTTGCCATGGATTTTCTGGTATTATCCATTGTAAGACGGGGGATGAAGTATCGTCTCATATGGTGGAGAATGATTCTTGGGGCTATTTTAGGGGCAGCCTGGGCTGTGTTTGCTGCCGCCTTTCCATTTTTACCCCTGTGGCTTGAGATGGTAATTACCTATCTGTTGGTGAGTACCCTGATGGTAATGACGGCTTTCGACGTAAAAAGACCAAAGGAAATAGGGAAAGCAATAGGAGCACTTTATCTGGCTGCAGTTACAACGGCAGGCATTATGGATGCCCTATATCAACATACGAAGGCCGGCTATTATATAGAACAGATTCTTAGAGGAAATGGTCAGGAAGCCATGCCCTTTTACCGGTTGATTTTTTTAGGAGCGGGTACTTACTTTGGAATCCGCTGCCTTCTGCGACAGATTTCCGCCATGCTAAAGGGAAAGAACAATTTTTATGAAGTTACCATGCATTACAGAGGAAAGAAAAAGGTAGTAACGGCCCTGCTTGATACAGGAAACAGGCTGTATGAACCGGTAAGCCGCCGGGCCGTCCATGTTGTGACCTATGAGGCTGTCCGGGAGCTTTGCGAAAGCGTGTCGGAAGTCGTCTACATTCCCTATGGAAGTGTAGGGAAAAGTGACGGCGTGCTGCCCGGAATCTTTTTAGACGAGATGGAGGTACGTCAAGGGGATGAAGTAAAGGTGATTGAGAGGCCTTTGGTGGCCGTATGCAAAAAAGCATTATCCAGAAGTGGAGAATATCAGATGCTTTTGCATGAAGAGTGAGTGAATGATGTAAAGGAGAGAGTATCGCATGATTATAAAAGTATCCGTACCAAACCGTTTTCAATTTAAGGCAATTCCAACATTTAAAGCGTTGATGATGCCGTCACAGGGGGAGGTCCATTACATAGGAGGAGCAGACATCCTTCCTCCGCCCTTGGACAATGAAAAAGAGGCGCAGATTATTGCACTCCTTGGCAGTGATGAAGATCAGAGAGCAAAATCAGAATTGATTGAACATAATCTCCGTCTTGTAGTATACATAGCGAAGAAGTTTGATAACACCAGTGTTGGGGTGGAGGATTTAATTTCCATAGGTACCATCGGACTCATTAAGGCCATCAATACCTTTAATCCCAATAAAAACATCAAGCTGGCCACCTATGCTTCCCGCTGCATTGAAAATGAAATACTCATGTACCTGCGCCGGAACAACAAGACTAAGATGGAGGTTTCTATTGATGAGCCTTTAAACGTGGACTGGGATGGCAACGAACTCCTTTTATCAGATATTCTAGGAACAGAGGAAGATGTCATTTATAAGGATTTGGAAACCGAGGTGGAACGGAATCTGCTTAATACCGCTATCAGCCGTTTAAGCCCAAGGGAGAGAAAGATCGTGGAACTGCGGTTTGGATTAACGGATGAGGAAGGAGAGGAAATGACCCAGAAGGAAGTGGCGGATTTATTGGGCATTTCCCAGTCCTATATATCCAGGCTGGAAAAAAAGATTATGAAGAGGTTGAAAAAAGAAATTGTACGGTTTGAGTAATGTTTGTGGCTGAAAAAGGGAAGGCTCTGGAGAGTCTTTCCTTTTTTTGTAAAAAATGAAACTTTTTTGAGTTATAATACGTCTAATAGATAGAACCCCAGAGAGGAGGAAGAAATGAAACAAAAGATTGAAGAAGAAGCAGAACGGATCCTTCTTAAAAATTATGAATCCTATTACCGGCTTGCGTACAGTTATGTAAAAAATGAACAGGATGCGTTGGATATCGTTCAAGAAAGCGCATACCGGGTAATAAAGGAATGCAGGAAAATGAGAGAAGAAGTCTATCTCTCGACCTGGATCCACCGGATTGTCATTAATGCCTCCATTGACTTTTTAAGGAAACAGAAAAAGGAAAGCGTGAGCTTTGATGAGGTGGAGATTCCCCATGAAGACAGCTATAAGGAGGATGATCCCCTGGAGCTTTTAAGTTCCTTAGAGGAAAAGGACCGTACAATCGTGATTTTAAAATATATGGAGGAGTGGAAACTGGAAGAAATTGCTGAAATTCTGGAAATGAATGTGAGCACTGTCAAAGCAAGGCTTTACCGGGCCTTAAAGAAACTGAAGATTTTGCTGGAACCGGAGGTTACTTAGGATAGAAAGGAGCTGTTAATATGGAACACAGTGATAAGGAAGAACTGATAAGGATGAAAAACAGATACCATAATATTCCTGTGCCGGAGACTGCCCGTGCAGGTGTGGCGGCAGGAATTGAGAGAGCAAAAACAGAAAAGAGGAGAACACAGATGATGAAAATGACAAAAAGAACAGGAATAACAGCGGCAGCAGCAATGGCAGCAATTGTAATTATGGCAAATGCCAGTCCCGTTACCGCAAATGCAATGGAAGAAATCCCGGTTTTAGGTGCAATCGCAAAGGTTGTTACATTCCGTACCTTTGAGGATGCCAATAACAATTATGAGGCTAAAATAGATATTCCAAAGGTATCCATCAATGAAAAGGATAACTACAAAGTGAACCGTTCCATTGAAGATTATGCCAATCAGCTGATTGCAGAATATGAAAAACAGGTAGCAGAAGACCAGGCAGGCGACGGCCACTATTCCGTGACTTCCAGCTATGATGTTGTGACAGACAATGATCAGTACCTTTCCCTGAGGATCAATACAACGGTTGTCATGGCCAGCGGAGCGGAGTATGTAAAGATCTTTACCATTGATAAGGAAACCGGAAATGTGGTGTCTTTAAAGGATCTGATGAAAGATAAGGCCGACTACATTACTGCGATCAGTGATAACATCAAAAAACAGATGGAAGAACAGATGGCCGCGGATGACTCCAAGATATACTTCTATAATACGGGTGATGATTACGTGGATGAATTCAAGCAGATCACCGGGGATGAAAGCTATTACTTTAATGAGAATGGAGAAATCGTGATCGTATTTGACGAATATGCAGTAGCGCCGGGATACATGGGCGCAGTGGAGTTTACCATACCAAAAGCTGTAACCGGATTTTAAGCGGGAGTTTAACTTGCAGTACCAAACATTTTGACTTAAGTATAGGGATGCTGTACAATGACGCGAAATCTTTATGATTTCCTATCATTGAGCAGCATCCCCTTTGTCTGCCTGCTGCCGGAAGCTCCGGCATGAAGGCCGTCTCCCGCATAAGGATGGTTCCCGTCTTCCGCATTAAGTCTGATGAGCCGTGCAGACTACGGCGTATCGTTTTCCGATACGGCTGTTTCAAGAGTGTGCCACGGCATAGCCGCACATTTTACCCGTGCGGGCAGATTAGAAATACTTTTTAATGCGGCGGCTTCTTCAAGGGGCTCTAGGTCCTGGTCATTTGTTATTTTGCGCTGTATCATCGCGGTAAACAATTCCGCAAGACATTTTGCCTCGGAGAGAGACTTTCCTTTTATCAAGTCAATCATCATTGAGGTTGATGCCTGAGAAATCGCACAGCCTGTGCCGGTAAAGGAAGCGTCCGTGATCCGGCCGTGCTCGATCAGCAATTCGAGTTCTATTTCATCTCCGCAACTGGGATTTTTCCCTGCCAGACTAACGCTGGCCTGTTCCAGATGATGGCGGTTTCTAGTGGAAGTGCTGTGTTCGGTAATGATTTCTGTATAAATCTCATTTAGCTCCAAGTTTCAACACCTCCCTGACCTTGCATATGGATTCAATCAAAACGTCTATATCGTCTTTGGTATTGTAAAAACATAAGCTGGCCCGGCAAGCAGCGTTCACGCCCATATGCCGCATAAGCGGATGAGCGCAATGATGCCCTGAACGTATCGCCACGCCGTCTGCGCTTAAGATTGTAGAAACATCATGAGGATGTGCTCCGTCAATATTAAAGGAAATGACACCCGTGCGGTCATGGCCGTTTTCCTGACCGTAAATGGTAACATGCGGAACGGAATGAAGCCGTGCAAGTGCATACTCAGTCAGCTCATTTTCAACCCGCCCAATCTGCTCATAACCGATATTTTCCAGATAATCAATTGCTGCGTGCAGGCCGACCGCACCTTCCACATTTTGCGTGCCGCCTTCGAATTTAGCGGGGCCTTCCGTGTAAGTGGTGGTCTGTTCGCTCACATCGTCCACCATCCCGCCGCCCAACAGCAATGGGCGCATGTTGATCAAATGCTCTTTTTTCGCGTACAATACGCCAATGCCCATGGGAGCATACAGCTTATGGCCCGAAAATGCCAGAAAATCCACATCCAGTGCTTGCACGCCGACTGGCATATGGGGAATGCCCTGTGCCGCGTCCAGTACGACAACTGCGCCGGCCTCATGCGCCTTTTTGACGATTTCTACAATCGGATTAATGATCCCCAATACGTTGGAAACCTGCGCGACAGCAACGATCCTGGTCCGTGCGGTTATTTTTGCGGCAATTTCTTCCGTCGTCAGCTTCCCGTTTGCATCCGTGTAAAGATATTTAAGCTTAGCGCCTTTTGCTTTTGCCACGGTCTGCCACGGGATTAAATTGCTGTGATGTTCCGCAATGGAGATCAAAATTTCATCGCCTTCCTGGAGGTTATCCATGCCATAAGAACCCGCTATAAGATTGAGGGATTCGGTGGTTCCTTTCGTAAACACGATTTCCTCCGGACTTCCCGCACCTATAAAGCCTGCAACCTTTTCCCGCGCGGTTTCATAAGCTTCCGTTGCTTTCTCGCTTAAGGGATATGCCCCGCGGTGGGGGTTGGCGTTGTACTGTTCGTAATAGTTTCTCACGGCTTCAATCACCTGCGCAGGCTTTTGGGTGGTAGCCGCATTATCGAGATAAACCAATCTTTTTCCGTTTTCTGCGCTGTTTTTAAGCAGTGGAAAATCATCTGCGTAGTTAGTCCGCATCGCCCAGCACCTCCTGAATAAATGAGGAAATTTCTTCCTGAAGGCTGTCTGGCTCTATTTTTTCCAAAACAGAATTGAATGACGCCAGCGCAATCAGTTTCCGCGCCTCACTTTTTCTTACCCCGCGGCTCATTAAGTAAAAGAGCTTGTTTTCGTCGAGTTTTCCGGTGGTGGTGGCGTGCTGTCCTTCCACATCATCCTCGCCGCACAAGAGCAGCGGTGCGGAACGGTTGACCGCATCAGAGCCAAGCACCAGTACGCTTTCTTCTTCCCGTCCTTTTGCTCCTGCCGCGCCTGGAAGAAAATCAAGGGTACTTTTTGCCACTTTGCGCGCCTTGTCCAGCAGCACGCCCCGGACGTTTATATTACCCTGGGTGTTTTCCGCCTTGTATTCAATGCGGTAATTAAAATCAAGCTCCCTTTCCCGGTTGACAGCGTAAGCGCCGTCCAAATCAGCGGACGCGCCGTTTCCTGCAAGCTGTATGCTGCAGCTGGAAACGGATTTTTGTGATCCTGCTTCAATCAGGATCACATGTGCGGCTGCCCCTGTATCAACGTTTATCTCTGTCGCGTCAACACCTGTATGATTCTCAGCCAATCGTTGCGCTTTTACCAGTCTGATATTTGCGTCTGCTTTCGCATGAAGCTTTGTGTATCCACAATGGAAACAGTTTGCGTCCTCGTCCGATGCATACCGCAAAACCACTGTTGCGCTGCTTCCGGCTTCCGCGCTGATGAACAGCTGATCCGACAGCAGAGCGCTGCCCGCGCCTAGATGAAAGTCCAGCACAACCGGCTCTTTTGCTGTAAACCCTGCCGGGATCGTAATATGCAGGCGGTAATTGCAAAGCGCCGCCGCGTATTCCCGGATATCCCGAAGGATGACGGGAGAAGTTTCCGTTACCTCCAATGCGGGTTCAAGGCTGAACTGAATCCCTGAATATTCCTTTTGCAGTGGATTCCCGCCATATGCGGGCATTCCGTCAAGATCTATCGTTACGGCTGTATCGTTTATTTTAAGCATGCTCCATGTTGGAAGCTGCAGCCTGTTAAGCTTTTCTAGGGTAGTATTCATGCCAACCTCCTTCTAACCGATGCCGCCCTCAAATTCAAGAGCCACCAGCCTGTTCATTTCCACGGCGTATTCCAAAGGAAGCTCCTTTGTTATGGGTTCCACGAAACCACGGACAATCAGCGCCTTAGCTTCATTTTCGCCAATTCCCCGTGTCATCAGGTAAAAAACAGTTTCTTCGCTGATTCGCCCGATCTTTGCTTCGTGCCCGATATCCACTTCGTCATTGCGTATATCCATCACAGGAATTGTGTCGGAGCGGCTCTCCCGGTCCAGCATGAGGGATTCGCAGCTTACGCTGGACTTGCTGTTTTTTGCTTCGGGCAAGACAGTAACAGCGCTGCGGTAGATGGCCTTCCCGCCGCTTTTGGAGATGGATTTTGACGATACCGTGGATGAAGTATTCGGAGCGGCGTGAATCACTTTCGTGCCAGTATCCAGCTCCTGCCCCGCGGCGGCAAAGGTGATCCCCGTAAACTCACTTCTGGCCCCGTCTCCCCGCAAAATACTGCTGGGATACAGCATGGTGATGTGGGAGCCAAATGTGCCGGACACCCACTCGATTGCACCGTTTTTTTCCACTGCCGCGCACTTTGAATTGAGGTTCATCATATTTCTCGACCAGTTTTCAATGGTAGAATACCGAAGCGTCGCGTTCTCACCCACATAAAGTTCCACACAGCCAGCGTGCAGATTCAGAGCGTTATACCGCGGCGCGGAACAACCCTCAATGAAATGAAGCCGCGCGCCTTCCTCCAGAATAATCAGAGTATGTTCAAACTGCCCGGCTCCCGGCGCATTAAGCCGGAAATAGGATTGCAGCGGCATATGGACCTCCACATCTTTTGGCACATAGACAAAGGATCCGCCTGACCAGACCGCTCCGTGAAGCGCCGCGAATTTATGTGCAGTGGCAGGAAGAAGTTTCATAAAGTGTTTTTTTACGATATCCTCATACTCATGGAGCGCGGTATCCATATCGGTGTAAATCACGCCCTGCTGGCGCATCTCTTCTTTAATGCTGTGATAAACGACCTCAGAATCATATTGTGCTCCCACGCCGGAGAGCGCCAGTTTTTCCGCTTCAGGGATACCCAGCCGGTCAAATGTCTGCTTGATTTCTTCGGGAACCTCGTTCCAATTATCCGTCATCGCCATATTTGGGCGGACATAGGTGACGATATGGTTCATATCCAATTCGTGAAGGCTCGGTCCCCAATTTGGAAGAGGAAGCCGTTCATAAACGGCAAGGGATTGTAACCGGTGTTCTAACATCCAGCCCGGTTCGTTTTTTTCGGTGGAAATATCGGTAACGATTTCCGCAGTCAGCCCTTTATCTACCTTGTACGCGGCGTTTTCCGGGTTTGCAATGTCATAGGCGTCACGGTTGATTTCCTCAACCTGTGTTTTTTTACGTTCCATCATGTCACCTCCTCGATCGCTTTGGCAGGTGAGAGAGAAGTGAAGCCGCAGCGATTCACCTCATCAATCAGCGATTCATCTCCGGTTTTGATAATCTGCCCGTCAATCAAAATGTGTACCATATCAACATTGATATTTTCTAAAATTTTCGTGCTATGGGTGATGATCAGCAGTGCGTTTTCTTCATTTTTATAGCCTCGTACACCCTCAGATACCGTTTTGACGGCGTCAACATCCAGGCCTGAATCGGTTTCATCCAAAATAGCCAGCTTTGGGTGAAGCGCCAGCATCTGCAATATTTCATGTTTCTTCTTTTCCCCGCCTGAAAACCCGACGTTTAAATACCTTGTGGCGTAACTTTCGTCAAAATCCAGACGCGCCATAAGCTCTTTTAATTCCTTGTGGAAGTCCCAGGCCCGCTCGTTGTTACCGGTAACCGCATACCGGGCCGTGCGCAGAAAGCTTTCCACAGTGATCCCGTCTACTTCCTCAGGATTTTGAAATGTCATAAAGATGCCGTTTCTCGCTCTTTCATCTGTTTTGGTATAGGTGATGTCTTTTCCTTCAAATGCGATGCTGCCTCCCGTCACCGTATAGTCCGGATGTCCCATGATGACACTCGCCAGCGTAGACTTTCCTGCGCCGTTTGGTCCCATGATCACATGGGTCTCTCCTGGATTTATTGTTAAATCTACTCCCTTGAGGATTTCGTTATCACCTGCACAAGCCCTTAATTTAGAAATAGTAAGCATGTCTTATTCCTCCTTCCTTTCCATAGCTCTTCCGCAGCTGCCGCCTGATTGACAGGCAAACTCACTGATAGGCATACATTCCTTTACTTTTTCAAAAAAATCCAGAATAACCTTTGCGCTGGCATCGCTGAGAGAACAGAAATATTGACACAGCTTTTGGTTGGCTTCACTATGGTATTCCTGATGTTTCAGCCTTGCCTGCTTCCCCTCCGCTGTAAGCCTGTAATATTTTTCTTTCTTATTCCCGGGCATTTTATATCCTTCAATCAGTTTCTTTTCTGTCAGTTTTACCGTCATCTGAGTAATTGCGCCTTGCGTAACGCCCATAATTTCCGATAACATACGTGCATTTGCATGGGGATGGTCATAAATCGTGTCAATCAGGTTCAGTTCTGCGTGATAAAGCAAATTAGACTCGCTATATATTTGAGGGATTCTCTGCTCATCCGTGATCATAGCTATAACTTCAAATAAGTTACCAATTAATTTACATTCCATGTTCTTTTTCCCTCCAATATTTTACGAAACAATGGCTGATTTTGGTTTTAATTGCGAATTTAGTATAGCACCTAAAGAATCTGCTGTCAATATACTTTAGCTACTAAAGAATATTGGCGGATTCTTATCTGATGGGCGAGGGGATGTGCATCTCTTTATTGTTCTTTGTTAAACCAAATAGTTACAATGCCTTGGCTGCAGCTTCGATTATATAATCATAATACAAAGTGATGAAGCTACACGGAAATGATTATATGCGGATTTAAAAATGTGTAATCTTGTGGAAAATGTATTTTAAGAGATAATAAGTTTTATATAAATGAAAAATATGCATAAATAAATAGTGTAAAAATATATAAAATGCACAAAATATTTAAAACGAACATATAATACATAAACGGTCATTTAACGCTCTTGAAAAACTTGTAATGTAATGATATTATCTAGTTGTAAAGAGAAAATGAACATAATCGATCATAAAACGATCATAAAAAGCAAGGGAGGATGTTTGGATGAGCAAAGTGGAAGAAATCACAAGGGAAAGCTGGATCATGAGTACGTTTCCTGAATGGGGAACCTGGCTGAATGAAGAGATTGAAAATGAGACAGTGGAACCTGGAACAGTGGCTATGTGGTGGCTGGGCTGTACAGGTATGTGGTTTAAGACACCGGGCGGCTGCAATATTACTGTGGATTTGTGGTGCGGCAACGGAAAGCGTACTCATGGTAACGGAAAAATGGCTGTGGGCCATCAGATGGCAAATATGTGCGGCGGAAGAAAGATGCAGCCTAATTTAAGGGCAGTTCCTTTTGTACTCGATCCGTTTGCCGTTAAACATGTAGACGCGGTTCTGGCAACCCATTACCACCAGGATCATATGAGTGCGGAATATGCAGCCCATGTGATCCAAAGCAACATAACAACAGTGGATGAGAATGGAAAAGAAATACCGGTTCCTTTTATCGGTCCTAAGAAATCCGTTGAGCTGTGGCAGAAATGGGGTGTTCCGGCAGACCGCTGCATTACGGTAGTGCCCGGAGACAGCATCAGGATAAAGGACATTGAAATTGTGGCACTGGATTCCTTTGACAGGACCTGTCTTGTAACAACGGATTCCACCGGCCCGGACCGGGAGGAGCTGACAGGAACGTGTCCTATGGATATGGATGAAAAGGCGGTAAATTATCTGATCAAAACTCCTGGCGGAAATATTTACCACAGCGGCGATTCCCATTACTCCATTTATTTTGCAAAGCATGGAAAGGATCATGACATTGATGTGGCTTTTGGTTCTTATGGAGAAAATCCGGTGGGAATGGCTGATAAGATGACTTCCTGCGATATCCTCCGCATGGCTGAGGCCTTAAGATGTAAGGTGGTAATCCCTATTCATTATGATGTTTGGACCAATTTCATGGCGGATGTGAATGAAATCAGGGTACTATATCATATGAAGAAGGATCGGCTGGATTATAAGTTTCATCCGTTTTTCTGGGAAGTAGGCGGAAAATACGTTTATCCCAGAGATAAGGACAAGCTGGCTTATCACCATGAAAGAGGCTTTGAGGATTGCTTTGAAGCACCTCAGAATATTCCGTTCCGTTCACTTTTGTAATCAGGAAAAAGGAGAAAACATGCTGAGAGATTTTGTGGAGAAGAAACATTATAAATTTGCCAGAGAAGCAAAGGATTGGGAGGATGCGGTCCGGATGAGCTGTGAATGCCTGGAGGAGGATGGGACGGTAGAAGGAAATTATAAGGAAGAAATCATTGCCTGTATTAAAAAATACGGCCCTTATATCATTATTTTACCGGACATAGCCATGCCACATTCCCAGGAGGGAGCAGAAGGCGTACACAAGACCAGTATCGCCTTTATGAAACTGGATAAGCCGGTCAGCTTTGATGCGGATGACCCGGAAAAGGATGCACAGCTTTTCTTTACGCTGGCCTCCTGCAATCCGGATCAGCATCTGGATAATATGACCCGGTTATCGGAGCTGCTTAGCAATGAGGAAGTACTTGCTGAACTGAAAAAAGCCAAAAATTCAGAGGATTTGCTGCGGATTCAGGAACGATATTTGGATTAAGAAAAAGGGGAGAATACAATGGATATTTTAATGAAGGTATGGACTTTTTTTGCCACAAACGTATTACAGCAGCCGGCGTTTATGATTGGTCTGATCGTTATGATTGGCTACATCTTACTGAGAAAACCGTGGTATGATATACTTGCAGGAACTTTAAAAGCGATCGTGGGCTATCTGATCTTAATGGTTGGTTCCGGCGGACTGGTCAACAATTTCCGGCCGGTATTGGTAGGCTTAAAGGACAGGTTCCAGATGGATGCCATGGTAATTGACCCTTATTTTGGCCAGAATGCTGTAACAGCAGGCGTAGGGGAAGTGTTTGGAAAAGGCTTTGGCGATGCGATGATCCTGTTGTTCATTGCATTTATCGTCAACATTCTTCTTGTCCGTTTTTCAAAATACACCAAGCTTCGGGCGCTGTTTACCACCGGTAATGTTCAGGTCCAGCAGGCTGCCACAGCATACTGGCTGATCATGTTTGCCTGTCCATTCCTGTTAAATGCAAGAGTTGCCATGCTTGTGGTAATGGCTCTTCTTTTAGGAGCTTACTGGGCAGTAGGTTCTAACCTGACAATCAAGCCATGCCAGGAGGTTACGGATGGAGCCGGTTTTTGTCTGGCCCATCAGCAGATGTTCGGCGTTGCAATCAGCTACTATCTTGCAGGCAGGCTGTTTGGAAAAGAAAACAAGAAAAACAGTGGGAAAGAAATTAAAAAGATTGAAGATATTGAACTGCCTGGCTTTATGTCCATTTTTAACGACAATATGGTATGTACTTCCATCTTAATGGTTATCTTTTTCGGAGCGATCCTCTGTATCCTTGGCAGGGATTACCTGATTGAAGGACAGTTTATGAAAGAGGGAGCCAGCATGTTTTTCTATGTCCTTCAAACCTGCTTATATTTTGCAGTGTACCTGGCAATTCTGCAATTAGGTGTACGTACCTTTGTGGCGGAGCTGACAGCTTCTTTCCAGGGAATTGCAGACAGAATTCTTCCTGGCTCTGTCCCGGGAGTGGACTGTGCCGTAATCTTTGGTTTTGGTGCGGCCAATGCCGTGACTCTGGGATTCTTAGCTGGTTTTGCCGGACAGATTCTGGCCATTGTGGCCCTGATTCTGTTAAAGAGTCCGGTGCTCGTAATATGCGGATTCGTTCCTGTATTCTTTGATAATGCTACCATCGGTGTTTTTGCAAATGAAAAGGGCGGATTTAAAGCTGCTCTGATCCTTCCCTTCGTATCCGGCTTATGCCAGGTATTCGGTTCTGCCTTAATTGCAGGCTGGGTAGGCATGGCAGCCTATGGCGGATACCTGGGAATGTGGGACTGGGCGGTCATATGGCCGGTATTTACCGTTATCATGAAATATTTAAGCTACATTGGTATTGGAATTGTACTGGTTGCACTGCTTGCTATTCCGCAGATCCAGTACTGGAAAGATAAAAAGGGTTATTTCCTTATGACAGAGGATTATGAAGCGTATAAAGAATTAAAGGCAGACAAGGAATAAATGTGATTAAGGAGGGTTATGGTCATGGCTGGTAAAAATTTAAGCTTTTTGGTATGTTGCGCAAATGGGGCAGGCTCAAGCCTGATGGCACAGATGACTTTGGAGAAGGTGCTGAAGAAATTTAATATCAAACCGTCAAAGGTTCATCATTGCGCCCTTTCAGAAGGAAAAGGGTCAGCGCCCCAGTATGATGTGGTGATTTGCGCACAGAACTTTAAGGATATGTTTGCAGATGCCGAGAAAAAAGGCATTAAGGTGGTTGGACTTAAGAATGTGATGTCTGCTCCTGAGATTGAAACCAAGTTAAAAGAGCAGGGAATCATTCAGGAAGGTTAATAAGTAATTTTCGTCTGCCGGATTGTTTTTATCCGGCAGACAGTATCTAATAAACTGTGGATCCAGGCAGTGATCAAATATTGATAAAAGTGCAGGTGAGCCGATGAAAAGAGAATATGCCCTTGTGGAGGAAAGAAGAGAGCGTATATTAGATATTGTAAGAAACAGTCCCAAAGTGTCCGTGAACAGTTTGGCAGAGCAATGCGGGACTTCTGTCATAACAGCCCGGAGAGATTTACAGTATCTGGAAGACAGGAAGCTTTTAAAGCGCTGTCATGGCGGTGCCCTTCCCATTGAAAAAGGCCCTGCGGAAGCAAATGAAATATTACTTTACAGACGGCTGATTGCCAGCTATGCTGCAACGTTGGTAGAAGATAATGACACGTTGTTTATTAACACCAGCAGTACTGCCCTGCAGATACTGGAATACATCAAGAGCAGGAACGTCACAGTCATAACCAACAATGGAAAAGCGATTAGCAGTGAACATGGGTCCGGAGTAAATATCATTCTCACCGGCGGCGAGCTTCGCTATCCCAAAGAAGCTATGGTGGGGGATCTTGCGGTAAGGAATCTTCAGAACATATATGCCAAAAAGGCATTTATGGGGTGTTCCGGCATTTCCGTTATGTCCGGAATGACCACCGAGATCATGAACGAGGTATGCTTAAACGAATTAATGATCGAACACACAAGATCCGAACTGTACATCCTGGCCGACCATACAAAAATAGGAAAGAACAGCAGCTTTTCAAGCTGCAGCATAGGTAAAGTTCAGCATTTGATTACTGATGAAAAAGCGCCTGAAGAGATTTTAAAAGAATTCAGGAAGGCTGGAGTGCAGATCCACCAGGTGAAAAAAGGAGGTTTTTAAATGAAAACCTATACCCTTGGGTTGTATGAAAAGTCAATGCCGGCTGAATTAAGCTGGAAAGAAAAGCTGGAAGCTGCAAAGAACGCCGGTTTTGATTTCCTGGAAATGAGTATAGATGAAACAGAGGAAAAGCTGGGACGTCTTGAAATGACTTCACAGGAACGGCTGGAGCTGCTGGAATTGACAAAGACCGTTGGCATTCCTATAGGTACCATGTGTTTAAGCGGACACCGGAAGTATCCCCTGGGAAGCCATGACCCGGCAATCAAGGAAAAAAGCATGGAAATCATGAAAAAGGCCATAGAACTGGCGTCGGATCTGGGAATCCGGATTATCCAGCTGGCCGGGTATGATGTGTACTATGAAGAATCCGATGATGAAACCAGGCAGTATTTTATCGACAACTTAAAAAAGGCTGCTGAAATGGCCGCATCAGCCGGTGTGGTACTTGGATTTGAAACCATGGAGACCGGATTCATGAATACGGTGGAAAAAGCCATGGAATACGTGAAGCAGGTTTCTTCTGTCTACTTAAATGTTTATCCCGATATAGGGAACATAACAAACGCTGCGTTCACCTATGGAACCGATGTATTAGAGGATTTAAAGCTTGGAAGCGGGCGGTTGGCTGCTATGCATTTAAAAGAGACGAAACCAGGCATATTCCGTGAGGTTCCTTATGGAGAGGGCCATGTGGACTTTAAAAAGGCCATTGAGACAGCCTGGAAGCTTGGAGTAAGGAAATATGTGGCGGAATTCTGGTATACTGGGAACCCCTCCTGGAAAGAAGATCTGGTTACGGCAAATCTTAAAATGTCGGAAATATTGAGGGAACAGGAATGAAAGGGGTAAAACATAATGAAGATTGAAAAAAAGGTGATGGGGAATCTGACGAAGTGCTATTCCATAGCCCCGCTTCGTTACAAGGGAACCGATCACATCCTGGTTGCGGCGGAAAAAGTCGACCGCTGCCTGCTATTTGACACAGAAGGCAATTTAGAAGACACCATTTGGACAGAGCCTGGCGGCGTGATGACCATGGTTCAGGTTCCCGGTTCTGACGGACAATTTCTGGCAACTCAAAAATTCTATTCTCCCAATGATTCCAAAGAAGCAAAAATTGTCATAGTGACTCCTGATGAAGAGAAGGGCTGGGAGGTACGGACTTTGGTGGAGCTGCCCTTTGTCCACAGGTTTCATATTGTGGAACGGAACGGTACCAACTATTTGATTGCATGTACCTTAAAATCAGGCCATGAGTTTAAAGATGACTGGTCTTCCCCGGGAAAGGTATACGGGGCGGTTCTGCCTGAGGATTTAAGCGTATTTAACGAAGAGAATCAGATCCAGCTGAAAGTGATTAAGGATGATATGCTGAAAAACCATGGCTATTATAAGGTGGACGACGGTGGTCTCCAGGCCAGTATCATATCCTGTGACAGCGGTGTATACCAATTTATCCCGCCGGAAAACCCAGCCGGAGAGTGGGAGATTTGCCGGCTGATAAAAGAGGCGGCCAGTGATGCGGTGCTGGTGGATTTTGATGAGGATGGAGAAAAGGAATTAGCCATTATTTCCCCATTTCACGGAGATAAAATCAGTATTTGGAAAAAAACAGACGGGGAATACAAAGAGGTCTATGTGAATGATAAGACGGCTGAGTTCAACCATGCCATTTTCGGTGGAATGCTTTGCGGCAGACCGGCCCTGGTAATCGGGCACCGGAAGGGAGAACGCAATCTTTTAGCCTTTACCTATAATCCGGAACAGGGTTCTTATGAGGTACAGATCATTGACCGGGATTGCGGTCCTGCTAACGTATACAAGTATACAAAAGATGGGAAGGACATCATCATATCCACCAACCATGGGATTGATGAAATTGCCATGTATACACTTATGCCATGAGTGCAAGTGAGCTTATGAGCTTGCTCTTATAGCCAGCGACGAATGTTGATCATGTGCTTTTTTGCACATGATACCATAGGAGGTAAAACATGTTAGAAGCCTTAAAGCAGCTTGTTTACGAAGCCAATATGGAACTTCCCAGGTACGGGCTTGTCACCTTTACCTGGGGCAATGTCAGCGCCATTGACCGTGAAAAGGGCATGTTTGTCATTAAACCCAGCGGCGTGGATTATAGCGAGCTTAAGCCGGAAGATATGGTGGTTATGGATATGGAAGGCAGAAAGGTGGAAGGAAGGTATAACCCTTCTTCTGATACCCCTACCCATCTGGAACTTTATAAGGCATTCCCAAAGATCGGCGGCATCGTGCACACCCATTCTTCCTGGGCAACCAGCTGGGCCCAGTCCGGACGGGGGATTCCCTGCTATGGAACTACCCATGCGGATTACATGTACGGAGAAATTCCCTGCCTGCGCTGCCTGACAAAGGAAGAGATTGAAGAAGGGTATGAGAAAAATACAGGACTTCTGATCGCGGACTATTTTAAGGAGAAAGAATATATGGCGGTACCAGCCTGCCTTTGCAAAAATCATGGTCCTTTTACCTGGGGAAAAGATGCTAAGGAGGCCGTGTATAACGCAGTGGTTCTGGAAGAGGTAGCCAAGATGGCTCTCCGGTGTGAACAGATCAATACGGAGGTTGCTCCTGCACCTAAAGAGCTGCAGGATAAGCATTATTTAAGAAAGCATGGAGCCAATGCTTATTATGGTCAAAAAAATGGATAGCATGGTGAGCGTTCTGAAAATTCTAGGAGGAATGAGAAATGAGATTTTTTTTAGACACAGCAAATGTTGAAGAGATCAGGAAGGCCAATGACATGGGAGTGATCTGCGGAGTGACCACCAATCCTTCCCTGATTGCAAAAGAAGGAAGGGATTTTAATGAAGTGATCAAAGAGATCACCGGGATTGTGGACGGGCCCATCAGCGGTGAAGTAAAAGCAACCACCACCGATGCAGAAAGCATGATAAAGGAAGGCAGGGAGATTGCTGCCATTCATCCCAACATGGTGGTTAAGATACCAATGACTGTGGAAGGGCTGAAAGCCACAAAGGTGCTGTCTTCTGAGGGGATTAAGACAAATGTAACTCTTGTATTTTCAGCCGCCCAGGCTCTTTTGGCAGCCAGGGCAGGAGCTTCTTATGTTTCTCCGTTTTTAGGGCGTCTTGATGATATTTCCATGCCGGGAATTCATTTGATCGAAGAAATTATGGATATCTTTCAGATGCACGATATTAAGGCTCAGATTATTGCAGCCAGTGTGCGCAATCCCATTCATGTCACTGACTGCGCAAAAGCAGGGGCAGACATTGCAACGGTTCCTTACAGCGTCATCCTACAGATGACAAAACACCCTTTAACAGACCAGGGGATTGAAAAATTCCAGGAGGATTACCGTAAGGTATTTGGGGAGTAAAAGCATCAGGGATGTTAAGAATTGATGGGGCTTATGAGATGAATTAGTCTTTTTAATATGGTGTTATTATGTAAAAGCCTGCCTTCCTGGACGGAAAGGTGGGCTTGTATTTTATAAGAAAGTCCGTTTCGCCTGATGGCTTGCCGGTGTCTAAGAAAGGTAATTTTTCATGGTCTTTAACGCATTTTTTTCCAGACGGCTTACCTGTGCCTGGCTGATATGGATTTCTTCCGCTACTTCGGTCTGGGTCTTTCCTTCAAAAAAACGCATGTCAATGATGTGGCGTTCCCTTTCGGGAAGGCGTCTCATGGCCTCATTTAAGGAGATATCCTCCACCCAGTTTTCCTCCAGGTTTTTTTTGTCACTGATCTGGTCCATGACAAAGAGGGGATCACCGCCGTCGGAATAGACCGGCTCATAAAGGCTGACCGGGCTTTGAATGGCATCCAGGGCATAGGTGATGTCCTCTTTGCTGACTCCAATTTCATTGGCGATCTCCATAAGGGTCGGTTCCTTTAAGTTCTTCTTCATTAAATTTTCTTTGGCATAAATTGCCTTATAAGCGGTATCACGCAGGGACCGGCTGACGCGGATGGAATTATTATCCCGAAGATAACGCCGTACTTCGCCCAGAATCATGGGCACCGCATAGGTGGAGAACCGGACGTTCTGCGTAATATCGAAATTATCAATGGCTTTGATTAAACCGATGCAGCCAATCTGAAATAAGTCGTCTACGTTTTCGTTGCTGCCGGAAAAACGTTGTATGACACTGAGAACCAGTCTTAAGTTTCCCTTAATGTAATCTTCTCTGGCCTTTTTATCTCCATCAAGAATCCGTTTGAACAGAACTTCCTTCTCTTCGTTGCTAAGAAGAGGAAGCTTGGAAGTATTGACACCACAAATCTCTACTTTGTATCCAGACATATCTTTCCCTCCGCATCATTCATTATTCTCATAAAGAAATGATGTACTCAATCGAGGGCTTTTATACGATAGCCGGATCAAAATTAATTTCCAGTTTTTAGGGCATTATTAATCCTGCTTATTTTTTTCATAGAGAATCAGCAGTCCCTTTAATAGCAGAACGTCGTCATAATGAATTTTATGACGGCAAAGCGGGACGACGGAGGAAGCCAGACCTCCGGTTGCCACAAGACTGGCAGAAGTACCAAGTTCTTCCTCCATTCGGTCGATGACACCATCGATCATGGCGGCGTTGCCGTAAAGGATTCCGTTTTTCATACAGTCAATGGTATTTTTGCCGATTACCCTGGTGGGTTTGTTTAATCCGATATATGGAAGCTGCGCTGCCCGGCTGCTTAAAGAATCCAGGGATACTCTTAAGCCTGGAAAGATAATGCCGCCGGAGTAGTTTCCCTCCTGGTCAATGACGGACATGGTGGTGGCAGTTCCCATATCAATCACAATGATGGGAGCCGGATATTCCTTTAAAGCAGCAACCGCATCAACGATCAAGTCGCTTCCAACGGTCTTAGGGTTGTCCATTTTAATGTTCAATCCGGTCTTCATTCCGGAGCCAACTACCATAGGTGTTTTTCCTGTTATTTTTTTAACGGCACACAGGACCACTTCCGTAAGAGGAGGAACAACAGAAGACAGGATCGCCCCTTCTATAGAAGAGAGAGGCAGGTTGTGAATTTCCATAATATCTTTTATATTAACCGCATACTCCAGCTCGGTTTTCCCCTGGTTGGTGGTAACTCGTTCTACAAAGTAGATTCCGGTATTGTCGATGCCGCCTATGACAATATTACTGTTTCCTATATCAATGGCCAAAATCATAAAGGGAACTCCTTTCCAACTTTTTTTTCTTGTGCTATACTGTAGAGTATCATATTTTAAGATGAAAAACAACGGGAGGCACTTATGCTGAAAGGAAAAAATATCATTTTGGGAGTAACAGGAAGCATAGCAGCTTATAAGATCGCCGGGCTTGCCAGCATGCTGGTAAAAAAGGGCTGCAAGGTACATGTATTAATGACCCAAAATGCCACAAATTTTATTAATCCCATTACGTTTGAAACATTGACAGGCAATAAATGTCTGGTGGATACTTTTGACCGGAATTTTTCCTTTAACGTGGAGCATGTATCCCTGGCAAAGCTTGCTGATGTTGTAATGATCGCTCCGGCCAGTGCCAATGTGATCGCAAAGCTGGCCCATGGGATAGCGGATGATATGCTGACAACCACTGTTCTGGCATGCAGATGCAGGAAGATCATTTCTCCTGCCATGAATACCAATATGTATGAAAATCCAATCGTTCAGGATAATCTAATGGTTTGTGAATCCTATGGCATGGAAGTAATTAAGCCTGATTACGGATATCTGGCCTGCGGAGATACCGGGGCAGGAAAGATGCCGGATCCTGAAGTGCTTTTTGATTTCATTGAAAGAGAAGTCTGTTTTGAAAAGGACCTGGCAGGAAAGAAAATTCTGGTTACGGCCGGTCCCACCAGGGAAGCCATTGATCCGGTCCGGTTTATCACCAACCATTCCACAGGGAAAATGGGCTATGCTGTGGCAAAGGCGGCTTCTCTCCGTGGAGCGGATGTGACGCTTGTGAGCGGAAGAACGGCTGTGCCAAAGCCCCGGTTTGTACGCCTCATAGAAGTTGACAGCGCAAAGGAAATGTTTGATGCGGTTACGGAGAAAGCAGGAGATCAGGATGCTGTCATTAAGGCCGCTGCTGTGGCGGATTACCGTCCAAAACACGTAGGAACGGAAAAAACAAAGAAAAAAGAGGGAGAAATGGTTATAGAACTGGAACGGACGGACGATATCCTTAAATGGCTGGGAGAACACCGGAAAAAGGGACAGTTTCTCTGCGGCTTTTCCATGGAAACCCAGAACATGCTGGAAAATTCAAGGGTAAAGCTTGATAAAAAGAAAATCGACATGATTGTTGCCAACAACTTAAAAGTGGCCGGAGCCGGTTTTGGAACAGATACCAACGTAGTCACCATCATAACAAGGGAAAAAGAACTGCCGCTAGAGACTATGACAAAGGATGAAGTAGCGCACCGCATTCTGGATGAGATATTTACCCTTCAGAATGATGGGAAGAAGGAGTAGGCATTATGAGAATTGAGAAAAGACAAATTATTGTACCAGGGCAGTTGACCGGTCCTGTATGCCTGACCGGTTATTTACTGGACAGCATAAGCGTAAATCCGGATATGCTCCGCCCTGCTGTTATTGTACTTCCCGGAGGCGGATACAGCCGTAAGTCGGACAGGGAGAGTGAACCAATAGCCCTGCAGTTTATGTCCATGGGCTGCCACAGTTTTATTTTGGATTACAGCGTGGACCCCAATCGCTTTCCAACCTCACTAAGAGAGCTTGGGGAGGCGGTGGCTTTCATCCGGGAACACGGGGCAGAGTGGAAGGTTGATCCCAATAAAATCATTGTATGCGGTTTTTCTGCCGCAGGTCATTTGGCCTGCTGCCTTGGGGTTTTCTGGGAAAGGGATTTTGTCTGGGAAGCCATAAAACGGACTCCTGAGGAGATCCGTCCCGATGGACTGATTTTAAATTATCCTGTGATCACAAGCGGAGAATTTAAGCATGCCGGTTCTATTTTAAGCCTTTTGGGAGAACATGCGACAACGGAGGAAACAGCGGCAGTATCTTTAGAAAACTTTGTAACGGAGAAGACACCGAAGACCTTTCTATGGCATACGTATACCGACAACACCGTTCCTCTTGAAAACAGCCTGCTCCTGGCTGCTGCCATGAAAAGACATGGAGTGAATTTTGAACTTCATGTTTATCCTGCGGGAGGCCATGGCTTATCACTTGCCAACGAGGAAACCGCAGGTACTAATGAGTCCCTCATAGAACCCTCCTGCCAGAGCTGGATTTCCCTTGCAAAAACCTGGCTTTCTAATTTTTAACCCAATCAAGTAAGTCCCCGCTTCAAATGCGAAAAGCATCAAGTGGTGAGTGGGGCCGTGGATTGCAAATATCCGCTTGACTATGAAAGAAAGAATCTTGACTTGTGATTAGAATCATACTACAATAGACAAGATCTAGACGTAAATTTTGGAGGAACTATTTTTGTGAATATAGCGGAAGAAATTAAAAAGAGAAGAACATTTGCCATTATTTCCCATCCGGATGCGGGAAAAACTACTTTGACCGAGAAATTTCTGCTTTATGGAGGTGCCATCAATCTGGCCGGAACCGTAAAAGGAAGAAAGGGTGCCAAGCATGCTGTTTCCGACTGGATGGAGATAGAAAAGGAGAGAGGAATTTCCGTCACCTCCTCTGTTTTACAGTTTAATTACGACGGGTTCTGCATCAACATTCTGGATACACCAGGCCACCAGGATTTCTCTGAGGATACCTATCGTACCCTTATGGCGGCCGATTCCGCTGTCATGGTCATTGACGGTTCCAAAGGTGTGGAGGCTCAGACCATCAAGCTGTTTAAAGTCTGCGTTATGCGTCATATCCCCATTTTTACATTTGTGAATAAGATGGACCGGGAAGCAAGGGATCCCTTTGAGCTGATGGATGAGATCGAGGAAGTCCTTGGGATCAGAACCTGTCCGGTCAACTGGCCCATTGGCTGCGGAAAGGAATTTAAAGGGGTTTATGACCGCTTTAAAGAAACCATAACCACATTCCGGGCTACGGCAAACGGCCAGAAGGAAGTAGAGGCAACAGAAGTCCAGCTGGGAGATGCCCAGGTGGATGGGCTTATCGGAGAAAGCTATCACCAGCAGCTTATGGAGGATATCGAGCTTCTTGACGGTGCCAGTGATGAGTTGGATATGGAACGGGTCGGAAGGGGAAATTTATCTCCCGTATTTTTCGGTTCAGCTCTTACAAACTTTGGGGTGGAGACATTTTTACAGCATTTTCTTCAGATGACCACCTCTCCTCTGCCAAGACTGACAACAACAGGAGTTGTGGATCCTTTTGAAGAAGATTTTTCCGCTTTTGTATTCAAAATACAGGCTAACATGAATAAAGCCCACAGAGACCGTATTGCATTTATGCGGATCGTATCCGGCAAGTTCAATGCAGGCATGGAAGTCAATCACGTGCAGGGCGGAAAAAAACTGCGTCTGTCACAGCCGCAACAGATCATGGCCCAGGACAGGAAGATCGTGGAAGAGGCCTATGCAGGCGATATTATCGGAGTTTTTGATCCGGGTATTTTTTCCATTGGAGACACCCTTTGCAAATCAAATGAAAAATTTGAATATGAGGGAATCCCCACCTTTGCGCCGGAGCATTTCGCAAGAGTGCGGCAGATGGACACCATGAAAAGAAAGCAGTTCATCAAAGGCGTAAACCAGATCGCACAAGAAGGCGCCATTCAGATATTCCAGGAGTTTAATACCGGAATGGAAGAGATCATTGTGGGAGTTGTGGGAGAACTGCAGTTTGAGGTGTTGACCTATCGTCTGGAAAATGAGTACAATGTGGAAGTAAGACTTGAGAAGCTTCCATATGAATATATCCGCTGGATCGAGAACAGGGATGAAATTGATGTGGCTAAGATTCAGGGCACGTCCGATATGAAACGGATCAAAGATTTAAAAGACAATCCGCTTCTTTTATTTGTCAACAGCTGGAGCGTTGGCATGGTATTGGATCGCAATCCGGGACTAAAGCTTTCTGAATTCGGCCGCAACTAGGATGCCGGGAAGCCGGTAACGGTTTAATAAGAATAAAATATAAGGAGGCAGCAGACAATGAGTAAAATTGATGAAGTAAGGGCAGCCATGGTAGAGGCGATGAAGGCAAAGGACAAACAGAGAAAAGATTCCTTATCCATGCTTCTTTCTGCGCTTAAGAATTTTGAAATCGATAAAAAGGATCACACTCCCATTACAGAGGACGAGGCCAATGCGGTAGTAAAGAAGGAAATTAAGCAGACTCAGGAAACTCATGATCTGGCGCCTGAAGACAGGACAGACATCAGGGAAGAAGCTGCGTTTCGCATTTCCGTTTATAAGGAATTTGCTCCGGAGGATATGGGAGAGGAGCAGATTAAGGAGATCATCCGTTCTGTTCTTGCGGAACTTGGAATTGAAGCACCCACTGGAGCGGATAAGGGAAGGATCATGAAGGTCCTGATGCCCAAGGTGAAAGGAAAAGCGGACGGCAAGGCGGTAAATGAAGCATTGGCATCCATGATGAAATAAGAAAAAAGGGGTGTGGATCATGTATAGGAAAGAAATAGAAGAATATATAGAGTCACATAAACAGGAAATGATAGAAGACATCTGTACCCTGTGCCGCATTAACAGCGAAAAGATGCCCTACAGGGAAGGGATGCCCTACGGGCCGGGAGCGTTTGATGCTTTGAACGAAGCTCTGGCTATGGCAGAATCCTATGGTTTTTCCATTACCAATTATGATAATTATGTTGGGACGGCAGACTTAAATCATAAGGAGCACCAGCTTGATATCCTGGCTCATCTGGATGTGGTGCCGGCAGGGGAAGGCTGGAAGGAGACAGAGCCCTTTGAGCCGGTAGTAAAGGGAGATAAATTATTTGGCAGGGGAACATCAGATGATAAGGGCCCGGCTGTTGCGGCGCTTTATGCCATGAGAGCAGTAAAAGAACTGAATATTCCCCTTAAGAAAAATGTACGGCTGATCCTTGGAACTGACGAGGAGTGCGGAAGTTCGGACATTGAGCACTATTATGCCATAGAAAAGGAAGCTCCAATGACCTTTTCTCCTGACGGCTCCTTTCCGGTTGTGAATACGGAAAAGGGCGGTTTAAACGGCCATTTCACTGCAGAATGGACGGCATCCGGCCGGCTTCCAAAGCTGGTGGGCTTAGAGGCAGGAACCAAGGTAAACGTGGTACCTGGAAAGGCCAGTGCAGTTGTGGCAGGCATTGATGCAGAAGCTCTTGAACATGCAGCAGCAGAGTGTGAAAAAAGGACGGGAATCCGTTTTGAACTGAAAATGGATGAGGATACAGCAACCATTACCGCTATCGGTGAAAGCGCTCATGCCTCTCTCCCTGAGGAAGGAAATAATGCCCTGACCGGACTCCTTTTATACTTAACAGAGCTTCCTCTGGCAGAGTGTGGGCAGATGACCATGATCCGCCGCCTTTTGGAGCTGATTCCTCACGGGGATACTTCAGGAGAGGCTTTGGGAATTGCAATGAAAGATGAGCTTTCCGGCAGTCTGACATTGGCATTCAGCCTTTTAAAGATAACGGAATCCGGTCTGGAGGGAACCTTTGACAGCCGGTGCCCGGTCTGTGCCACAGAGGAAAATGTCCTGGAGGTAGTAAGAAGGAACATGGCGGAAAAGGGCTTTACCCTTCACAATGATTCCATGAAGCCTCCTCATCATGTAGATGGAAATTCTGAATTTGTAAAGACCCTGCTGAGTGCTTATGAAAGCTATACAGGCCGTAAGGGAGAGTGTGTATCCATGGGCGGCGGTACCTATGTTCATGCATTAAAGAACGGCGTTGCCTTCGGCGCTTCCATGCCAGGGACAGATAACCGGATGCATGGGGCTGATGAGTACGCAGTCATTGAGGAACTGACTGTAAGCGCGAAAATATTCGCCCAGGTGATTGTGGATTTGTGTTCATAAAAATCGGGGTTTTTGTTTCAAATTTTAAAATTAGTATTGACAAAAACAGGAAGAGAGCGTAAAATACGCCTCATAAAGGAATTCCTAGTTTGCCTATAGGAATCAGAGGGAGGAGTAGCTGCCATGAACCAGTGGAAAGCCATGCAGATGAATATGAACCAGATGAGCGGCATGTGTATGATGATGTGTCGTGTATCAGAGTGCATAAAAATACGATAATCATTTCATTTGTATGGATTGTGATTGGAATTCGCTGAGAGCAGCAAAACGCGGAAATTTTGAGGTCGCAAGTCTGTGCAGGGCTTGCGGCCTTTTTGTACCTTAAAGAAACATCCCTTTATGCCCCGAGAGAGGGGCGGGAATCAAAAGAAATACCCTGCGGGTATACCTTTATGCCCAGAAAGATGGGCAGGAATGAAGAAAGGAAATGGATATATGCAGTCAGCAGAACCTATTATCCAGCTGGTGGGACTTGGAAAAGAGTTTCGTACCGCTAACGGTCCGATTAAGGCCCTGGACGATATCAACCTGTCCATTGAACAGGGGGAGATATTTGGAATTATCGGTTTAAGCGGAGCCGGAAAAAGTACTTTGGTCCGCTGTATCAATTATCTTGAAATACCAACATCCGGAGATGTACTTTTTGAAAACAAGAGCCTGACCGCCATGCGGCCAAAGGAGCAGAGACTGGCCAGACAGTCTATGGGCATGATTTTTCAGCAGTTCAACCTGCTGGCCCAAAGAAACATCTTACAAAATGTCTGCTTTCCTCTGGAAATTGCCAAGGTCCCCAAAAAGGAAGGCTTAAAAAGAGCCATGGAGCTTTTGGAAATCGTTGGCTTAAAGGACCGGGCCAAGGCTTATCCGGCCCAGCTGTCAGGAGGACAGAAGCAAAGAGTCGCTATTGCAAGAGCCCTTGCAACCAATCCAAAGGTTCTCCTTTGCGATGAGGCTACAAGCGCTTTGGATCCTAATACCACAAAATCCATACTTGGACTTTTAAAGGATATTAACAAGTCCATGGGGGTTACCGTAGTTGTTATCACCCATGAGATGTCAGTAATAGAAGCTATTTGCGACCGGGTTGCGATCATTGACCAAAGCCACATTGCAGAGGTGGGAAGCGTTACGGAAATATTCTCTGAGCCAAAGTCGAAGATCGGCAGGCAGCTTATTTTAGGGGAAGCGGCGGAACGGGTTAGCTGTTTCGGCGGTTCCAGAAGGGTCCGGATTTCCTTTGACGGACGGTCTTCCTTTGAACCGGTACTTTCCAATATGATATTGGCCTGTAAGGTTCCGGTAAATATTATGCATGCAGAGACCAGGGATATTAACGGGACCGCTATGGGACAGATGGTCATCCAGCTTCCGGAAGAGGAAGTGGATCAAAACAGGATTCTTAATTATTTAAAGACAGCGGGAATCACTCATGAGGAGGTGAAGGATTATGATCTTTGATGCAACCGTTTTACAGATGCTTAAAACAGGCATATGGGAAAGCTTGTACATGACATTTGCCTCATCCTTTTTTTCATACCTGATTGGAATCCCCTTGGGCATTATACTGGTCGTTACGGATAAAGACGGGATTTACCCCATCCCCTGGTTTCAGCGGATACTGGGGCTTGTTGTAAACCTGCTCCGTTCCGTGCCGTTTATCATCTTACTTATTATGGTCCTTCCTATTACAAAGGCTATTGTAGGCACTACCCTGGGAGCAACGGCTGTAATCCCGCCTTTGGTAATAGCTTCCGCACCCTATGTAGCAAGAGTCGTGGAAGCCTCCTTTAAAGAAGTAGATCCAGGTGTGATCGAAGCGGCAAAATCCATGGGTTCCTCCACCTTTCAAATCATTTGGAAGGTACTTCTTCCGGAGGCAAAGCCTTCCCTATTAGTGGGAGCAACCCTATGTATCACCACCATACTGGCCTATTCAGCCATGTCAGGCTTTGTAGGCGGAGGCGGACTTGGAGATATTGCAATTAAATACGGATATTATCGTTACCAGACGGAGATGATGTTCATTACCGTAGCTATTCTTGTTATCATTGTTCAGGTTATCCAGGAAGCGGGAATGAAATTATCCAGAGTGAGCGACAAGAGAATTAAATAGTAACTGCCTAAGGCGTTACCATAAAAAATTTAAGGAGGAAAAATTATGAAAAAATCACTTTATGTACTTACGGCAGCACTGTTAGCGGCAGGAGCGCTGACCGCATGCTCAGGAAGTAAGGGAGTACCGGAAACAACTGCGGCAACACAGGCTGCATCATCTGAGGAAACAAATGCAGAAGAAACAACGGCAGCAGAAGCTTCCGGCGAACTGGAGAAAATCGTTGTCGGCGCAACTCCTTCTCCTCATGCAGAGATTTTAAATGCTGCAAAAGATATCCTGAAAGAAAAAGGCTATGAGCTGGTTATCAAGGAGTATACGGATTATGTGCAGCCAAACCTGGCTCTTGAATCCGGAGACTTAGATGCTAACTATTTCCAGCACAAGCCATATTTGGATCAGTTTAATGAGGAAAAAGGAACCGATCTTGTAAGTGCGGCAGCCATTCATTATGAGCCTTTCGGCATTTATGCAGGAAAGACCGATTCCATTGATAAGCTTGCTGACGGAGCCCAGATCGCAGTTCCAAATGATGTTTCCAACGAAGCAAGAGCTCTTCTTTTACTGGCAGACCAGGGTCTGATTGAATTAAAGGAAGGCGTAGAGCTTAATGCAACCAAGAATGATATTGTAAAGAATGAAAAGAATTTTAAAATCGTTGAAGTAGAAGCAGCTCAGCTTCCACGTTCCTTAGGCGACGTGGATGTGGCTGTTATCAATGGAAACTATGCCATTGAGGCTGGCTTAAAGGTATCTGATGCTCTGGCTGTTGAGGATGCCAAGTCTGTGGCAGCAACCCGTTACAGTAATATTATTGCAGTACGTGCGGGAGAGGAAAGCAGTGAGAAGTCAAAAGCCCTTGTTGAGGTTTTGACAAGCGATACCATTAAAAAGTTTCTTGAAGATACCTATGGTGGCGCAGTAGTTCCTTCTTTCTAAATAAGAGATTTTTGCAGCAATGATAAATAGCCGTTATGGAGACAGCTTTGTGCCGCTTCCATAGCGGTTTTTTGAGGCAAAAAACTAATGACAGAAAATATTAATTTTACAGATAATGGAAATTATTGTATAATTGCCATATTATGGTTACAAGGACGTGGCCATAATCAGATGAACGGCAGTAAAAAACACTGCCTTTTATCAGAAATCAGAAAAGCGATTTCAGATAAGCTATATTGTGAAAACAAAAAAGTTTTCACAATCGGATGGACGGCAGTAAAAAACACTGCCTTTTATCAGAAATCAGAAAAGCGATTTCTGATAAGTTACATTATGACAAAAAAGGAGATGATAGAAATGGATCAGGATAATCAAGATGGTTCCTGGCAGGAACCCCGGGATTTGGAATATGATGCAGGATATAAGCAGCCAGAGAAGCCAGCCCAGAACAATATGGCACTTGCTTCTCTGGTCATGGGGATTCTTGGGATTATTACCTCCTGCTGCTGTTACGGAGGTTTGATCTTCGGAAGCCTTGGGGTACTGTTTGCCCTGCTTTCTAAGACGGAAGACAGGTTTGATGGCCATGCAAAGGCAGGCCTTATTACTTCTTCCATTGCATTTGTGTTGGTTGTATTAGTTGTTATCATATTTATTGCTGCTGTGGCAGTGAGTGACTTAGGGCTAGGAGGTGTGCTTTCGTGAAAACTTCATCATCAGAACTTAAAATGCGTGCAAAGCGGACCTTAAAAGGCAGATACGGCCTGTGCATTGGTATCCAGTTTATTGAATTTGCCATTGTTCTGGCAATATCTCTAGTGTATATTTTAACGTCATTTTCTATGGGCTTGATGAGAGATCCTTTTATTGACGGCGTACACGGCATATCAGCAGGATATGTGGTCATGAAGGTGGGGGTTTATTTATCCTTCATGGTAATTCTCTCTCTATACGGTCTTTTAAAGCCGGGGGTACTTAAATGTTATGTGAATATGAGCACTGGCCAAACCGCCAGGCTGTCTGACCTGCTCTTTGCATTTCAGAACAAGCCGCATAGGTTTATAGGACTTTATTTTATTAATCTTTTGATAGGATTTGTATGGGGTATTCCGTACTTTGTAGTATTCATTGTAGCGGCCATCACAGATTTTATACCGGTCATGGTGGTATTGCTGGTGCTTACATACCTGCTTATGCTCAGTGGAAGTATCATTACAATGATGTATTTATCACAGTCCATGTTCCTCTTAATCGAGTCTCCGGATCAGAAGGTACTGGGGAGTCTTAAGGAAAGCGCGGCCATGATGAAAGGCAATAAGGGAGGTCTATTTTACCTTTTTATAAGTTTCATAGGGATGATAGTCCTGGGATACTTCTCCATGGGAATCGGCTTTCTCTGGATCAGCCCTTATATTCACGCCACCCTGACAGAGTATTATCTGGATCTTAAGGAGCGGCTTTCCCATAATTCCCTTAGAATAGGAGAAGAAGTCTCCTGCCAGTCCATGTGGAACCAGGAAAATCAGTGGTAGAACCGTGTCATACAAGGGGGCTACGCATAGAATATACTAAGGAGGTGTATCTATGCGAATTTGCGATCTCAAACAAAAAGAAGTAATTAATATCTGTGACTGCAGACGCCTCGGTTATGTTGGTGATGTGGATTTTGACATGGAAACAGGCTGCCTTATAGCCATTATTGTACCAGGACCAGGGTGCTTTTGCGGCTTTTTAGTCAGGGAGAGAGAATATGTGATTCCTTTCTGCGACATAAGGCAGGTAGGGCCGGACATCATCCTTGTAAACGTGGATTTGGAAAAAGCAACGGAAAGATGCGGGATATAGGGAGGATGGGCTTGCAGAACTTTGGATTGTAAGTTATGATATATGCAGGTAATTCGATTCGCCTTTGGCTCATCGAGCGGCTGATTTACTAAATTCCATTTCAATTGCCTTTGCATTTATTAAGTAAATTATGCCAATAATAATACAGTCCGTAAGACAGGAGGACCAGAAACGTGAAATGCCCATTTTGCAATGAAGCAGATACAAAGGTTATTGATTCCCGACCGGCAGACGACAACAGCTCAATCAGACGCCGCAGACAGTGTGAGAAGTGCGGAAAGCGGTTTACCACCTATGAGAAGCTGGAGACCATGCCTCTCATGGTAATTAAAAAGGATAATTCCAGAGAAGTTTATGACCGTTCAAAAATAGAATCAGGGATTCTTCATTCCTGCCATAAGCGGCCGGTATCATCCCAGCAGATTGATTCCATGGTAGATGAAATAGAGACCCAGGTTTTTAACCGTGAGGAAAGAGAAGTGGAAAGCACGGTGATCGGAGAGCTTGTTATGAAAAAGCTGCAGGAAGTTGATGAGGTGGCTTATGTGCGCTTTGCTTCCGTATACAGGGAATTTAAAGACGTGAGTACCTTTATGGAAGAAATAGGAAAATTGTTAAAAAAGTAGGAGATTTATGTTTAAGGTATTTTATCCGGATGAAGATGCAGCTTCTGCATATGACATATCCTTTGAAAAATTATATAAGAACGGGATCAGAGGCGTGATTTTTGATATTGACAATACTCTGGTGCCCCATGATGCGCCTGCAGATGAAAGGGCAAAGAAGCTGTTTTTACGTCTGCATGAACTCGGGATAGAAACCTGCCTTCTTTCTAATAACAAAGAGCCGAGAGTGGCGGCCTTTGCCAGGGCTGCGGGCGGCTCCCGCTACATTTATAATGGAAACAAGCCCGGAAAAAAAGGATATCAAAGAGCGATGAAGCTCATGGGAACGGATGCGAAACATACGGTTTTTGTGGGAGATCAGCTTTTTACCGATGTTTATGGAGCCAAGAGAGCCGGGATCCACAGCATTCTGGTTAAGCCGATTCATCCGAAGGAAGAAATCCAAATCGTTTTAAAGAGATATTTAGAAGCAGTTGTACTATATTTTTACCGCAGAGATAAGAAAAGAAAAAAGTGAACAGTATAACGGTGAAATAAAATTCCTGGCGGGTAAAAGACAACCCGGCAGGTTATAATACGGATGAGACGGTCCGGACAAGCTGGCTGATCCGGACATACAGGAAATTACAATAAGAGATCCATGACTTGCTGACAGGAAGAAACACCTTTGGTATTTTTATGCCTAAAAGCATGGATTGAAAGGTGGTAGAAGGGATATGAAAATTCTTGTATTAAACGGGCCGAATCTGAATTTTTTAGGAATTCGTGAAAAAGGGATATACGGAACAGAGGATTATCATGCACTGGTATCCATGCTGGAAGAGAAAGCGCAGAGAGAAGGTCATGAGCTGGAAGTCTATCAGAGCAATTATGAAGGCGGAATCATTGACAAGATTCAGGAGGCGTATCACAATGGAACAGAAGGGATTATCATCAATCCCGGAGCATTTACCCATTACAGCTATGCCGTAAGAGATGCCCTGGGTTCTGTGGAGATGCCCAAGGTTGAAGTTCATATATCCAATGTCCATAAAAGGGAGGAGTTCCGCCATACATCGGTGACTGCTCCTGTTTGTACCGGTCAGGTGGTTGGCCTGGGGCTTAAAGGATATGCCCTGGCAATGGATTTCTTAACAGGAAAATAACCGTTCCGATTCAAAGAAAAGGGAGATATTTGTAAAAAACGGTTGAAAATGTATTTGTTATAGTATAGAATATAAAAGGTTAAGAAGAGAAATTCAAGGAGGAATATCATTTATGATATCAGCGGGTGATTTTAGAAACGGTATCACATTAGAGATCGAGGGTACTGTTTATCAGATTATGGAGTTCCAGCATGTAAAACCTGGAAAGGGTGCTGCATTCGTAAGAACTAAGATTAAAGATGTGTTAAACGGCGGCATTAACGAGCGCACATTCCGCCCGACAGAGAAGTTCCCACAGGCAAGAATCGATAGATTTGACATGCAGTATCTGTATGCTGATGGAGATCTTCATAACTTTATGGATATGAACACCTATGAGCAGATAGCGTTATCTCCAGATGTGATCGGTGATGCGTTAAAGTTTGTGAAAGAGAATGAGACGGTTAAGGTATGTTCTTATAATGGTAAGGTATACTCTGTAGAGCCTCCATTATTCGTGGAGTTAGTTATCACAGATACAGAGCCGGGATTCAAGGGTGATACCGCTCAGGGAGCTACAAAGCCAGCTACGGTTGAGACTGGTGCAGTAGTATATGTTCCCTTATTTGTAGATCAGGGTGACAAGATCAAGATTGATACACGTACAGGTGAATATCTGTCCAGAGTTTAAAAAGAAAAGGACCGGGCAAACCGCAGGTCCTTTTAATAATTATGTACGATATCGTGAAAACAACGTAGAGGAGATTATTCTCATATTCCTACGTTGTTTTTGTGTTATAAAGTTATATAGCCCTCTGCAGCAATGATTTCCGACATGGAGGCAGTGCAGTTCTGCCGCCCGATATAGGTGAAAAAATAGGTGATCCAGCATAAAAGAAATAGGATACAATGCTTTTTCATTGCTCCTCCCCGGCGGTCCTGGTACAAATCTGCTTAAAATAAAATTCCCGGCTGGTGGCAATCAGACCCAGCACAGATACCTTTTCTCCCAGCCTTGACGGGATGACAGGAACTGGGATAGCGGCATGATTATCAACGATTGATTGTATCCTTGGGATCAGCTGTTCCTCAAAAGCCAGGTAGTCGCCGCCGATGATCACCAGTTCGCAGTCAATGACGGACAAAAGGTTGCAGACCGCACAGCCTAACTCCGTGCTGATAAGATCCACCAGGGCGGTCACCTGAGGATCCTGCAACTGGTAGCGTTTGATTATATCAGGGAAGGTGACGGGCTCGCCCTGGCAGTCACAGTTAAGCTGCCTGAGTATGGAGTCAATGCAGATCCTGTTTTCCAGAGAAGCATTTTTTGTAGTAAGGCTTTCCGGGGTGACGCAAAAACCGATTTCACCTGCCGCCAGATGGTTTCCCTCGTGCAGCCTTCCGTTTAGCAGGATACCCGCGCCAACGCCCTGGCCGCAGCTTATAAAGGCCAAATGGCTGCACCCCTGGCCTCCGCCGCAGCACCATTCCCCCAGAACGGAAGCATTGGCGCTGTTTTTAATCAGGACAGGGACAGGAAAAGCCTCTGTAAGACGTTCCTCTATCAGCCCCACATTAAGATCCCCGTATTTGGAACTGACAATATAATTTTTATCATTGTCATTAAGGATGCCGGGAGCGGATACGGCAATAGCTGCCAGGTCCTGGTGGGTAATGCACTGGGAGGCCAACAGCATGGACACCGCATTGATGCACATGGTGATCCAGGAATTCAAATCAGCGGTGGGGGTCTGCTGGATGGTAAACTGGTTGATGATGGAACCTCTTAAGTCGCTTAAGCAGAAATATGAATGCTGATATTGAAAATCCATTACAATAATGTATTTAAAATTATCGCAGAAACGCAGAAGCGTCGGTTTTCTGCCGCCTCCGCTGGAACAAGCTCCTTCGCCTATCTCATTAATAATGCCGATTTGTAAAAGAGCTGCCACATTGTCGGCCATGGATGGCTTGCTCATGTTCAGCATGCGGGCCAATTGGGCCTTGGAAGTGTCGCCTTTCTGAAAGATGGCGTCCAGAATAGCCCTTTGATTGATTGTGCGGACATGGCTGAGATTTACTGTTTTTTTCATATGCACTCCTATTTATCAGATATGTTTGTCAGCTTAAACACCGGCTTTTTCCCCGGAATCAGGGAAATGCCGTCGGAATAGCCTTCCTCCCGGTCCTTTAAGGCTTCGATGAGACAGCCTCTCAGGCAGTCAATCCGTTCCCCGCAGCCGGGATCATGAATCAGGTCGCAAAGCTCTTTTGGGTCCTGATCCAGCTGGAAATAATGCTCTTCACCGGTCTGGCTGTACCAGATATATTTGTCCGTGGGGGTGACGATAAAATGGTTTGATATCTCCCCGCCGCTGTGTTCGCCGTGTAAGTACTCCCTGTCAAAACCGGTTTCTCCAAACAGAGAGGGGAAAAAGCTTTGCCCATCGGCCTCATCCGGAACAGGAAGGTTCAGGGAATCCAGAATGGTCGGCATGATGTCCCTTAATTCCACCAGATCTCTGGAAATCGGGATCTGGGTCCTTCCTGGAAACAGATTTTTTCCCACACGAACGATCATGGGGATATGGATGCTACCCTGGTAAGGCTGTACTTTCCGAAACAGGCCGTGATCAAACAACAGCTCTCCATGATCGGAGAGGAAGATCAGAATGCTGTCTTCTAAAACCTCCTCTCTGTAAAGAGCCTGCAAAAGCCGTCCGATCTGGTGATCCATATGGGTAATGCAGGCGTAGTAGCCGATCATGGCATCCTGCTTAAGCTTATCATTTTTTGTTCCGTAAGGAGAATCATAAAGCCCTTCATAATCCTTTGCTTTATGGGAAAAATCCTCCCAGGTTCCCATTGCAGGAGATGCCAGCTCCCTGCTCCGGTAGATATCAAAATATTCTGAGGGAGCGTCTAAGGGCGGATGGGGTCTTACAAAGGAGGTCATGAGGAAAAAGGGCAAGTCAGGATCCCGCTTTTCCAGGAAACGGATACTTTCCGTAACCGTCCAGTTGGTGGGATGGGACATGCTGTCGTACACCCAGGGCGAAGCAATGAAGGAATTGCATTCCAGGCCGGTATCATTGACATCCGTCGCATTTCCGTACCGGTCTTTCAGCCATCTTAAATAGCTGTCACCATAAAGCTGGTTCTGCCGGGTTGGAAGGCTGGGCCTTCGGTAAAAGCCGATATATCCGTCATGAAGCGTCAGGTTATGGAAGCCGCAGCGGCGAAGGGGCGGATGAACGTGAAGTTTTCCCACCGCTTCCGTATGATAGCCGTGGCGAGATAAAACCTGGGGAAGCATGTTTGGATAATCCCAGTCAATTCCATCCTGATAGCCCACCCGGCCGTGGCGCTCCTGGCTCATTCCTGTAAACAGGGCGGCTCTGGAAGGGATGCAGCTTGGACAGGAAGCGTAGGCATTGGGGAAATAAGTACCTTCTGCGGCCAGGGAATCCAGATACGGCGTCTGAACATCCGGGTGTCCTGCAACTCCCATACAGTCCCCTCGCATCTGGTCGCACATAATTAGAACAATATTCGGCTGTTTCATAAGCTCCTCCTGAAAATGAAATCTTATTTAGTACATTCCATGGAAAAAGAAAGTAAGGAATAATTACTAATTTCATAAAGGTATTATACGCCATTATGAAATAAATGTAAATATATTTTAAAGTTTTGATAGTGTAGTGGTGAAATGGTACGAATAAAATCAATAATCGGAATGAAAAAGATACAAAATTTACAAAAAACTTCAAATTTCCTATTGACTTGATAAGGAAAACTTGCTAAGATGATGCCATCTACATAAAGTCCATGAAAACCTATCACCAAAAAAGGAGGAGAATCAATCATGAAGAAAAGAATTGGAGTTTTCGCATTATCTTTAGGCCTGGTCTGTTCACTTTTGGCCGGCTGCGGTAAAAGCGAACCAGCACCTGCCAAATCAACTGAGGAGACAGTCACTGCAGCAGGGGAGACGGCTAAGGCAAAGGAAACCAAAGCAGAGGGGGACCGGGTAACCCTGGAGTTATATCTGCAGAAAACAAACGTAGTGGATGTTTTTCAGGAATTGACTACTCGTTTCGAAGAGCAGAACCCTGGAATCAAGATTGAGCTGACAAGCGTACCGGATCCGGAGACAGCTCTTGTTACAAGAATTGCTTCTAATGATTATCCGGACATTGTGACCATCTGGCCGGCGGAAAAATTTTACCGGGATCTGATGAGAGACGGAGCCCTGATGGATATTTCCGACCAGGCGTTCTTAAACGATGTGGCGGACGAAACAAGAGAGATTGCCAAATATGACGGCAAGGATTACGCACTTTCCATGACAATGAGCGCTTATGGCCTCATTGTTAATAATAAGCTGTTTGAGGATAACGGCATTGAGAAGCCGCAGACCTGGGATGAGCTGATTGCAGCAGCCGAGGCATTTCAGGCAAAAGGGATCCAGCCTTTTGCATTTTACGACAAATCCACAGAGCAGCTGGGACAGATGGCAGAGAGACTTATTGGTGTGATCAACAACGACATTACTTCTCAATTTGAGAAGGTGGGCAAGAAGGAGACAACCTGGGAAAATGAAAAGGAAATGAAAGTGCTGGCTGATGCCATGCTAAAGCTTCGCCAATACGGCCAGAAAGATACCCTGGGAGCAGGCTATGAGGACGCGTTCAACGATATTGCCACAGAAAAGGCAGCCATGATCTTTTACGGAAGCTGGGGTATTCAGACGATCCTTAACTTAAATCCGAATCTGGACATTGAAATGATAACCATCCCCAATCCTACGGGAGAAGCCAGCAAGATTCCCGCCAGTATTGATACGGCGCTTTCCATCACAGAAAGCTGCAAGAACAAGGAGGCAGCCCTTAAGTTCCTGGAATTCATGGGCTCTAAAGAGACCGCCCAGTATTATGCAGACACGGAGAAGAATCCATCCGTTATCAAGACCGTAGACTACAAGCGCCCCCAGCTTCAGACCATGAGCGAGAAGCTGAAAGCAGGGGACATGTTCTTCAGTCCATCTGTATATTGGCCGGCAGGCTTCCGCAAGAGCTGGGAAGCTCCCCTGCAGCAGATGATCCTTTCAAAGGATGTGGATGCGTTTTTAAAGGACAGTGATTCTATCAGCATCGAGTATTTTGAAAATGAACAATAAGCAGCCGTAACTGTATTAGTGCCGGTATGTGCTATGTGATGGGGCAGCCGTTTCCCGGTAATTCCCGTAAACGGCTGCCCCACTCTGATAGAGGGAGACAGAAAATGAACAGCCAAAACAAAAGGATGACGTTTTATAAAAAACAGTCCATTATTTTGAGCCTATTTGCAATTCCGCAGGCAATTGTCTATGTGATCTTTTTTATTACTCCGATCATTGGCGGAATTATTTACAGCTTCACCGATTATAACGGAATCAACAAAAAGCTGAACTTTGTGGGGCTTGAGAACTACCGGGCAGTATTCAGCAATTCCCGTTTCTTGAAAACTGTAATGTTCAATGTAAAGTACAGCGCTTTCCTGGTTATATTTATCGTATCTCTGAGCCTGATACTTGCAATTATCTTAAACAGCAGCCTTCAGGGCAAGACCATGTTCCGTTCTGTGTTCTTCTTTCCGGCAGTGCTTCCGCTGCTTACCATGGGGCTGGTGTTCAACAGCATTATCACAAAGGGCCTGCCCCAGCTTGGTGCAAACCTTGGCTTTGAAAGCTGGGAAATAAGTCTTTTGTCAAAGCCGGATACCGCCATGTATGCCATCCTGTTCGTAGCCATATGGCAGGGGCTGGCCATTCCCACGGTACTGTTCCTTGCAGGACTTCAGACCGTTCCCAGGGAGTTGGAAGAATCCGCAAGCCTGGATGGGGCTACGGCATGGAATAAATTCCGGTTTATCACTCTGCCGTTTCTGGTTCCAACCATTACCATGGTATTTGTGCTGACCTTAAAACAGGGGCTCATGGTATTTGATCTGATTATGTCCATGACCCAGGGCGGCCCGGCAGGATCCACGGAGAGCATGGCAATGCTGATCTATAACCATGGCTTTGTGGAACGCCGCCTTAGTGTGGCCATGGCAGAGGCCCTGATACTGGCAGTGATTGTCTGCACTGTTTCATTTATCCAGATTGTCTGGTCCAACAGGAAACGCATCTACTAGGAGGGTATGGCATGAACCAACGTAAAATACTAAATGCAGTGAAATACGGGATCCTGGTGTCAGGCTCTGTCCTGATTTTCCTTCCCATGCTCCTGGTGGTAATGACTGCTTTTAAGTCAAATCTTCAGATCGCAGAAAGCTGGTTTTCCCTTCCGATCCCGCTGTACCTGGATAATTTTAAAACCCTGTTTGCAAAAAATGAGCTGAAATATGCGTTCTTAAACTCTGTTGTGATCGCAGGCGTTTTCCTGTTGATCAGTACGGTGACATTGCCCCTGACAGCCTACGGTGTATCCCGGACCATGGCTAATAACCGTTTTCTCCGTTTTTTTTACTACTTTTTGATTATCGGCCTTTTTGTCCCCTTTCAGGCGAAAATGATTCCCTTAATCATGATCGCCAGCAAGCTTGGAATGATGAACGTGCCGGGAATTATTGTGCTATACATTGCCGGTTCTACCTGTGAGGGCGTATTCCTGTGCGCCGGTTATCTTCAGTCTATCCCACCGGACATGGAGGAAGCTGCCTACATAGACGGAGCAGGTTTTTTTAGAACCTACAGTAAGGTGATTCTGCCCCTTATGAAGCCGATCCTTGCTACGGTGGCAATCCAGAATGCGCTGTGGGTATGGAATGATTTCCAGCTGCCTCTGCTGGTTCTCAATAAATCATCCAGGTTTTGGACGCTGATCCTTTATGTGTATAACTTTAAAACAGCATATCAGACGGATTTCGGTTTGATTTTTGCCTCATTCCTGATCTCCATGCTGCCAATCATGATATTCTATATTCTGATGCAGAAGCAGATTATCGGAGGCTTGACAGCAGGGGCTGTGAAAGGATAAGAAGGAGTTGTGATGAAAAAAAAGAAGCTGATATTGGTATCTTTTGATGCCTTGTCCTGTACGGATTTAGAATATGTAAAAACCCTGCCTCATTTTTCCAGGATCATGAAAGAGGGAGCTTATTGCACCCATGTGCATTCCGTGTATCCCTCCCTTACGTTTCCCAGCCATGCCAGCATTGCCACAGGCTGCCACCCTTCCTCCCACGGAATCGTGAACAATTATTTGCTGGAGCCTTTTGCCCGGATCCATAAATGGAATTTTTATGCCTCCAGCTTAAAGCGCAGAGCCATATGGGACTATGCCGCAGAGAACGGGAAACGGGTGATGAGCATGTCCTGGCCGGTCAGCGCAGGAGCGAAAATGGCCTATTCCATGCCGGAAATGTCTCCGGTCAAGCCTAAAATCTGGAATATGGACAGTTTTATGAGCCAGATGAAAGTGCTCTGCAAGTACGGGACGCCCCGCTTTGCCATGAGGACGCTTTTGTCAGACAGGGAACTTCCAAAGGCGTGGTTTCTGGGAAAGCAGCCCAATCTGGATATGTCCATGATGGACCGGTTCATGGACGCTGTGAACCGGTATGATTTTGATATTGCCATGCTTCATATTTATGGTCTGGATGATGCCAAGCATACATACGGGATCTATTCCAGGAAATGCCAGTATTATCTGAAGGAGTACGACAGATTTGTGGGGCAGCTTATGGATTATGCAAAGCAGTGCAGTGGCCAGGATGTGACGCTCCTGTTCACAGGTGACCATTCCCAAAAGCAGGTGTCCTATGCCATTCACGGCAACATGGTCCTGGAACGTCTGGGCTACTGCACTTATGAAAATCATAGACTTACGGGCTACAGGGCTTACTTAGACTCGGGCGATGGAATGGCTTATATCTACATAAAGGGCGTTGACAGAGAAGAGGTAATCGCCAGAATAAAAGAAGCCTTTGCCGCAAACAGAGGAGTAAGAAGGGTAATGGAGAAAAAGGATTTTGAAAATCTCGGCTGCGACAAAGAGGCGGATCTGGTTCTTGAAGCAAGGGATGGCTATTATTTTGAGTCCGGATATGAAGAAGCAGCGGATGAGGAAGGGATTGTGGACAGCCATTACCAGGGAGTACACGGGTATCTTCCCGATGGAGCGGATTACCAGACCATGATGTTTGCCTGGGGAGAGGATGTGGCACCTGTCCGGGTGGAGACCATGGGAATCATTGATATTCTGCCTTCGGTTTGCCACTTGCTGGATATGAAAACTGATCCGGTGGATGGAACCGCCAGGACCCAGTTGTGGAAGAAAAGAACGGGGGGAGATTTCTGATGGAGATCCGGTATTTAGGTACAGGAGCGGCGGAAGGGATTCCCGCCGTTTTCTGCCAATGCGAAACCTGCAGGAGGGCATCACAGCAGAAAGGAAAGGACATCCGTACCAGGTCCAGCGCCCTTATTAATGGCAAGCTTCTTCTGGATATTTCTCCTGACCTGTATTTTCACAAGCTTCGTTACGATTTGGATTTGTGGAAGGTAAAAGCAGTCTGCGTTACTCACTCCCACAGCGATCATTTTGACGGCGAAGAACTGACACGCCGCAGCAGTATCAATTACTGCCACATCCATGATGAGAAGCCATTGGCAGTCTATGGCAACTCCAAGGTCTGCCGCATGGGCAGGGAACGCTTTAAGGAGGAATTCGGAAAGGAGGAGGATCCGTCCGTGGTATTTCTTCCTGCCCAGCCGTTTACGGAAATCAGGGCCGGGGAATTGACGGTTATTCCCATTCCGGCAAACCATGATCCCGGGGAAATGTGTTTTATTTATCTGATAGAAGAGGGAGAAACCAGGATCCTCTATGCCAATGACACAGGCCTTCTGGGACAGGAAGCTTATGATTTCCTGAAAGGAAAGAGACTTTCTCTTGTCAGCCTGGACTGTACCTTCGGTGCCGGCAAAGATCACGGCAGTTCCCATATGGGAATAGAAGAAAATCTTGCTGTTGTAAAACGCCTGGAGGAAGCAGGCTGCCTGGCCCCCTCCACCGTGATCGCTGCAACCCATTTTTCCCATAACTGCAATATGAGCCATGAGGAGCTGGAACAAAGGCTTGGGGAGGCAGGTATTCATGCAGCCTGGGACGGGATGGAACTTAAATGGAAATAATCGTAACGATGTAACATCGTATATTGGAAGGGGGAATATTGATGCCAAACGGGGATATATTTGAAAGCATTAATCTGGTATCTGTGCTGACCGGCATATTCCTTCTTCTCATCATGTCCCTGATGCAAAAAATAGACCGTTACTTATGCCTGCGCTCCAACCACATCCATTTCTCTGCGGAGTTTAAAACCATGGAGTCCATGGGAAATTTTATCCAACAGCTCCGGGAAATGGGCTGCCAGCTGGATGATCTGGAAGTCAACTCCAGAGAAGGTTATACGGACTATGTGGGCGCCACCTTTTGGGTGAAGATGGATATGCCGGTGAATCATATAGAAGCGATTCAGAAAATGAGCGGAATAAAAGGGGTAAAATATCTGGAGGAGCTGGAATATATGTAAGATGAGAAGCGCTGGCCCGTTATTGCCGGAAATACTGCGGGGAAATGCAATGAGGGAATATTGCAGGGATAAAAGGTAAATATTATAAAATAGTAAAAAGAAAGCACCTTTTTGGGAAAAGATAAGGATTGTGCCATCCTCTTAACTTAAAAAGGCGCTTATTTTATTACCGGATTCCTCTTTCCTGTCCAGGTGGCTGAATACCATGGAGCAGTACGTTTTTGGAAAAGAAAAGGGAAAAGAATTTGATTTTTAAGATTAATTGTAATATAATTAATATTTAGCGTAGAAATATCTGGAATAGAAAAAGGAGACCAGGAACTGATGAAGAAGATTCTTGATTTGATTACAGCAGAGATGAAGGCAGCATTTGCGGACTGCGGATATGATGAGGCTTATGCAAAGGTAACCTTATCCAATCGTCCGGACCTTTGCGAATACCAGTGTAACGGAGCCATGGCAGCAGCTAAGGCTTATAAAAAGAAACCTTTTGACATTGCAACGGAAGCGGTGGCAAAGCTTACGAAAAGCCAGGTATTTGCTGCGGTGGATGCTGTGATGCCGGGATTTATCAATTTAAAGCTTGACTCCGATTATCTGGCAGAATATATGAACGGCATGTCTGATGAAGAACAGTGCGGTTGTGAAAGAACAGAAAATCCCATGACAATTGTGGTGGATTACGGCGGAGCTAATGTGGCAAAGCCTTTGCACGTGGGCCATCTCCGTTCCGCCATTATCGGGGAAAGCATTAAGAGAATGGGCCGTTTTCTTGGCCATCAGGTCATTGGAGATGTTCACCTGGGAGACTGGGGCCTTCAGATGGGACTGATTATTGAGGAGCTTAAGGACAGAAAACCGGAGCTTCCTTATTTTGATGAATCCTATGAAGGGGAGTATCCAAAGGAAGCACCCTTTACCATCAGTGAGTTGGAAGAGATATATCCGGCGGCCAGTTCAAAAGCCAAATCAAATGAAGAATTCAGCGCAAGAGCTCATGACGCCACTTTAAAGCTGCAAAATGGGTTCCGGCCTTACCGTGCCATCTGGCAGCATATTATAGAAGTTTCTGTTTCTGATTTAAAGAAAAATTACGGAAATCTCAATGTTACCTTTGATTTATGGAAAGGGGAAAGCGATGCAGAACCCTATATTGCCGGTTTGATTAAGGAACTGGAAGACAAGGGCCTTGCTTATGAAAGCCAGGGAGCTCTTGTTGTGGATATAGGGGAAGAGGGGGATACCAAAGAGCTTCCTCCCTGTATTGTGAGAAAGTCAGACGGTGCGGCCCTTTATTCCACCTCTGATCTTGGAACCATCATTGAGCGGGAGAAAGAGATTAAACCTGACTGGTACATCTATATTACGGATAAGCGTCAGGAGCTGCATTTCGTCCAGGTGTTCCGTGTGGCAAAAAAGGCTGGCTTTGTATCACTGGATAAGAAAATGTCCCATCTTTGCTTCGGAACCATGAACGGAAAAGACGGAAAGCCCTTTAAGACAAGGGATGGCGGAGTCATGCGTCTGGAGACACTGATATCGGACATCAGTCAGGCAGCTTATGAAAAGATCATGGAGAATCGTACCGTTTCTGAGAAAGAAGCGGAAGAAACATCTAAGATCGTGGGAATGGCAGCCTTAAAGTATGGGGATCTTTCCAATCAGGCTTCTAAGGACTATGTGTTTGACATGGACCGTTTCGTATCTTTTGAGGGAAATACCGGCCCTTACATCCTTTATACCATCGTAAGAATTAAGTCCATTCTTGCAAAATACCAGGGCCTTGAGGACAAATATCAGGGTGAGGAACGGATTCTTGCAGCCGCATCAGAGGCGGAAAAAGATCTGATGCTCCAGCTTTCCAGATACAATGAAATCATGGAAACAGCCTTTACGGAGCTTGCGCCCCATAAAATATGCCAGTACATTTATGAGCTTGCCAATGCATTTAACCGCTTTTACCACGATACCAAGATCATATCCGAAGAGGATAAAAAACGGCAGGCATCCTGGATCCGCTTAATCAGGCTTACTAAGGATGTATTAAATGCATGCATTGGCGTACTTGGAATTGAGGCGCCGGAACGAATGTAAATGGTGAACGGATGTGAGAAACTATGAAAGTATCACACTTGACGACAAATACCTTCTGGAAAGGCGAATCAGGTGTCAGTGCCCTGGTGGAAGATCAGGGAAAAGAATATAAGGCAAATCTGCATATCAAGGGTAGTCAGGTTTTTGACTACTCTTGTTCCTGTGCCCAGGGAAATTCCTACCTCGGCATGTGTCCTCACTGCAAAGTTCTGTTTGATGTGTATAAAGAACTGGAATCAAACTCTGGAAGGCCGGTGACCACTTCCCAGCAGGCGAGAGCCATGATTCGGGAATATACCAATCGGGAGGTGTCCCGGATCATGAGCGAGGGAGAAGAGGAGCAGGTAAAGCTTTCTGTATCTCTCCTGGTCAGCCGAAGGGAAGTGAAGCTGGAGTTTAAGCTGGGTAGGGACCGGCTTTACATGGTGAAGGATCTGGCTGCTTTTGCAAATGCGGTGCAAAATGGAACCTATGTGGAATACGGCAAAAATCTGGCATTTCATCACACACCTTCTGCCTTTGCCAAAGAAAGCCGTCCCCTTCTGGAATTTGTACAGGAGATTGTGAATGCGTATTGTGAGCATTATGAACAGTTCCAGAAAAGTTCCTTTTCCACAAAGCCTGTTCTGCGGCTTTTAAATTTAAGCCGTGCAAACCGGGACCGTTTTTTTGGAATCATGATGGGAGAAACCCTGGAATTTGAGGATTACAAGGGCAAGAAGCGGCAGCTTGCGATCGTTGACCGAAATCCGGACTTAAAGGTTACGGTAAATCGCCAGGGCCGGGATGGGATATTGGTATCCATTGACCGGGAGCTTTTGGTCTTTGAAGGGGAGCACCGTTTATATCTTGCAGATATGAAACACTTATACTGCTGCGACCAGTCCTGCAGCGAGGCTCTTTCCGTATTTTTGGGGCAGATGATGGAAGGGTTTAAACCCTCCTATGAAACGGAAATCAATAACAAGGATATGCCTCTTTTTTATGAACGGGTTTTAAAGAGAATTGCAGGTTACTGCACCATTGATTCCAAAGAAGTGGATCTGGAAGCTTATAAGCCGGAAGAGCTGAAGGCAAGGTTTGATTTTGATTCCGACGGCCAGGGCGGGCTGATTTTAAAACCGACCCTTTCCTATGGGGATTATTCTTTCCAGCCGGTAGAGGACGAGCGCCTGCCCCGTACCGTGTGCCGGGATATACCGGGAGAGTTCCGCATCAGCCGTCTGATTACCCGGTATTTTAAATATAAGGAATATGAATCAGAATATCCGGCTATTCGGGATGATGAGGACGCTGTATACCGGTTACTTACGTCAGGGATGAGTGAGTTCATGGCATTGGGAGAGGTTTATTTTTCTGAATCCTTTAAAAAGATAAAGATCCTGCCTCCTCCCAAGGTATCCATCGGGGTCAGGAGCGTGGGGAACTGGCTGGAACTGGACGTGGATACGGACGGGCTGACAGGAGAGGATTTAAGCAGGCTTTTGGAGGTGTACAGCCAGAAAAAGAAATATTACCGCTTAAAAAGCGGGGAATTTATAAGCCTTGATGACAACGGTCTTATGACCGTTGCAAAGCTGATCGAGGGGTTGTCCGCTGACCCTGATATGTTAAACAAGTCTTTCCGCCTTCCCAAATACAGGGCTCTTTATCTGGACAGTATCCTGAAAGAGGGAAGCGGCATAACCCTTTACCGGGACCAGCTTTATAAAGCGGTGGTCCGGGGGATGAAGTCTGTGGAGGACAGTGATTTTGAGATTCCCCAGTCCCTCCGCCATGTGCTGAGAGGGTATCAAAAGACAGGATACCGCTGGCTTAAGACCCTGGACAGCTACGGCTTTGGTGGAATCCTGGCCGATGATATGGGCCTTGGAAAGACCCTTCAGGTCATGACCCTGCTCCTTGATGAAGCAGAAAAAAAGGAACATACCACCTCCCTTGTGGTTTGCCCGGCATCCCTGGTATACAACTGGGAGAATGAATTTCATATCTTTGCCCCTTCTCTTAAAGTCGCGACAATCACCGGCCAGGCAGGAGAACGGGAAGAGCTGTTAATGGACACGGATGAAAAAGATGTGCTGATTACTTCCTATGATTTATTAAAACGGGATATTGATCTTTATAAGGACAAGTCTTTCCGCTTTCAGATCATTGATGAGGCCCAGTATATCAAAAATGCGTCCACCCAGAGTGCAAGAGCGGTAAAGAGCATTGATGCCGGGAACCGGTTCGCCTTGACGGGCACTCCTATTGAAAACCGTTTGTCAGAGCTGTGGAGCATTTTCGATTTTCTGATGCCGGGATTTCTCTTCACCTACCGGAAGTTTAAAAAGGAGTATGAACTGCCCATTGTCAGGGACCAGGAAAAAACGGCGCTGGAGAGCCTTCACCGCCTGATCGGCCCCTTTCTTTTAAGGCGGCTTAAGAAAGACGTTTTAAAAGAACTGCCGGATAAGCTGGAAACAATTGTTTATTCCGCTTTTGATAAGGAACAGAAGGAGCTGTATACGGCAAATGCATTCCGCTTAAAGCAGGAGCTTGAAAATCTGGCAGACAAGTCTGGACGGGATAACATCCAGATCCTTGGGGCCCTTACCAGGCTCCGGCAGATCTGCTGCGATCCTCAGTTATGTTATGAGAATTACAAAGGGGGATCAGCAAAGCTGGAAACCTGCATTGACCTGATCCGGAACGGGGTAGAGGGAGGACATAAGATCCTGCTCTTTTCCCAATTTACCTCCATGCTGGATGTAATCGCAAAAAGGCTGAAAAAAGAAGCAATTCCTTACTACATGCTGACCGGAGCAACTCCCAAAGAGGATAGGCTTCATATGGTAAATTCTTTTAAAGATGATGGGATCCCCCTGTTTCTTATTTCTTTAAAGGCAGGCGGAACAGGACTTAACCTGACTGCGGCAGACGTGGTCATACACTTTGATCCATGGTGGAATGTGGCGGCTCAGAACCAGGCCACGGACCGGGCCCACCGGATCGGCCAGGAAAAGCAGGTAAGTGTATTTAAGCTGATCACAAAGGGGACAATTGAGGAGAATATTTTAAAGCTGCAGGAATCCAAGAAGGATTTGGCAGAACAGATTATTACAGAGGGAACCGTGTCCTTGAGTAATTTGACCAAAGAGGATCTGTTGGGGCTTTTGGATATTTAGAGAATTTAAATGAAAGGATGGATGAGTGATGAAAGTACTAATGTTAAATGGAAGCCCTCATGAGAGAGGCTGTACCAACCGCGCCCTTCTTGAGGTGGAATGGGCTTTGAATGGGGAAGGCATTGAAACAGAAATTCTTCATGTCGGGAGCCAGTCTGTCCATGGCTGTATTGCCTGTCAGAAGTGTTCGGAAACCGGAAGGTGCGTATTTACTTATGACATGGTTAATCAGGTGCTGGATAAGATGGAAACAGCGGCAGGGCTGATTGTAGGTTCCCCGGTTCACTATGCTTCTCCCAACGGCACAGTGCTTTCCTTCCTGGACCGCTTATTTTATGCGGGAAGAAACTTTGCTTATAAGCCGGGAGCAGCGGTTGTTTCCGCCCGCAGGGCAGGGACCACTGCTTCCCTCGATGTTTTGAACAAATATTTTACCATTGCCCAGATGCCGGTGGTTTCATCCTCTTACTGGAACATGGTTCACGGATTTACGCCTCAGGAGGTGGAGCAGGATTTGGAGGGACTTCACACCATGAGAACTCTCGGAAAGAATATGGCATGGCTTTTAAAATGTCTGGAGGTGGGAAAGGCCGCAGGAATCAGCCTCCCTGCCTGGGAAGAAATTCCCAGAACAAATTTTATCCGCTAAGGTGGAAAAAATCCCCTTTACTTTTTTTATTTGTAGTGTATAATGAGATAGGCACTATATGTAGTGATTCAAATTTCAAAGGTACAAAATATAGAAGAGGTTAAGGTGACAGGGATGATTAAAGTTCAAAAACGTGACGGCAGAATTGTGGAATATGACAGGGAAAAAATCATTACAGCCATTCGGAAAGCCAATGCAGAGGTGGAAGTTTCTGAACGGGCCGGGGAGGAAATGATTGATGCAATCCTGGATCATGTAGAGAAAGAATACGATGGCGTGATCAGTGTGGAAGCCATTCAGGACATGATCGAGAGCAGTCTGGTAAATAAGAACAAATATACGCTTTCCAAAAAATACATCATTTACCGTTACCAGAGGGCCTTGCTTCGGAAGGCAAATACAACCGATGAGTCCATCTTAAAGCTGATTAAGAATGAGAACAAGGAGCTGGCAGAGGAAAACTCCAACAAGAATACCATTCTGGCATCTACTCAGAGAGATTACATCGCAGGAGAGGTGTCCAGGGACTTAACCAGAAGGATGCTGCTTCCAGAGCGGATTTCTCTTGCCCATGACCAGGGAGCCATTCACTTCCATGATACAGATTATTTTGTTCAGCCGATTTTTAACTGCTGTCTGATCAATATCGGCGATATGCTGGACAACGGCACCGTGATGAACGAAAAGATGATTGAGAGCCCTAAGAGCTTTCAGGTGGCGTGTACTGTCATGACCCAGATCATTGCGGCTGTTGCCAGCAATCAGTATGGCGGCCAGTCCGTAGATATCCGGCATTTGGGAAAATATTTAAGGAAAAGCAATGATAAATTCCTTAAGCAGATCCGGGAAGAATTCGGGGATACGGTCACTCCTGAGATGGTGGAAAAAATGGCTGCCGTCCGTCTGAGAGATGAGCTGAAATCCGGTGTGCAGACCATTCAGTACCAGATCAACACCTTAATGACCACCAACGGACAGGCCCCATTTGTGACCCTGTTCTTATTCCTTGATGAAAACGACGAATACATAAAGGAAAATGCTCTGATCGTGGAAGAAGTCCTCCGCCAGAGGCTTGAGGGGATCAAGAACGAAGCAGGCGTTTATGTCACTCCTGCATTTCCTAAGCTGATCTATGTTTTAGATGAGAATAACTGCTTAAAGGGCGGAAGATATGATTACATAACAAAGCTGGCGGTGAAATGCTCCTCCAAGCGCATGTATCCGGATTATATTTCTGCTAAGAAAATGAGGGAAAATTACGAAGGGAATGTATTCAGCTGCATGGGCTGCCGGAGTTTCCTGTCTACATGGAAGGATGAGAACGGCAATTACAAGTTTGAGGGAAGGTTTAATCAGGGAGTGGTAAGCCTTAACCTGCCCCAGATCGGTATCCTTGCAAAGGGAGATGAAGACACCTTTTGGAAGATTTTGGATGAACGTCTGAATCTGTGCTATGAGGCCCTGATGTGCAGGCATAAGTCCCTGGAAGGCACACTTTCTGATGTAAGCCCGATTCACTGGCAGTATGGCGCTATTGCAAGGCTTAAAAAGGGAGAAAAGATCGACCCTCTGCTTCACAACGGCTATTCTACCATATCTCTGGGATACATCGGCCTTTATGAGATGACAAAGCTTATGAAGGGGGTAAGCCAGACAACTCCGGAAGGAGAGGAATTTGCTCTTCGTGTCATGAATCACATGCGGGAGGCTGTGGACCAGTGGAAAAACCAGACCGGCCTTGGCTTTGGCTTATACGGAACACCGGCAGAATCTCTCTGCTACCGGTTTGCCAAAATTGACAGGGAACGATTCGGAAACATACCTGATGTAACGGACAAGGGATATTATACCAACTCCTATCACGTTGATGTACGGGAGTCCATTGATGCGTTCAGCAAATTTTCCTTTGAAAGCCAGTTCCAGAAGATTTCCTCCGGCGGATCCATTTCTTATGTAGAGGTTCCAAACATGCAGAACAATCTGGAGGCAATGGAAGAAGTGGTGAAATTCATTTACGATAACATCCAGTATGCGGAGTTTAATACCAAATCAGACTATTGCCAGGAATGCGGTTTTGACGGTGAAATCATCATCAATGACGATATGGAATGGGAATGCCCTCAGTGCCATAACAAGGATAAGAGGCGGATGAATGTGACCAGAAGAACCTGCGGCTATCTGGGAGAGAATTTCTGGAATACCGGAAAGACAAAAGAGATCAAATCCAGGGTCCTTCATCTGTAGGAGGTGTGCCATGAATTATGCGACCATAAAGCCTACGGATGTGGCCAATGGCCCGGGAGTCAGGGTATCTTTGTTTGTCAGCGGATGTACCCACCGCTGCAGGGAGTGCTTTAATTCCGAGGCCTGGGATTTTCATTACGGTCAGGAATATGGGCCGGAAACCAGATCAAAGATATTGGAATATTTAGACCATACCTACATTGCCGGCTTAAGCCTCCTTGGCGGAGAGCCCATGGATCCGAAAAATCAGAAGGGCATCCTGTCTTTGGTGGAGAAGGTAAAGGAACGTTTTCCGGAAAAGACGATCTGGTGCTACACCGGCTACGATTTTGAAAAGGATATCCTGGGTGACATGGCTTTAAGGCTTCCAGAGACAAGGCGGATTTTAGACTGTCTGGATGTTCTGGTAGACGGAAAGTTTGAAGTGGAAAAAAAGGATTTAAAGCTGCGGTTTAGAGGGTCAGCCAATCAGAGAATCATTAAAGTACAGGAATCCCTTGCTTTGGGTAAGGTTGTGCTTTGGGAATAGAAAGACAGGGTATTTTGCTGCATGCCGTAAAGGCGGAGGCAAAATATCCTGTTTTTTTGATTCATGGGAAATTGTATCCTATGAATCAAGTCCCAATGCTTCTTACCGTTTAAAATCAGCCGCTTACCCATAAACCCTGTGAATACGGATTTAAATGTGATATGATGAATTAGCAGTCAGGAGGAAACAGTATGAAGGTGAATATTAAAACAATCAGCCGTGAGTCGGAAGAATCTGCGGATCTGTACATCCATGAGCGGGATGATACAGTGGACCGTCTTGTGGAATATCTGGAACAGGATTTATTTCAGTCAGTAACGCTCATGTGTCAAAAGGGAGAAAAGATCTGCCGGGTTCCAAGTTCTGAGATTTATTTGATTGAAACGGTAAAAGAAAAGCAGGTGGTTCATACGGAACAGGAAAATTATGAGCTGAATAAGAGGCTTTATGAGCTGGAACGGTTTCTTCCGTCTAATTTTATCCGGATATCCAAGTCTGTGATCATGAACATAGATAAGGTAAGGAACTATACCCCCATGCTGAATGGGCTTATGAAGGTTTCCATGTTAAATTCCCAGGTAACTTATATTTCCAGGAAATATTTAAAAGAAGTAAAAGACAGGATTTTGGAGGTGAGGCATTATGAATAGGAATGAAGGGAAAAGAGAAGCTTTTTGGGAAATTTTGATTTCCGGGGCCGATCTGGGAACGATCTTGTTTGCCGGCGCTTTAATGGGACTTTGGCTCTTTTCAGAAAGACAAGGTCTGGAGATGGTCATGGACCGCCTGGGCCTTATATTTCTTATTTATCTTTTAGCAGGCTGCCTGCTGCAGCTCTTTAAACGGCTGCCGGAAATGGATTTAAGCTGGCTCAGGGGCATGGCTATTATATACTGGTATGAAATTTTGATGATCTTCTTAATAGTCCTTGCTCAATTTCTTCCGGATTATTTAAGATACATGATCGGATCGGATGCTGCCGTTCTTTTTGGAAGGTGGGTGCTTAATTATCTTTATGCAAAGCGCACTGCCAACCAGTTAAATATGGCAAAGGGAGGGCGTACCCTGGTCATTGACTTAAATGAAAAGCCCGGCTCAAAAGAAGAGTTTTTCTCTCTCCTTGATGATTACTGCATCAGGAACCGAATGTGCCTGGAATATATAAAACGGGATATTCCGGCTGAGGTGAAGATTGACGGAGTCCTTCATGAAGTGGATTTGAAAAGTTATTACACTTATGGGGGAGCTGTATACACCATGGACATCACAAGGCTTTAACAGACCGTTTGATGGGAAGCTTCTAAGCCCCGATATCTATGGAAAAAGAACTTGAAATATGATTCAAATCGGTTATCCTGAAAGTAACAGGAATGGATAAGGAGAAGACTCATATGAATGATCGAATGGAAAAGGCTGAATCAGTTTTAGAACTGCTTCCCGGATTTCAGTATCTTTATAAAGGAGAAGTAGATACAGACACTGTGAAGTATCTGATAAAGAAGGGCTGGGCATTGGAGGCGGAAGACTGCGGATCGGTCCGTCTGGCTTCTCTGGCCGGAATGGATAAGAACGACATTTATTACTCAGTTCCTTATAAAGAGCCGGCAGCCATAAAAGCAGCCATTGGAACGTGCAGGTTCGTTGTCTCCAGTTTAAAAGAAATGGAGCTTATCAATGAAGCGGCAGCCGGATATCTGGCTCCGGGACATCTGGAAGTGGTAGGAATTGCCGTGATTCCAAAAGCATATGACAATGGAAAACTGCCGGGGTTCCCGGTGGAGGAGTTATCCCAATTATCCGCAGAAGCCAGAAAATTGCGGTTCCTATCCATACGGGGCTGCTTCATCCGGGGAAATACAAAAGGGCTGTCCGGAGAAAGTCTTGGACGCTATTTGAGGGACTGCTATGAAACAGCCAAACTGGTTACCACAACCATACCCTGCGGCATGTCTTATATAAATGCAGGCAATTTTATGGAACCTGCTGTCCAGACCATGAAATCAGATCAGGAAGCCCTGGAAAAGCTTCAGACTGCTGCTCAGATCATGGTCAACCAGAATCAGACTGCTTTTTATGCGAAACTGCTGCTGTAATAGTAGAAATACCTAATAATAGAAAATCCTCCCCGCTGCGAGAATCTGTATCCGACTCTCATAACGGGGAGGTTTTTCAAAGAGACTATTATTTCTTTCTATAATATGTGCCCTTTAACGGCAGGCTCTGTCTGAATACTCCATCCAGCCTGTAGTAAGCGTGAGCACAGGCGGGAGAGGTAGGGATCATGCACAATTCACCGCATCCTTTGGCACCAAAGGAATAAGGCAGTTTATCCTCTTCCTTTGGCTGGCAGAGAATAACTTCCAGTTCAGGTGCCTCGTCTGCTCTCATAAATCCGATGGTTCCGAATTTACTGACAGGATATCCGTTTTCACATTTAAACTCTTCTGTGACGCCGTAACCGATTCCCATGATCATACCGCCTTCAATCTGGCCTTCTACCGATTGAATGTTTACAGGAGTTCCTACATCAAAGGCAGATACTGCCTTGGTGATCTTTCCTTCTTCATTTAAAATAATGACCTGAGTTCCATAGGAATAAGATACGTGGCTCACAGGATTATCCTTGATCGCTCCCAGAGGGTCTGTTTGTGCAGAATATTCTCCAAAGAATTCCTGTCCTTCTAGGTCTGCCAGACTGTTTCCTCTGTCTAAGGCGCATCTCAGATTTTCACCGGCTCTGCGGGCCGCCTCCCCTGTGACAACCGTCTGGCGGGAAGCAGTGGAAGTTCCGGAGTTAGGTGTCCGTATGGTATCTGCCGCTTCAAAGATAAAAAGGGCAGGATCAAGTCCGGATGCATGACAGATTTCGGTTAATGCCATTTGGCCGATTCCCTGGCCCATACAGGAGGCAGAGGTACGGATGTGAACCTTTCCCTGCTCAATGGAAAGAAGGACACGGCCTACATCCATTTTACCCATTCCGGTTCCGGCATTTTTAAAGCCGCAGGCAATTCCTGCATATGGATTGGAATAATAAATATCCTTTACAGCGTCAAGGCAGGCTTCCATATTGGTATTGGGGTCGGCAGTCTGTCCGTTTGGAAGGACATCGCCTGGCTTGATGGCATTCCGTCTGCGGATTTCCCAGGGATCCAGACCGGCCATTTCTGCCAGCAGGTTGATATTCATTTCTGTTGCAAAGCAGCTCTGGGTTACGCCAAATCCGCGGAAAGCGCCGGAAACCACGTTGTTGGTATAAACGGACATACCAAAGATATCAATGTTCTGATAGTTATAAGGACCGGCTGCATGGGTGCAGGCGCGGTGGAGCACTGGGCCTCCTAAAGAAGCATAAGCTCCCGTATCGGCAATGATTACACCCTTCATGGCAGTCAGACGGCCGTTTTCGTCACAGGCTGTGGTGAATTCCATTTCCATGGGATGGCGTTTTACATGGTAATTTAAGGATTCCTGACGGCTGTATTTGATCTTAATAGGTTTTTTGGTATACCAGGCCATTAAGGCAGCATACTGCTGTACCGACATGTCCTCCTTGCCGCCGAAGCCGCCGCCTACTAAAGGTGCATGGCAATGGATCTTTTCTTTTGGAAGGCCCAGCATCTGGGCGCATTCTCTCTGGACGTCATAAATGGACTGGCTGGTAGTATAAATCAGAAGACCGTCTTCTCCTTCAGGAAGTGCCACGCAGCACTCCGGCTCCATGAAACCGTGCTCCTGCCAGGAGGTTTTGTATTTTCTTGTAACCACATATTTTGAATTTTTAATGGCTTCATCTGCATTACCCCGTATCAGGTTTGCACGGCTCATGATGTTGCCGTCTTCATGAATGAGAGGAGCATCTCCCTTTAAAGCCTCATAAGGGCTGGTGATGGCAGGAAGTTCGGTATAATCAACGTCAATGAGAGCCAGGATTTCTTCCAGGGCTTCTGCACGGGTGGCTGCAATGACTGCCAGGGCATTTCCGACGTAGCGGGTGATATCTCCTTCACCCATGAGAACATCCCAGTCCTGCTTGATGTGGCCGATCTTATTACATGGCACATCCTTTTTCGTCAGGATTTCCACACAGTCCGGGTGCTCCAGCGCTTTTGACACGTCGATCCGGTTGATCATGGCCCTTGGATACTTGGAATACAGGCACTTGGCGTATAGCATGCCAGGCAGATACATATCATCGGCAAAGATTCCGGTTCCATTTACTTTTTCTGCAGCATCAATGCGCTTAAAGTATTCGTTCATGTGCAGGGCAGCAGGCGGAAGAGGAATCTCCATTTTCTCTCTGAAAAAGCCGGCAGCAAGAAGAATGGCATCTTCAATCTTTTTATAGCCGGTACAGCGGCATAAATTGCCCTTGATTGCCTTTTTAACTTCAGCTCTTGTAGGAGTGAGATTGGTATCAAGAAGGCTTTTGGCGGAAATGACCATTCCTGGAATACAGAAGCCGCATTGAACAGCCCCTGCCTCTGCAAAGCAGTGCTCATAAATCTTCATTTCTTCCGGGTCAATTCCTTCTACGGTAAGAATATTTTTCCCCTCCAATGTGCTGATTTTGGGGATACAGGCCTTTACTTTCTTTCCGTCAATAAGAACCGTACAGGTTCCGCAGGCGCCTTCGCTGCAGCCATCCTTTGTAGCGGTCAGATGAAGGTCATCACGTAAAAAGCGTAGCAGCTTTTTGTCGTGGGGCGTTTCGTAGTCCCGCCCATTGATGTGTAATATGTACATGTGTGAACTCCTTTCGGCTAAATGCCTTCTTCTTCCAGGAAATCCTTAAGCAGGTTCATACAGACTGCTTTTCGGTATTCTGCAGATACGCGGCCTCTGGTCAATACAAGGCGCTCCCCGTAAGCAGACAGCAGTTCTTCTTTTAAAGCGCTGGCTTCTTTCAGGGTTTTTCCGGAAAGTCTGGCTTCTAAATCCTGAAAACGGAGAACCGTATCGGATACTGCGCCGAATGCGGCAGCCATTTGCTTAATCCGTCCATTCTCTAAAGTCATAAGTCCTGCAAATGAAACGCGGGAGATGGCAAGAGCGTTTCGCCCGCCGACTTTTTTATAATAATAGTTATCCAGGCCACGTTTGGGGATGAGTATCTCCACGATCAGCTCCTCTGGCTTTAAATCCAGTTTTTTTCTTCCCCGATAAAAGTCTTCCACGTTTACGGTCCGCTGTCCGCTGACAGAGGCAAGACGTATTTTGGCACCGCAGACAAATAGAATCAGCACGGAGTCTGCTTTGGCAGATCCATTTCCGATGTTACCGCCAAAGGTTCCCATATTCCGGATTGCGGGGGCAGCAATTTTTGCCACAGCTTCTTTCATAAGCGGGGGGATAAGACCGGATTCCAGTGCCTCTGTAAATGTGACACAGGAACCGATGGAAATATAATCCTCCTGTTCCCGGATGTGTCTTAATTCATCCAATCCGTTTAAGAAAAGATAGGAGACTTCTTTTCTGTTTTCTACCATAAGGTCTGTGCCGCCTGCATAGGGAACGGCATCTGTAGTTTTCCTTATTTCCAGTGCTTCCTGTAAGGAAGCCGGTCTGTAACTCTTTACCATAATCCATTTCCCTCCTTTGCAGCCATATGAATTGCATTTACGATGGCATTGTATCCGGTGCAGCGGCACAGGTTTCCGGATAAGCCTTCCCGTATCTGGCTGTCCGTGGGATGAGGAATCTTACTTAAAAGGGCCTCAGCCGCCATGACCATTCCCGGAATACAGAAGCCGCACTGCACCGCCGATGTACCGGCAAAGGCTTTATTTAATACGGCGAACCGCCCGGTTTCCCGGAATCCTTCCAAGGTGACAATACTGGCACCTTCCACGGCGCCCATAGCTACACAGCAGGAGTTGACCAGTATTCCGTTCATCAGGACGGAACAGGCGCCGCATTCTCCTTCCTTGCATCCGCATTTGACACTGGTCATACGGAAGTCATCTCTTAACACATCCAGAAGACGGTCAGCGGCACTGCCGTCATAGGCAGTTTCCTTTCCGTTTAACAGAAAATTAATTGCTTCCATTATAACCCCTCCTTCATAATCACGTTCATGGTATCCTCTGCGGTAAATGGGGCGTGATTCAGCCTGACTCCATGCCCCAGGGCCTGCTCCACAGCCTCTACATAAGCGGCAGGAACCCCTACCAGCGGCAGTTCTCCGGCCCCTTTGGCCCCGTAAGGTCCGTCAGGATATTTTTCCACATGGAGCATACATGTTAAGTTTGTCACATCGGCGGAAGTGGGTATTAAATAATCGGAGAAGGAATTGTTCCGGATTCTTCCCTTCTGATCGTAATCCATAAATTCGGTAGAAGCATAACCGAGCCCTTGAAGGAATCCGCCTTCCATCTGTCCCATGACAATGTTGTAGTCAATGGGAGTTCCTACATCAAAATTGCCGTAAGCTCCAAGGACCTTTGTCAGCCCAGTATAGGTATCCACCTCCACCTCTACAGCATTGACACCCCAGGCATAGGTTGGATAGGCATCGCCCTGGAATTTATCCAGGTAGAAGGGAATGACAAAATCAGGTTCTTTAAACCGTTCCTCCACGATCTGATCTTCTCCGTCCTTCCACTGGGTGCGCAGCTTGATCGCACAGCGGCGAAGCAGTTCCCCTACTACCATGAGGGAGCGGGAGGCAACGGTAGGGCCTGAGTCCGGGACACGGGCAGTATCCGGATGATCGTAATAGACCTTATCAAGAGGAAGATTTAATTCCCTTGCAACAATTTTGGGAAAGGTTGTACGCAGTCCCTGGCCGATTTCTCCATTGGAGGCCAGAATTTCCACCGTGCCGTCAGGATATTTGTGAAGCCTGCATACGGCCTTGATGATGTCCCGTTCTCCGGAACCGGTAAATCCTGCGCCATGAAAATGCATGGAAATACCTATCCCTCTGCGGTACCGGCCGGATTGCGGCTTTGCATATTCCCGGTGTTTTCTGCGGAAATCACATGCCTGGTCGATCTCTTCGATCATGGAAGGAATGGGTACAGGAAAATGGTATTTTCCGGAGGTGGAAGTGGAGTCCCCCTGTTTAACCATGTGCTTTTCCTTAAATTCCAGGCTGTCGATTCCAAGATCCATTGCAATGTGGTCCATCATCATTTCAACTGCAAAAAATGTCTGGGGAGCGCCGAAGCCCCGATAAGCTCCTGTAGGAGTGGTGTTGGTTTTTAAGGCCCTTCCCCTTACGTGAAGGTTCTCAATGTTATAGATTCCGTTTGAGCAGATAATACCCCGCTGAAGCACTACGGCAGAAAGGGTGGTGTAAGCGCCGCTGTTGAATTTCACATCAATGTCCATGGCGGTCACTTTGCCATCCTTTAAGGCGACCTTGTATCTGCAGAGGGAAGGGTGGCGCTTGGAGGTAAACTCCAAATCCTCCCGGCGGTCAAAGATGCAGCGGACGGGAGCACCGGCCTTTCTGGCAGCTACGGCTACCTGACAACCGAGGATTGACGGAAATGCCTCTTTTCCGCCGAAACCTCCGCCGGTCACATCCTGTTTGATATGTACCTGATCCGGTCCGCAGCCAAGGGCCCGCATTATGGCTCCGTGCACGTAATAGGCACATTGGAGAGAACCGTGGATGAACATTTTTCCGTTTTCCTCAGGTTCCGCCATCATTCCCTGGGTTTCCAGATAGGTCTGGTCCTGATAACCGGTGGTGAATTCTTCTTCATAGACCTTATCAGCTTCACCAAAGGCCTTCTCCATATCCCCTTTGCCATATTCGTAGTCAAAGAAAACGGTATCCGCATTGCCAAGATCCAGGACAGGTTCCAGTTCTTCATAGGAAACCTGGATCTCAGACAGAATGCGGTCCACCACAGCTTCTTCCGGCCCCACTACCATACCGATGGGTTCTCCGATGTATTCTACCGTTTCCCGGGCATAAACAGGCGTATCATCCATGACGATGTTCACATTGTTGTCACCGGGGACATCAGACTTATCGACGTAAAAATAGCCATCGGGAAGCGGTGGCACATTTACATGGGAAAGCCTTGCGCGGGCAACCTTGGAACGAAGCATTTTTCCTACCAAAACCCCATTATCTTCATAGTCTCCTACATAAACAGAGCGGCCCGTCATCTTTGCTTCATGATCTTTTTTAACTACTGGCTCACTGATGTTTTCCATTGTTTCAATACCTCCTTTTAAATTTTGGCCGGACAAAACCGGCTGATGCAGACTTCATAATCTTCCATGGTATCCAGATCCATCCATACGCCGTCATCATCCACGGATACGTGGATGATGGATTCCTCCTGCTGTTTCCATATCTGCCTCAGACCGCCATCTCCTTCAAATTCCAATATGATATCACGGAATCTGTAATCGATCAGGGGAGGGTGTTTCCGGTAGCCCCCCAGAGTGGGAAAGAGGACAGAAGGCCGGTCGCCCGGCCGGGCTTTTAAGAGTTTAAGGAATGTGTTTTTTTTAACAACCGGCATGTCACCTGGAAGCAGAAAAAAAGCTTTGCAACGGGGCATGGAGCGAAGACCATATTTTATGGAGGCCAGCATATCGGTAGTTTCATAGTGAGGATTGCGGGCATAAATGATTTCTTTCCCATAATGAAGGCGAAGAACTGACTCAATATCATTTCCCCGGTAACCAAGAACGATTACGATCTGTTTCACTCCGGCTGCCAGCATGCTGTCAATGGTGCTTTCAATCAGGGTCTTTCCCTTAAAGGGCATCAGCGGTTTAAAATCACCCATGCGGCTGGATAATCCTGCGGCCAGTATGAGTCCGCAGGCAGAACTGGCTCCAAGCATAAAAAATCCCCCCTTTATAACAACATGATGTTTTATAATGTCATTATAAAAGGGGGGGATGAATGTTTCAAATGCTTCCTGGGAAGCACTTGCTTTACCGGAATAATCCGCTGTCACGGAACAGGACAGAAAATTCCTTTTGCGTAAACTGAAATATGTTGTCTTCCAGCTTCTGCCAGGTCCTTAAGAACTGGAGGCCCTGGGGGGTCAGGGTGGTGTTTCCGCCCCGTTTGCCTCCGTGTTTTCGCTCTGCAATGGGATATCCGGTTTCTGCTTCCAGTTTGTTTAACATATCCCAGGCTTTGCCGTAGGATAAGGCCATTCGGTCACAGGCGCTGCGGACGGAATGAGTGTCAAGGATCAGGTACAGCAGAAGTTTGATTCTTGTGTTAAAGAAAACGGATTCTCTTTGGAGGTTTAGTTGAACCGTTGGATGGAGGAGTGCCCGGTTGTGCTCCGCCAGGTGGGCCTCTAACTGCCGGCAGTCCCGCACGCTGATAAAGATTCCGGGGTCATTGACCGGAAGAAAGATGCGGCGGTCAGCCATGGAAGAAATGGCCGCCTTTAAGCCTCCGCTTCCCGAGTAGGCAATGATTTCAGGAACAACTGCCTCAGACAGAACAATGGGGTGTCCGCCTTTGCCATTGCAGAAAGGTGTTACAATATCCCCCCGGGCGGCCAGCAGGCTGTTTAACGTGACAGGTGTGAACATGGGAACATTCACCGGTGTAAAAACCAACCGGTCACATTTTCCCAGTAAATATTTCAGGCCTATTTTTACGGAGTCAATAAGCTCCGGCTGCTCACAGTTCTCATTGGGGATAAAGATCACACCATAGCTGGACAACTGGTATTTTACTTCATCCTCCTCTGCTCCGGTTACGACTACAATGGGAAAAATGCCTGCCTGCTGAAAGGATATAACAATGCGTTTTATTATGGGGATTGTCCCGATCTGCAGCAATGGTTCCGCATCTTTTTTGCTGGCGGCTGCAATGACTCCCCCAATCCGGCTGATTTTCATATGGGGTCCTCCTCCTTAAGTAAATATCTGTTTCAATCATAGCATGCAGCCAGAAGCCGGGCAAGTTCTTGTAACAAGGATCTTGACAGAATTGTTATAGAACATAAGCCTTATTGGAGGATAAAAAACGCTATTAAAATGGTATTTATTGCTGTTTCAGGAATTCATGGGATAAAACTGGATGCAAAATAAGAAAGATGATGTTATGATAAAACAGGTAAGGAGGCAGTACAAAATGGCAGATACTAAAAATGATTTCTCAAAAGGAAACGTAGTGGGCAGCCCTTGCACTGACCGGACTTTGTTTGTGCCTTCCTATCATTTCCGTAGTCATTGCCTTTGCCAATTTGTTGGGCACGCACGTGTAAACTATTATCTGGCAGGGGAATAAGCTTGTCTTAATAGAGGAGGAACAAAATGTATAATTATATTATATTTGATATTGATGGTACAATTTTAGATACTGAAATTGCAGTTCTTTCGTCACTTCAAAAATTATTGCTGGAAGAACTAAATGAAAAATTCAGTTTCGAAGATTTAAGATTTGCTTTAGGTATTCCAGGAGAAGCAGCATTACGCAAACTTGGAATAACCAATCGTTTAGAGTCAATGGAGAAATGGGATAGATATTTTAAAGAATATTTTCATTATGTGAAAGTTTTTGATGATATCAAGGATACTTTAGTTAAATTAGATGAAATGGGAATTTCACTAGGTATAGTTACCTCAAAAACGAAACAGGAGTTTGTAAATGATTTTGTACCTTTTGGTTTAAACGATTACTTCAAATTCGTTGTTTGTGCAGATGATACAGAAAAACATAAACCTGATCCAGAGCCAATTTTAAAATTTATTGAATTGTCAGGAGCAGATCAATCCAAGACAATATATATTGGAGATACGAAATACGATATGGATTGTGCAGTTGGCGCCGGTATCGATTTTGCATTAGCATTATGGGGTGCTAAATCTTCAACAGGTATTAATGCAAATTATATTTTTGAAAATCCCAGACAAATATTTGAACTGATAAACGTTTGATTTGTATTCTTCTGAAAATGTGAATTAAGGGAAGTTCCCATATGAATTGTCATAGTATTAACACGATTCTAAAACAGAGCCAAAATAAAAGGAGAAGAGTATGAAAACCATAACCAGAGATTATATTACAACTGTACTTTCAAAAGGAAATCCCCCCTGCGGCAAGGTCAGGGCAGGAGAGATCGTGACGTTTGAGACCTATGACTGTTTCACGAATCAGTTTCTTCCGGAAGAGGCGACCTTTGAAAATGTGATAAGGAAGCCGGGGAATCCGGCAACAGGGCCCCTCTATATTGAGGGGGCGATGCCGGGAGATATGCTGAAAATCGATATTCTGGATATTGAAATGGGCCCTGTGGGAATTGTCATGCTTGGGCCTGGAAGCGGAAGCGAAAAAGAGGAATTCCCCAGGAAAGTATTAAAGCGGGTGCCTGTAAGGGGAGGATATGCCTACTTTAATGAAAAGGTCAAAATTCCGGTAAAGCCCATGATCGGCGTCATCGGGGTGGCACCGGCAGGCGAGGGCATTTCCACCATTACCCCCATGGATCACGGCGGAAATATGGATTGTACCCAGATTAAAAAGGGCGCGGCCCTGTATCTTCCTGTATTTGTGGAGGGAGCTCTTTTGTCCATGGGAGATTTTCACGCTGTTATGGGAGACGGCGAAGTGGAGGATTGCGGTCTGGAAATAGAAGGACGGGCTGTTGTACGGGTGAGCGTTGTTAGGAATAAAAACTGTGTTCCCTATCCAATGATCGAAACAGAGGATAAGCTTATTACCATTGCATCCAGGGAACAGGTGGAGGAGGCCTGGCGGGCGGCTGCCAGACAGATGTATGAATTCATGAAGGAGAAGGTGGGCATGGATTATGAAGAGGCAGGCATGCTGCTTACCATGACCGGGGACCTTGCAATCTGCCAGACAGTAAACCCTATGAAGACAGTGAGAATGGAACTTCCACGCCATATAACCCAAAGTTATGGTTTTGTTTCCATTTCGGTAGAGTAAAGAAGGCTGAAATTTCTTGACAGTTACCCCTTTTTGGAAGATAATGATAGATAAATTATAAAAACTGACAGATATGCCGGTAAGGGAAAGGAAGAGTATCACATGCAGACAATCAGAATCGAAAAAACAACTTGCCCGAAAGAAAAACCAGGCAAAGATAATCCGTTGACATTTGGAACCATATTTACGGATCACATGTTTGAGGTGGACTATGAAGAGGGAAAAGGCTGGTATGATCCCAGGGTCGTACCATATCATAAGCTGGAACTGGACCCTTCTTCCATGGTATTCCATTACGGACAGGAGATGTTTGAGGGCTTAAAGGCATATAAGACAGAGGAAGGCCGGGTTTTATTGTTCCGTCCGGATAAGAATATTGAACGTGCCAACAGAAGTAACCGCAGGCTTTGTATCCCGGAGATCCCGGAAGATTTGTTTTTAGAGGGATTAAAAACAGTTGTAAGCGTGGATCAGGACTGGATCCCCACAAAACCGGGAACCTCCCTTTATATCAGGCCTTTTGTGATTGCCACGGATCCCTTTCTTGGGGTCAGACCTTCCAATACCTACAAATTCATGATCATTTTATCTCCTGTGGGGGCTTATTATGCCAGCGGCCTTGATCCGGTCAAGATATGGATTGAGGATGAATATGTGAGAGCAGTAAAGGGCGGCATCGGTGAGGCAAAGACCGGTGGAAATTATGTTGCTTCCCTGGCTTCCCAGGTAAAGGCCCATGACGAGGGCTATTCCCAGGTGTTATGGCTTGACGGCGTTCACCGGAAATATATCGAAGAGGTAGGGGCTATGAACATCTTCTTTAAGATGGGCGGCGTAGTCATTACACCGGAGTTAAACGGAAGCATCCTTCCAGGTGTTACCAGGGATTCTGTTATTGCCATGTGTAAAAAATGGGGAGTGGCTGTTGAAGAACGGAAGGTTTCGGTTGATGAAGTGGTCGCGGCGGCAAGATCCGGAGCAATGGAAGAATGCTTTGGCACAGGAACGGCGGCCGTTATATCCCCGGTTGGTGAACTGCGGTTTGAAGAAGAGAGAATGTCTGTGGGAGGCGGAAGGATCGGAGAACTGACCCAGAAGCTTTATGATGCCATTACCGGTATCCAGTTAGGAAGGATAGAAGGACCGGAAGGCTGGACTGTGGAAGTAAAATAAAATATTTATAAGAATTTACCGGCGGGGCTTTAAAAAGCGCCGCCAAAAGCTTTGAGGAACGACAGAAGAAAAAAGGGAGCCGGATATGACAGCGGTACTGATAAAGGCAGTTGCATTTGTATCAATTATTATATTGGGATACCTGCTCAAACGGGCAGGTTTTTTTCAGGCAAAGGATTTTTACCTGGTTTCCAGGATTGTGATCAAGATCACTCTTCCGGCAGCCATTGTTTCTAATTTCAGCAGGATTACCATGGATTATTCCATTCTTTTTGTATGCATAATTGGATTTTTATGCAATTGTGTGACGGTCGCCGCCGGATATGTGATGAATGCCCGAAGATCAAAGGAAGCAAAGGCTTTTGCAATGATCAACATGTCCGGATATAATGTGGGGAATTTTACCATGCCCTTTGTACAAAGCTTTTTAAGTCCGGTTGGATTTGCGGCAACAAGCCTGTTTGATGCCGGAAATGCCCTGATGTGTACAGGGATGACTTATACCCTGGCCAGCATGGTGATCGGAGAGGAAGAAAAGCCTTCTATAAAAAAGACAGTGCTTAGGCTATTTTCCTCGGCTCCTTTTGATGCCTATGTCATTATGACTCTTTTAAGCATATTAAATATAAAGCTGCCTTCTGTTTTGATCACCATTGCGGATACGGCAGGAGGAGCCAATGCGTTTTTAGCCCTTTTCATGCTTGGCATTGGTTTTGAGATCCGTATGGAAAAGGAAAAGATGAGCCATATTCTAAGAATATTAGGGGTGCGGTATATCATTGCGGTTTTAATGGCAGTCGGATTTTATTTCCTGACTCCCTTTGATTTAGATGTGCGCCGGGCACTGGCGATCGTGTCCCTTGGCCCTGTATCCTCGGTGGCGCCTGCTTTTACCGGTTCTTTAAACGGTGATATCGAGACGGCAAGCGCAATCAATTCCCTGTCAATAGTGATCAGCATAGCTGCGATTACGGCAGCTTTGATCATTCTTTTGTAAAAAAATATTTTTATGACGCTTGACAAACGGTTTAAGAGTGTTATAATCTAAAGCTATAAAGCAATATAGAAAAAGCATTGACAAGACAAGTATCATATCAGGAAAGGCCAGAGAGAGGCGTGTTTGGTGAAAGCGTCTTACGGGAATGATATGAGAAGACCAGCTTGGAGCGTCCCGTAATGGGGAACGGTGATTCCGTTATCATCATAAGAAGTGGTTTGAACGTTTAATTTGTTCACTCAAGTAGGGTGGAACCGCGATTTCTTTTAGTAGAATCGTCCCTTTCTGTATGGAAGCATATGGAAAGGGACTTTTTTTATTGGTGCGGGTTTGGCAAAAAAACATTTCACAATAATATGTAAAGGAGATTATGGCAAATGAAGATTACATTAAAAGATGGATCAGTCAAGGAATATGAACAAGCAATGTCAGTGATTGACATCGCTTCCGATATAAGCGAAGGCCTGGCTAGAAATGCCTGCGCAGGCGAGGTGGATGGAAAGGTTGTGGATTTGAGGACCGTTATTGATGGAGACTGCAGTTTAAGTATTCTCACAGTCAGTGATCCGGCAGGTCTTTCTGCTTACCGCCATACGGCTAGCCATATCCTGGCACAGGCAGTAAAAAGGCTATACCCCCAGGCAAAGCTTGCGATTGGGCCTTCCATTGAAAATGGTTTTTATTATGATTTTGAAACCCCTTCCTTTTCTAGAGAAGATCTGGATAAAATCGAAGGCGAGATGAAGAAAATCATAAAGGAAGGGGCAAAAGTCGAACGCTTCACCCTTCCAAGAGAAGAAGCAATTAAATTTATGGAGGAAAAGGGCGAACCTTATAAGGTAGAACTGATTCAGGACCTTCCTGAGGATTCGGAAATTTCCTTCTATCGTCAGGGAGAGTTTACGGACCTTTGTGCAGGACCTCACCTTATGAGCACCAAATCCATCAAGGCATTTAAGCTAACTTCTTCCTCCGGAGCATACTGGAGAGGCAGCGAGAAAAACGCTATGCTGACTCGTGTATACGGCACTGCTTTTGCTAAGAAGGAAGAGTTAAATGAATACCTGGAATATCTGGCAAACATTAAGAACCGGGATCATAACAAACTGGGCCGTGACATGGAGATTTTCGCAACGGTTGATGTAATCGGCCAGGGACTTCCTCTATTAATGCCAAAGGGTGCAAAGATCGTCCAGACTTTACAGAGATGGATCGAGGATGAGGAAGAGAAGCGGGGCTATATGAGAACCAAAACCCCTCTTATGGCCAAAAAAGACTTATATATCATTTCCGACCACTGGGATCACTATAAGGAAGGAATGTTTGTTCTTGGAGATGAGGAAACAGATGATGAGGTATTTGCCCTCCGCCCAATGACCTGCCCGTTCCAGTACTATGTTTATAAACAGAGCCAGAAATCCTATCGTGACCTGCCATGCAGATACGGCGAAACTTCTACTCTGTTCCGTAACGAGGATTCCGGCGAAATGCACGGATTAACCCGTGTCCGCCAGTTTACCATTTCCGAAGGCCACCTGATCGTGCGTCCTGATCAGATTGAAGAGGAATTTAAGGGCTGTGTGGATCTGGCAAAATACTGCCTCACAACACTTGGCCTGGAAGGCGATGTGACCTACCAGATGTCCAAATGGGATCCAAATAAAGCGGATCACTATCTTGGTACACCGGAGATGTGGGATGAAGTGGAAAGCATGATGCGCAAGATTCTTGACCACATCGGAATCGAATATACGGAAGCCTCCGGAGAAGCGGCGTTTTACGGTCCTAAGCTGGATATTCAGGCAAAGAACGTATATGGCAAGGAAGATACAATGATCACCATTCAGCTTGATATGTTCCTGGCAGACCGCTTTGATATGAGCTTCGTGGATAAGGATGGAACAAAGAAGCGTCCTTATATCATCCACAGAACTTCCATGGGCTGTTATGAAAGAACCCTTGCATGGCTGATTGAAAAATACGAAGGAGCATTCCCAACATGGTTATGTCCGGAACAGGTGCGTGTACTTCCTATCTCTGAAAAATACCATGATTATGCCGGAAAAGTTGCGGCTCAGTTAAAGGAAAATGGCATTCTTGCAACAGTTGATGAGCGTGCAGAAAAAATCGGATACAAGATCCGTGAGGCGCGTCTGTCAAAGCTTCCATATATGCTGGTGGTAGGGCAGAAAGAGGAAGAAGAGGGAGTCATGTCTGTCCGCAGCCGTTTTAACGGTGATGAAGGCCAGCGTCCTCTTTCCGATTTCATTGATGATATCTGCCGTGAGATCCGTACAAAGGAAATCAAAAAGGTAAATGTAACAGAAGAAGCAAAATAAAATTAGTCACGGTTTAAGAAAAAGCAGGTACAATTCTCAAAGCATGGCATGGGGCGGAGGGAATATTCGTGAGAATATTTTCCTTCCGCTACGTGCATACTACTCCTGAAACATTATCTTAGGTAAGAATGCCAGGAGGAAATAAACCATGACAAAATTGGATTGTAATGTTACAAGCTGTCTTCACAATTCCGATAATTATTGCTGCAAGTCCGCCATAGTAGTAGAAGGATCCCAGGCAAAGGACAACTATGATACCTGCTGCGGAAGCTTTGACGAGAATAAGGATGGTTCCTTCCATAACTTATTCAAGACTCCGGAAAGCCGTCTGGAAGTGGACTGCGAAGCTGTCAACTGCGTTTATAATGAAGGCCGCCACTGTTCTGCAGAGCATATCGGAATCGCAGGGGATGGTGCGAGTGCAGCAGAGCATACTGAATGCTCAACCTTTAAAGCAAGATAATCATTCAAAAACAAAATGCGCCAGGAGTTCCTGACGCATTTTGTTTTTGAATGATTATGGTTTACAGGATCATCACAAAGGTTCCGGCCGTAATCAAAAGGATACCAATGAGCTTTTTCATAGTGAATTGTTCATGGAGAATAAGAAATGCCAGGATCACAGTTAAGACAATACTTAGCTTATCTACGGGGACTACCTTGGAAGCTTCTCCCATTTGAAGGGCTTTGTAATAACAAATCCAGGAGAAGCCGGTAGCGAGACCGGACAGGATGAGAAAAAGCCAGCTTTTTTTGCTGATTTCTGAAAAACCGGATTGTGCTCCTGTGAGAAAAACGATGAGCCAGGCCATGAGTACCACGACAACTGTCCGAATGGCTGTAGCCAGATTAGAATTGACTCCTTCGATTCCCATTTTAGCTAGAATGGAAGTGAATGCGGCAAAGACGGAGGAAAGAAGAGCGAAAACAAACCACATAAAAAGCGCCTCCTGATTCATTTATTTTATTACTTACTATTATTGTAGCTTGGTGGCCGGAAAGTTGCAAGATAAACCTTAAAAGGGGAGAATAACAGCATTCTGAAAAAATATGTTGACAGAAAGATTAATATATAGTATTATAATATATGTTGTGAAAACAGCAAACAGGAAAGTAGGTATCCGCCTCACCACGGCACGAGTAAGTGTCCCTGGTTCATAGCCTTTGGTACATAGGTGTACTGTGTAGAGACTTTGGTGGTGGATAGCGTTTGTCTATCTACTTTTTTTATGCCTATGGGCAAGCAATGTGGATTCCAGCCAACACACACTATATGATGGAGGTGCACGACAATTAGCGATTTAATGATTAATGAACAGATCAGAGATAAAGAAGTTCTGTTGATTGGTGAAAACGGAGAAAAATTGGGGATCATGTCTACCAGAGATGCTTTGCAGATGGCAAAGGAAGCAGAACTGGATCTGGTTAAAATTGCTCCGACTGCAAAACCCCCGGTTTGTAAGATTATTGATTATGGTAAATATCGTTATGAACTGGCGAGAAAAGAAAAAGAAGCTAAAAAGAAACAGAAGGTAATCGATGTAAAAGAAGTTCGTTTATCTCCTAACATTGACACAAACGATTTAAACACGAAGATGAGCGCCGCAAGGAAGTTCCTCGAAAAGGGAGATAAAGTTAAGGTAACCTTACGTTTCAGAGGTCGTGAGATGGCGCATATGTCAAAGTCAAGGTATATTCTGGATGACTTCGCTGAGAAGTTAGCAGATATCGCAGTCATTGACAAGCCAGCTAAGGTGGAAGGAAGAAGCATGATTATATTTTTGAATGCAAAACGCCAGTAGAACATTATCAAGGAGGAAAATACAATGCCTAAATTAAAAACAAGCAAATCAGCTGCAAAGCGTTTCAAAGTTACAGGAACAGGAAAGCTTGTAAGAAATAAAGCTTACAAATCTCACATCTTAACTAAGAAATCTACTAAGAGAAAAAGAAACCTTAGAAAAGATATCGTTACCGATGCAACCAATGCAAAAGTAATGAAGAAGATTTTACCATATTTATAGGATCTTAAGTTAAGAAGGAGGAAAAACCGATGGCAAGAATTAAAGGCGGTATGAACGCTAAGAAAAAACATAACAGAGTGTTAAAGATGGCTAAAGGCTACAGAGGCGCTCGTTCCAAACAGTATAGAGTAGCAAAGCAGTCAGTTATGAGAGCATTAACAAGCTCCTATGCAGGCAGAAAAGAGAGAAAGAGACAGTTCAGACAGTTATGGATTGCCCGTATCAATGCTGCAGCACGTATCAACGGCGTATCTTACAGTGTATTTATGCACGGCTTAAAGTTAGCTGGAGTTGATTTAAACAGAAAAGTTCTGGCTGACATGGCAGTAAATGATGCAGAAGGCTTCGCTAAATTAGCAGAACTGGCTAAATCCAAAGTGGCTTAATCGCATATTCAAACCTCGGAGACCTCGTGTTTACGGGGTTTTTTTGTTGCCCGGAAGTGCCGTAAAACAAGTAAGTTTTGATTCGTAATATACGAGCAATATACATATAATATACGCGCAATATACAAACACATTTAGAACTTGGCAGGAATTTTATTAATTTCTGCAAGTAGTTCTTCCGTTGTTTTGTGGGTGTATGTACCTTTGGTTATATCAGAGATAGAATGGCCTGCAATGAGCTTGATACACAGCTCGTTCATACGAAATCTATCTGCAAGAGTAATAAACGTATGCCGGGTATCATGAGGAATATGATTAAGATTCATACGCTTAGCTGCTGGCTTCCAGTAATTTGTTATGAAGTTGGTATAGGATAAGCCTTTTCCCTTTAGGTTTGTAATAAGAAAGTTGTTCCCCTGATTATAATATCGTTTGAAGAAAGGGAGAACCGAATCATGAATGGGTATGGTCCGGTTAATACCGGCTTCAGTTTTCGTGCCACCGATAATGTACTTATCTTTAAGAAAAACATTGAGACGGGATCGCATTGGTATGGGGACGGAGCTGACGGCAGGCGCCAATTTGACAGCAGCCGCTAATGCACTAAATAGCAATTTAGCAAATCACAATATGGAGATCATGCACGTATGTATCCGACTACGGGATGGATATCCGGTATTGTCAACGATTGAATTGCACAAGGGTATAAGGGTGGAGATATACAACTCGTTGGCTATGCCCCGCCTGATAGTTACCTGGGCGATGCATATGGCATTATAAAATGGGTGTTAGTATTTAATGATATCGCACATTTGCAATTCATCAAGGCCAGGGAGAATACTATAGTTACCAGAGCAATCTCCGCTACTGAAGGCCTTGATACAGGCTGGGTGGTTCATTAAAATGATCACTTAATCTTCTATAGTGGGACCTAAAGTTCGAGTTATTAGTGTCCATGAAACAGAAGAGGCAAAGCCAATAAATCCGTTATTTAGGAAGGCACCTTTATCTTATGGCTGGTCATTGGATGTAGATGCTGGATTAATTCAAGGGGTAGATGCAAATGCTGAATCAAGTAGCTTTGTAACTGGAAGCCCAAGTGAATCATATCCTATTGACTATATGTATCTCAAAATTGATATCAAAAGAACGAGTGGGGGATCCTATGATGACACAAGTGATACTAACACGAGTAATCTTTCTTTGTACTTGAATGATGGTAGCGCTGCATCACAATTGAAAACCGCTAAGAGTACCCATACTTTCAAAAATGCGGGTTATGCCGATTCAACAAAGTATGTTACAAAGAATATTCATTAATTAGAGTTTAGGAGAATGAGCATGCCAGTCATACATAACATGCTCATGCCAGTCATACATAACATGCTCATTCTCCTAGAAAAGGATAAAGATGAAAAAACTTATTGTCTTAATAATTATTTGTTCATTTTTAGTTTCATGCGGATTAAATTCCAATACTCCCAAATCAAAATACACAAAATTTGATACTAGCATAGAGAACAAAGATAACATAAAATATTTAGATGTTGCTAAAACCGGAGATAACGTAAGCTATTCTATTTTAAATCAAGAAGGTGAAGTTGAAACGGGATTTACCTACTATTTAAAAGAGAATTCACTGGAAAAATTTATAAATATAGCTAATTTTATAGATACGGATATGGAATATACTCTTTTGACATTTGTTAATTTTAAACAGGTAAATTATGAGGTTGAAGATGAAACTTATAATTCCTTTACAGCTCTAATTGCTCAAAATTCTGATATACAGATACCGATAAAAATTAATAATCTTAATGCAGGAATAAATGATATAATTTTTCTTATTATTCTTAATCCGAATAAAAACTTACCAAAGTCAAGCGATAACATAAAATTCGAAGACGTACTTTATTTAAGGTGTAATGCTATTTTTGGTGATGACAAGATAATAAAAGAATACGAATATACAGATGTATCTTTAGTCAATGGAGCTGAGAGACCTGTACTGTTACAAGAGAAGAGTAATAATAGTATGTTTGAATTAACATCGTATGATCAGGAATTAAACAAATCAAAAGAAGCTATAATATCGGTTGGTAATAGGCAGGAGACTGAAGAAGAGTATGCGGTTATTTTATTAGCAGATTGGAAGCCGGTGCCTATTTCAAAGGAAAATGTAATTTATATTAAATTGGATGCTAAAAGCACAGGACTTATACCTATTAATATTTCTTTTGATGAAGCGGGTTTGCACAAAATTGTTGCAATTGCAATAAAAAAACCCTATCATTATGAAGATTTTCGTTCTATAGATGTTGCATCTAGCCAATGGGTGATTGCCAATGCTTTGGAACCTTAAAAATATTTTGATATTACTCACAAGTACATTACGTTGGCCAGGATTAGCGGTCTGATCAGTAAGCTATGGAACAATCATGGAGTCAGCGGATATACTATAGTGTACTCACATTCATATGTTATTTACCAAAAGAGCCCTGGTGATATGATCCGGGGTTCTTTTTATTGTGTAAGAGATTTTACAATTATAATCCAAGTATATCCAATGGGAGGTGTAGCACATATTCATGCTCGGAGATACCTGCTAATTTATAGAAAAACATCAATAATCATCCTTATTTTTAACGTAATCTGGCACGCTCTGATTGTCTAATCTGATTTTTAATTAAGAGTTAATTAATAATTTCTGAAAAAAATTTTAAATAATTGCCTGTACTTGTAATATTTTAATCAGTAGGTATAATATAATAAAGAAGGGCAATCGCCACAGGGTGGTTGGCTAATTAGAAAGGCAAAAACCTTCCCGACCGGCCAAAGTACAGGGAAGGCTTTTTGCAGTTAGCGACATGTCATAAAGACGAATGTCAGCAGTGCCAGAAGGAACATACCAAAAGACATTAAGTCCTTAAAGTCATAACTCTTCATGAGCAACACCTCCACTCTATGTAGAATCGAGGCCTACCACCCTATACACGATTGCCAGCAGTTTGTACCTGCCAGTATAATTATATGTTCCAAATTGAAAATATACCAATAAAAAATGAAAATATCTGAAAAATTCCTTTGGGACAAAGTCATTGTCTGAGAGGGGGTGTTGGTTAATGGATAAAATAATCGGAAAATGGCGCCAGAGGCTCTGAATCCCTGTTCTCATAAACTAAAATCCTGCATTGCATGCAATATGAGTTCATGACATGCTGCCATAAACGAAAAAATTAGTACCGATGTCCTGGGCTGTCTTTTTTCTAAAATATTTAAGAGGGGTGTTCAATCACCTCTTTTTTTGACAACCAAAACGACACTTATCCACAATAATGTGGAAATAATTGTGGATTGATTGTTAATGTCTGAAAATACGACACTAATCTGCAAATTATTACAGGTTTACGGCCTTTTATTATCCACAGATCAAAAGGCCAGCTAGCAGATTACCATCGGTCATAAGTGCTATTTTAAGCCCGGCTGGTTGCTGCAAGATCCGGGGGAAGCAAAAGTAAAGAGATGGATGGTACTGCGTTTACACACCTTGTCTACCTGTCCCATATAATGTACTGTAATGCGATAAAAAAGAAGTTAAATGAATCTATTCTTTCCTATTGCTAAATAGGTAAGAAGAAATACATACAAATATAAATTTAAAATGGCTTAATAGAGTCTATAAACCGGCGGTCAATAACGCTTTTAGCAGCATTCACAACTTTTCTACTGGTCCCATATAATAAAATATAAAATAATAAAAGAGGTGTAAATATGGGTTGTTTTTGGGGCGGCTGTAATAATAACTGCAGGCGTGGTTGTAACAATAATTGCGGCTGTGATAATAGATTTGATTGCGAAGAAGAGAAAGATAGATGTGAAAAGGAAAGAAGAGAAGCTTACTGCGCAGGTTTTCGTGATGGCTGTAACAGCGCTTCCCGCTGGGGCAACGATGATGATTGCTGTTGAAAATAATGCAGGATAAGTGAAATGCTACAGGAGGCTGAGGGTTTCTGCTTTGGAATGTGTGCCGCAACAGGCGTTTGTATACCATCTTAACGGACCGGTATGTCGCTTAATAATGTGACTGCCTATAGGAAAATGTGATAAAATAATAAAAGTTTTTAACAATAAACCAGCCCCGGGACGTTTGCCTCCGGGGCTATTGTGTTGGAAAGTGTCCCTTGAATTTAATGAAAATGGATTAAAACTATGCATTTTTTGAAATTATTAAAAAATTTTAGGATACCTAAAATAATTTCAGATAGCCAGTAGTTTTATTGACAAATGTGTAAAAAATGATTATAATTTATAGTGATATATCGGTTTTTTTGTAGAGAATGAATAAATTAAATATCTGCCTTATATCTGCCTTGGATCATGGTCCGGTGCCCCTGTTGGGCTTCTGAGATGTCCGGGCAGCAAAGATGGCGTGATTATGCTGCCCTGATATTTCGGGGCTGTTTTTTGCAAAAAAACTGAAATACCATGAAAAGGAGAAGAAATATGAAAAGCAACTCAGAAATCAGCATGAACAATATTTACAGGCTGGATGGGCGCGTGCCCTTGGAAAAGGCCATACCATTTGGCCTGCAGCATGTACTGGCTATGTTTGTAGCCAATTTAACCCCGATTGTCATTGTTACGGCAGCGGCCGGACTAAGTGCTGGGGAAACGGCTATGCTCATCCAGAATGCCATGTTTGTAGCTGGAATAGCCACCTTGATTCAGCTGTATCCGGTATGGAAGATCGGGGCGAAGCTTCCTATCGTCATGGGGGTCAGCTTTACGTTTGTTACGATCTTAAGCTCGGTTGGCGTTAAGTACGGATATCCTGGCATATTGGGAGCCATACTTGTTGGAGGTGCAGTTGAAGGAACTTTGGGGCTTTTCGCAAAATATTGGAGAAAACTGATTTCTCCCATTGTTTCAGCGTGCGTGGTAACTTCCATTGGTTTTTCTCTTTTAACTGTTGGTGCCAGGTCCTTTGGCGGTGGTTACAGTGAATCCTTTGGATCATCAACCAACCTTTTGATAGGATTTGTGACACTTCTCAGCAGCATTCTGTTTAATATCTTCGCCAAATCCTTCTGGAAACAGCTTTCCATACTATTTGGCCTGATGGTGGGGTACATACTTTCTGCTATAATTGGTATTGTGGACTTGTCCGGGTTATTTGCCGGAGGGATTATATCCCTGCCCAGGATTTTACCCTTTATTCCGGAATTCCATTTAGGAGCTATTTTATCAGTTGTGGTAATATTCCTGGTTTCTGCAACCGAGACGATCGGAGACACTACGGCTATGGTAGTTTCGGGTCTTGACCGTGAAATAACTGAAAAGGAGATATCCGGTTCTCTTGCCTGTGATGGTTTTGCCAGCAGCATTTCCTCCCTGTTCGGTTGCCTGCCGGTTACTTCTTTCAGTCAGAATGTAGGACTTATAGCAATGACAAAGGTTGTTAACCGCTTTACAATCATGACAGGGGCCGCCTGTATGATATTGGCAGGTTTATTTCCGCCGATCGGTTCCTTTTTTGCATCTCTTCCTGAGGCTGTGCTTGGAGGCTGTACCATTATGATGTTTGGATCTATCATCATAAGCGGAGTGCAGATGCTGGCCAGGGCCGGATTTAGCCAGAGAAATTCCATTATCAGCTCCTTGTCGCTCAGCGTAGGAATCGGATTTACCCTGGTTCCTGAAATCTTTCACATATTCCCGGAAATCATTCAGGATGTATTTGCGGAGAACTGTGTGGCCGTGGTGTTTGTATTGGCATTGGTGTTAAATTTCATACTTCCGGAAAAAATGGAAATTGAAAAACCGGCTGAGGTGATGGAGTAGAGCGTATATTCCAATGGATAACAGAAAAAACGCAGGCAAAAATGCCTGCGCTTTTTGTTATCCATAATCACATGTGCCAAATATTTTCTGGCAATAAAAAACTCCCCGAGTAGGACTTGAACCTACGACCCAACGGTTAACAGCCGTTTGCTCTACCGACTGAGCTATCGAGGAATACATGGTTTATTATACCCGAAAAGATAAATATGTCAATAGGGAAAATATAGATATTAAAAAAGTGCGGGAGATGGGACTTGAACCCACACGTCTATACAGACACAAGATCCTTAGTCTTGCCTGTCTGCCAATTCCAGCACTCCCGCACAACGAAATTTATCTTAACACTTAATGGCAAAATTGTCAATGTTTTTTGAAAAATATACACAAAAAAAATATTTGAAAAATTTGGAGAAATGTTGTTGACAGATAGGAGCTTGTATACTATAATAACTATTGTTGTTGCGAGAGATAACAACGAAATGCAGAAGTGGCGGAATTGGCAGACGCGCACGGTTCAGGTCCGTGTGGTAGCAATACCTTGAGGGTTCAAGTCCCTTCTTCTGCATGAAGCTATACAGATGGTCATAGCTGTGTAGTTTTCATTTTATATATGACATGCGGGAGTGCTGGAATTGGCAGACAGGCAAGACTAAGGATCTTGTGGTTGTATGATCGTGTGGGTTCAAGTCCCATCTCCCGCATTATTATCTAAACGTGATTGGAATGTCCTGTGGGAAACCACAGGACATTTTCAGTATTTCAAGGGTTTTAAAGAGCTTTTGCTTGTTAAAAAGAAAAATGATTTTATGGCTGTTATTTTCGGAGGAGAGGCTTTATGCTCTCCATTTTTTATGGACAAAAAGCAGCAGACTGTGAATCAAAGCATCGTGGCTATTTATACCCGTTACATTCCTGTCTTTTCATTTATCCTTTTCTTGACTCTATTCTTGATTTTTTCCGCCGAATCGCGCATCAATTTTCAATTACCATAACACCGTTTTTTGCCCCATTTGGATTTTTTCAGGCACTTTAAACCTGGTTTTCTGAGTGAACGCTCTTTTTCATGTACGGATAGAAAGTTGATTAAGTCTTAAAATCAGGAATGTGCACATAAAATGAATTAATTATTATCCTAAAATATAGTGTAATTCGTTGAAAGGGATAAAACGGCATGAAGGATGGGAAGTCGAAAAGAGGAGCAGTAGAAAAGGCGATTATTGTTATTGCTTCAATGGTGCTGGTTTACTTACTTATTTCCTTATATTTTACGAATCATTTCTTCACTAACACTGTAATTAACGGAGTAAATGTTTCCTTAAAGTCTCTGAAAGATGTAGACCAGAGTTTACAAGATCACATAAGAAACTATAAGCTGCAATTGGTAGAAAGAAATGGGGAAATCGAAGAACTATGGGGGAAGGAGATTGGCCTGGAATACAATGACAAAAACAATATTTCAGAAATTCTCCGCCAGCAAGATTCCCTCAAATGGATCATTTTATTATTTAGAAATCATGAAGAATATACCGGAGGGGTATTTTTTTATAATGAAACAGCTCTGGAAGATAAAATAAATAATTTACATTGCATTAATAACCTCAGAATTGAGCCGCGAAATGTGGATTTTAAGTATTCTGGCGGCTCATATGAACTGGTAGAAGAAGTATATGGGAATATTGTCCGGAAAGACCGATTATACATAGCCATCCGGTCGGGAATTTTGATGGGAGAGACTACCTTGGATTTGAATGAAAAACATTGTTACGAAAATCCCCAATACACTTTAATTTCTGACAAAGCGTTTGAAACCAAGAAACTCCTGGATAAGTACGTAACTACCAGTGTTACCTATAGCTTCGACAACTTAAAAGAACAATTAGACGGAAATATGATACACAAATGGCTCAGCGTAGATGATGATCTGGATGTGAAGTTAGACCGGCCCGAGGTAAAGAAATATGTGAAAGAATTAGGGGAAAAATATGATACGGTCGGAATTGCAAGAAATTTTAAGACCTCCACAGGGAAAATTATAGAGGTACAGGGCGGGCTTTATGGCTGGAAAATTGATCAGAAGGCTGAAACGGAAGCACTGCTGGAAAACATAAAAAATGGTCAGATACTTATCCGGGAACCAGTATATGCACAAAGGGCATTGTTCAGGTCTGAAAATGAAATAGGCAATACCTATGTGGAAATCAATATAACCAAACAGCATTTATGGTTTTATAAAGATGGAAAATTGATCATCCATGGTCCTGTGGTAACCGGAAATCCCAATACTGGAAATTCAACTGTGACCGGGACCAATATGCTTAATTATAAACAAAAAGATGCGGTCTTATCAGGCCCCGGTTATCAGGCCCCGGTGACATACTGGATGCCCTTTTATGGGAATATAGGGGTTCATGACGCCAGGTGGAGGCGTTCCTTCGGAGGTGAGATCTATAAAAGGAATGGAAGCCATGGCTGCGTAAATGCCCCATTTTATTTGGCAAAAATAATTTTTGAGCAAATCGGTGAAGGAACTCCGTTTATCAGCTATAAAGAGTAGGAAGCCAAAGCGGCTTCAATTAAAACCAAAGGGCCTGGTCCTTAGAAAGAAAACTAATTAATTATGGAAAACCGGTATAGCAGAAAACCGCTTGCAGGTTGCAAACGGTTTCTTGCTGTTATAATCATTATTTCTTTTTAACAGGATAGCAAACCTCGGTCACTAGTTCGTCAGGGTTCCGGGTTTGAGCCGGGCTGACATGATAGATGCAGAACATAGCTCCGTTAAATTCATAGCCATTATCATTTACCCAATTTGCCACCGCACGATTCACAGCGGTGAGCTGATCGTAGCTGCCTTTGTAAGTTGCCGAGGCAATTTCCACCACAGGCATTGTTTTAAATACAACGTGTTCTGTGTCCTGATAGCTTCCTTTTACTGTGAATTGGATTTCCACATCCATGTCGCTGTCTTTATACCCCTCGTCATGGAAGATTGCAAGGCTGCAGCAATTGTCGGCGGGCTGCAGCTGCTGTGGAGCTGTTTCTGTCATCATTAGGTTCCACAAGATTCCTTCCTGATCGTAGGCGGGAATCACCTGTCGTACACTGGCAACATAGCGCTCTGGCAGATTCTTTAATGTAACATTATAATTCATAGCAGTATCATCCTTTCTCAGCCGTTTGATGGCTGTGTCAAGGAGCAGCAAACGCCGGCCTGTTTCTTCGGCTTCCGCAAAAACCTCAGCCTGCTTTACGGCCAGAAAATCAGCCAGTGCCTGGGGATTATCGTAATTCTTCAGGATTTCTCCAATTGTGGCGAGGCCAAATCCCATATCCTTCAGGGAGCTGATTCTGCCTGCAACCGGCAGCTGATCCTCCCCATAGTAACGGTAGCCGGTAAAGCTATCTGTGGTTTTCGGCACTAGCAGGCCGATATCATCGTAATGCCGCAGCATCCGTATACTGATCCTTGACAGTTTTGAAAAATCACCTATTTTCAGCATTTTTATTACCTCACATATATGTGTTTTTTGAGCTCAACTATAGTATAGAGTATATCACAATGTGAGAGTCAATAGGGATTTGGATTTTTATTTTTGGCACCAGGGATGGATACATTTTGAGGAAAAGCATTGCCAATATTATACTTTACAATATTATATTGTTGAATCGATAGAGGCATTATTTGTACCAATTACTGCTTTAAAGAAGAAAAGTATAAAAAAGAAAAAAAGTACTTGATTATTTGCAAAAAGTATAGTACTATAATTGAGCGAATTGATTTACCAATTTGCACAATTGAAAAGCAGAAGTGGCGGAATTGGCAGACGCGCACGGTTCAGGTCCGTGTGGTAGCAATACCTTGAGGGTTCAAGTCCCTTCTTCTGCATGTGATGCTTAAATGTCCTGTGGAAAACACCGCAGGATATTTTTTGTTTTATTGTTAAAACATAAATACAGGGTGCTGCAAAATCAATGATTTTTTGCAGCACCCTGTATTTTTATAAATTTGTCATGCTCATGCCAGGTTCGTAAACCGCATATTGGCTGCGGCCGTGTTTCTTTGCATGATAAAGAGCAATGTCGGCCTTTTCATATAATTCCTCAAATACGGTCCCATCTTCCGGATAAGCCGCTGTTCCCAGACTGCCTGAAATATGCGCTTCCGGTTCCAGAGCGCTGCCTATTAGGCTGCATAAATTTTCCAGCCGTGCGTACAAATCCATGCTGTAAGCCACATCTTTTAATAATATGATAAATTCGTCGCCTCCCAGCCGTCCAAAGATGTCATCACGCCTTAAAGCCGATTTAAGCCTTGAGGCGGCCCGGTGGAGGGCCTTATCCCCAAACTGATGGCCGTAATTATCATTAAGCTGCTTGAAGCGGTCAATATCCAGCATAATAAGGATGTGATGCCCCTGGCTGTTTTTTAATGTGTTGCGTATTGCATGTATGGCAGTTGCCCTGTTTAGCAATCCGGTCAGAGAATCCTGTTTGGAAAGCTCCTGAAGCGTCAGGGCTTCCCGTTTGGAGGCGTCAATATCCTTAATCAGGATAAATGCCTTAATCGTATCGGTATAGGGATCGGAAACAATCTGCACCATTCCCAGCCCCCAGTACACGCTACCGTCGGGCCGTAAACGACGGTGCTCCAGCCGTAAAGACCGGTTTCCCCGATAGAAGTGGTAGAGCAATTGATTTTTATTAAAGAATTTGAGAAACATCTCCCGGTCTTCCTCAAAAATTTGATTCTCTGCAATGTAGGTCATAATGCTGGAAAAGGAATTGGAGACATATTCCGGCATGGTCTGTGTCATTTCCCCAATGATTTCTTCAAATAAGTCGAATTTTAAATTATATTCATAATAGCCGATGCAGTCCCTTTTCTGCTCGCGCATGTATTCCATCCACTTTTGATAAGCCAGCTCTTTTTCATACTGATCTGTAATATCCTGGTAGGATATGATTCCCCTGAGAGGCTTTTGCTCCTCAGTGCACACCAGTGAGTAATGAGTGGAAAACCAGTGATAATCACCTGTACCTGTTTTAAGCCGTGTAATGCATTTTCCCTCGGGTATCCCCTTTTCCATATTATTATAAAAATCCAGAAAGTCTATTACACTTTCTCTGTGTACAATTCCATTTTCAATAAGGAATTCAGGAGAGAGCGGCAGGGTGTAGGGGAAGGGGAAAGTTCTGGAAAATTCAGGCGAGGGGGAAAGGGTTCTGGAAGGAATGTCATATATGCTTACAAGGGATCCGGAATGCTGACTTGCCAGCCGGTATTGTTCTTCACGGATCCGTAAGTGTTCCTGGAACTTTTTCATACATGTGATATCGGAGATCGCACAGTACAATATTTCCTCCTCAGGGATATAATTCAGTTGTAAGGAACACCAGATGCAGCTTTTTTGTATTTTTGCTTTGAATTCCAACTCAAAGCTGGCTGCCTGGCCTGTCAGCTGGCTGCGTATTTCCGTCAGAAGCTCTGCATATTCTGATTCACATACCATGTCCTTAAGAGAAACAGGCGATTGAAACAATGTTTTAACAGCCTGATTGGAGTAAAGAATGGTAAAGTTTTCGTCGGTTCTAAGCTTCAGTATGCCGCAAGGAATGCGATCTAAAAAAGGTTCTCCGTTCATTTTCACTTTCTCCCATAAGTGCTATGAAAATAGAAATTGGCTTTATTAAGAATATATGAAGCATGTTGTCAAAAAATGCACAAAAAGATATAAATATAGTAAACATTTGGAAATAGATGGATACCAGCAGAAACGGACTCGATGGATTGGAGGATTTTGACAATTTAGAGAAGCAGAAGGAATGAAACTGGTTCTGGAGAACATGGTTAAAGAAGGCTGGAGCTGAACTGCTTTATCATACCGTCATACGGGCCGTGAATGGGAGGACCGCAGGATCTGGAATCGGAGATAGAAGGCAGAAAACAGGCACATGCCATTGTTGTTTTTATGAGAAAATACATCCCTGGATTTGAAAATGCGGTTATTGTTACCACAGGGCCGCATATCGGGATTCGGGAAAGCCGTAAGATAAACGGTGCTTATCGATTGACTGCATCCAATTTATTGCAGAACAAAATGTTTGAAGATGCCATTGCCCGTATACAAATCTGTGCTGCGATCCGCGTAACGCCCATACTGATGGCAATCAGTGAAGGGGCAGGTGCTGCTGCAGCGATTGCGGCAAAACAGGGAATTGGTATTGCCGCAATCGGCGCAGCACAGCTTCAGAATTTTTTTAAAGGATCATGGCGCTTTTCTTGACCCGTATGAATGAACGGATTTTAAGATCCTGAAAAGCAGATCGTGATCATTTACGGTAAAGGTACACGGGTCTGCCGCTTTCCATCTTTCTTTGAGGCTCACCCTGGATCAGCGGTATGGCGTATTCCAGAAAATCCGGGGTGATATCTGTGCCATTGCCGCAGATCCATTGGGCAGGGAACCGCTTTTCCTGATTGCACACTTCATTGACATCAACGGTGATGCATTCCATGGAATAGGGGGAATTTCCTGTGCGGCAAAAGGCGATCATTCTGCCTGTAATGCCTTTTAAAGCAGTTTTCACCCCTTCGGAGCCTGCCTGAACGGATTCTTCTATGTCGGTTGCAGAAGCAAGCATGCCGCTGCAGCGCTGGCTTACATTCAATTCAATGGAGCGGACCTTTACACCGAAACGGTCACGCACAAAGTTCTCCAGCATTTTACCGCTTCCGGTCAGCATTTTATGACCAAAGGTGTCCAAACGGACTTCATCCGCATATTCACATATGAATTTGCCCTGGGCATCGGAGAGTCCTTCTGAGATACAGATAATAACGGAGTTATGTTTATTAAGGGCTGCTTTGACATCTAATGCGAACTGTTCAAAATTAAAATCCGTTTCTGGAAGGTAGATAAGCAGGGGATTATCGCCCTCATATTTTCTGGCCAGCGCACTGGCAGCGGTGAGCCAGCCTGCATGGCGGCCCATCAACTCGATGATGGTGACGGATTTTTGCTGATAGACAGAAGCGTCCAGAACGATTTCACGGACGGTATCGGCCACATATTTGGCAGCACTGCCGTATCCGGGAGTATGATCTGTTAAAATCAAATCGTTGTCAATGGTTTTGGGAATTCCAATGAAACGGATGGTGCTTCCATGATGGTCTGCGTAGCGGGAAAGCTTGCTTACTGTATCCATGGAATCATTACCGCCGATATAAAAGAAATATCCGATATCCATAGCCCGGAATTTTTCGAACAGAGCCGGATAAAAGGGAGAAGACAGATCGTCAGGGAGTTTGTAGCGGCAGGAGCCTAAATAAGCCGCAGGTGTTAATTTAAGAAGCTCCAGTTCTTCTTCTGTCAAGTCACCTGTTAAATCCATATAATTACCAGACATGAAGCCTTCTATGCCATTGATCATCCCGTAAACCCGGCCGATTTCTTCATGAGCCATTCCTTCTTTGATGACGCCGTAAAGGCTTGCATTGATCACAGCGGTCGGTCCGCCGGATTGTCCTACGATTGCATTTTTCTTCATGTATAATATCCTCCAAGTTTGCATATGCCACTGGCACCTTCCCTATTCTATAATAGAAAGAGTTTCTTTGCAACGGTAATTTCGGGAAATAAATGGCCCATAAAAAGGGAGGAGCCGGTGAAATGTGACTTCCACCGGCCAGTTATGAAAAAAAGTTTTAATTTTAACAAGTATTGGAGTTCTTCTTGTTACTGTCTTAAGTATAGAGCATAGATGTGAAAAAAGTTTGTAGAAGCTGTAAATAAATTTTGTACGTCTTGTGAAGAAACTGTGAATGAATAATATTAGTTTATTGTAAGTGATAACTGCTGATTTATGTAATGATAGCCAATTATAAATGAATAATTATGAAATTAGAGGATTATAAAATCGCACTGGTGGTAACATGCTATACAGCAAACTATGCAACACTATAAAAGCTTTTCTATTTCTGTTCTAAACCATTCAATGTCCATGTGAGTGTAAACTCTATCTGTTAAATCTTTTATAGAATGTCCCATAAATTTTTTCCTGGCATATTCATTAATACCGTATTCTTTTGCGAATGTAGAAAAAGCATGCCTGCCGTCATGTAGTACATGGCCCCAAATGCCAAGTTCGGATTCTATCTTCAACAGAGAGTTTCTAAATGAATTTTCAATGTATCTATACGAATCGTGAAATTTTTGAGTTCTTCCAAACAACATAGGTCTGCCTATGCCAATGGCTTCATGGTAATACTTTTGAATGATTGGTAATACCTATGGATGAATCTTTACAGTATTCTTTGAATATAACTGATTGATATCATTGAAAATGCTTAACTTTTTAGTAACAATATGTTAAAGTAAAATAGAAGTATGCAAAGAAAAGCGCTGCGAAAGGACAAATTATGATAAATTTTTCTGAACAAGAGATAAAATTAAGGAGTGAGAATTTACCGAAATGGGAAGAGAAAATACGATCATTGTTTTCTAATAATATTCCAGTTCACGCTGAATGGAAAAGTCAAAAAGAAATTGTTCACGTATTAAATACAATCAGGTCGTGTAAAGAAATAACTTTCATGTATTATCCCCAAGGTGGCAGTCTTCAATTATGTGGAGCCAGTTTGTCAAAATATAATGGTTTCATAGAATTGAATTTTAATGGCTGTGATCAAATTTGCAAACCCCAAAATATAATATTCGAGAACATAGATAATGATTACGAGTGGTGTTATTTCAGATTGAATTTAGAAAAAGTTGATTCTTGTTTGGAACATGAATGTGGTTTTGAAAATTATGAGGTATCAGAGGATTTATGGGAAGTTGAGTATGATAGCTTTGAACCATATTCGGATGAGCGTCCCAGTGACAGTTCTCGTTATGTTGTTAGATTACTTAGAGGAAGTTTGATTATTTCGGCAAAATTTTCTGCTTATAGTCTGTTATATGAAAGAGGGGATAAGTTTGGGACTGAAAATGAATATAGTGATGATTTAGTTCTGAGAAGAATGCAATGGTATAAATCTAATTTTGTTGCGAATTATTCTTAATAATAAGTTTGAAGTAAAGAGTATTTACTTTTTCCATATTTTCCGTTTATGATATGTTAAAATAGTATCGTGGTATATAATGAAAAAGGCGCTGTTGTAAAGATGGCGCTTTTTGTTGCGTCTGGAGATGGAAGTGTGGCGTTTGAAGGTCTACACAAACTTTGAGATGCTCCCTCTTAGAAGTCAACAAGTCAGAGCAAGAATACTTGTCCATAAAAATGCATTATGTGGTATAGTTATTTTTCATTCTTCTTGTTTGGATAATTCTTTATATATATAATGATTATTTTCATCCAAACTGTATTCACCGATTATTTCGGTTATCCCGAGATCTAAATCCCAAATTCCATATTTGCCATATTCATAAGTATTAGTAAAAATAATTGCCGTATTGTCTTCAAAAGCAATAACAATATTATCATTCATTTTACTACATATTCTTACGAACTCTACAAAGTCAGAATTAGGAATATTAGCAAAATCGTCATTTTTTACATCTATCCGGATTGACTGCCCATATATCTCTTTTCCATATTTGTATTCAACATCAGTATAAAGAGCTGTATATTCATTTAGCTTATTATCTGATGGCATAGGTTCAATCTCAACATTTGTTTCGTATCCATTGCTATTTGATCCATTCCTACATCCTGATAGTCATAATGCAATGGCTAATACTAAAAAAAGATTGATTTTCAAAATCATTTACCTTTCATGATTATTATATTATACTCCTTTGGTTTTTACTTAAAGGTAGTAGTACCAGTTTCCGTCTAAATACGTATCTGAATTGGGTAGTTTAGTCTCATTTTTTACTTGTATGGCTGAATTTGTACCAGTTGGCACATTTGTAAATTTAATGCCCCCTTTTTATATTATCTGCTTTACCTTTATACGAAAAATACAGAATTTTTATGTCTTGCAATATAGATATAATATAATAATGATCACTAGATGTATAAGTTGCATCGTTTTTTTATTCAACCGTTTTGCTTGTATTGTAAAGGTCCAAGTAGGAAAAGTGTTGTATTCCAAATATATGCTATATTTATTATTTATTGTAAAATCAAATGATCCCATTGATCTTATCATAGATATTTCATTCTCTGAAGAAGTATAAACTATCTCTCCATTAACCAGTTCACCATTTGAATAATCACAATTATATAAAGAAGCCTTAATATTAACTACTTGAACGTCACCTATTGTTTCAACTTTTACGGTTTGACCGTTGATTCAATTTCGTGTGCTGAAGCAAAAACGTTGATTGAAAACATTAAAATAATTATAATACTAGATACTAACAGATGTAGCTTTTTCATATTAATTCCTTTCTTATAAAACTAAACTCATGGTTACGTGCTTAATATATCAGATATTTTTCACCAAAACAATGTAAAATCCTCAATTTACTAAAAACTCAATAAAAGATTAAGCATTGAACAACAGTCCGTAATGTATATATACAAAATGGATGCACAAGAAAATGATTATTAGGCGGAAATATACAGTATGTTTTCTTGTAAAAACAATCCACCTGTTGGCACTGCATCAGTAAAATATAAATAAATCTCACCCGAAGTATTTATACTGATCCGGTTCTTGATTGTATGCTCACAAGCAGGCCATTGAATTTCAATGTCTGTATTTCACTTACCTCTTTTATATCCATAAGTCCAATGTATCCCTAAAAAAAACGGTATTTACTTTTTCTCAGACATATCTTTTAAAACTATACATTTCATTCATCATATGATAATCCATTTCTTTTCAAAATATAATACCTCGCCAAATTCTGATTTTTAAAGTTAAGGATACACCGCTCACTATTAACTTTCAATATTAAGTTATCAATGTACAACATGTTAACTAAATAGTAATTTATATGAATAGGCGGTGGACTTGATTTTTCTCTTTTATCTATGGGATATTTTTACTTACTTTTTTATCTTTTTATTAATAAAGTACCTGTTTATAATACTGACTTAGGATAATGAATTTCTTGGGATTTTTATTAGCATATCCTGAATAATGTACTAGCCGGCATATAATTAACAGACCTGTACAATTAGACATATTCTATGAGTATAAAGAATTAAAATTCTTTATAATGTTTCCATATATAAGCAAATAATTATAGAGGGGAAATTCTATATGAATAATAATATAGAGTCTAATGATAAGCGTTGTTCTTGTTGTCGTCGTTGTTGTTGTGGCGCAACCGGGCCGACAGGGCCTAGGGGGTGTCAAGGGCCTAAAGGCTGCCCGGGAGCTACAGGGCCAACTGGTCCAATTGGAGCAACTGGACCTACAGGGCCAACGGGCCCAATTGGTGCAACCGGGCCTACAGGACCAATTGGAGCAACTGGGCCTACTGGTGATACAGGACCAATTGGCGCAACCGGGCCAACCGGACCGATTGGTGCAACTGGATCCACAGGACCAACCGGGCCGACTGGCGATACGGGACCAATTGGCCCAACTGGCGCAACCGGCCCAACCGGGCCAACTGGACCGATTGGAGCAACCGGATCCACCGGCGCAACCGGGCCAACCGGACCGATTGGAGCAACCGGACCTACTGGTGATACAGGACCAATTGGCGCAACCGGGCCAACCGGACCGATTGGTGCAACTGGATCCACAGGACCAACCGGGCCGACTGGCGATACGGGACCAATTGGCCCAACTGGCGCAACCGGCGCAACCGGGCCAACTGGACCGATTGGTGCAACTGGATCCACAGGACCAACCGGGCCAACTGGTGATACAGGCCCAATTGGCCCAACCGGCGCAACCGGGCCAACCGGACCGATTGGTGCAACTGGATCCACAGGACCAACTGGGCCGACTGGCGATACGGGACCAATTGGCCCAACTGGCGCAACCGGCGCAACCGGGCCAACTGGACCGATTGGTGCAACTGGATCCACAGGACCAACTGGGCCGACTGGCGATACGGGACCAATTGGCCCCACTGGCCCAACCGGGCCAACCGGACCGATTGGTGCAACTGGATCCACAGGACCAACCGGGCCGACTGGCGATACGGGACCAATTGGCCCCACTGGCCCAACCGGGCCAACCGGCCCGATTGGAGCAACCGGACCTACTGGTGATACGGGACCAATTGGCCCCACTGGCCCAACCGGGCCAACCGGCCCGATTGGAGCAACCGGACCTACTGGTGATACGGGACCAATTGGCCCCACCGGCCCCACTGGCCCCACCGGCCCCACTGGCCCCACTGGCCCAACCGGTCCCACTGGTGCCACCGGCTTGGCGGGCGATGGAGCAATTATTCCGTTTGCATCTGGTACACCCGTTACTTTGACCACAGTACTTGGAGGATTGCTTAATACCTCCAGTGCAGTTGGATTCGGGAGCAACCTTCCCGGTATCTCAGCTGCCAGCGGAACAATCAATCTGCAGGGCCTGACAAACTTGGCGTTCTCCGTGCCCAGGTCTGGGATTATTACCTCCTTGGCCGGTTATTTGAGCATTAGCGCTGGGCTCAGCCTGATTGGCTCGACCGTAACAGTCTCCGCTCAGTTGTTCCAATCAACCACACCTAACAACATCTTCGTTGAGGTGCCGGGCGCAGTGGTTACGCTAGCGCCACCACTTTCGGGATTAATTTCTATTGGTAATATCAGCAGCGGTGTCACCACCGGGCTGAACATTCCTGTTACCATAGGAACAAGGTTGCTTTTGGTATTCTCCGCAGACGTCACGGCTGGTCTTGATTTAGTAGCCACCGTCGCAGGATATGCCAGTGCTGGCCTTGCTATTTCCTAAGAGGCTCATAAAGCAGCCCTTACAATCGTGTGTTTCTAAAACGATAATGCTGTCTTGAACGAGTAAGTATAGGGGCGGGGCGTCTGTTCGCAGACGTCCCGTTTTCCTTTTGCAGCTTCTCAAATGTTTTTACCGTTTTTCTTAAATTACAGGTGGTACGGGACCTATATGCCGCCTTTGCCGCCAATATGGGATTAGTGGTATCAGTGCCGGACAAGGACGGATTGATAATTCACCATTGAGTGGATATACCTGCCCGCTTCAAATCATCCTCCAAACGTAATGCTTCATAAACAGGGGGTGCTTCGGGCAGAGTCACAATAAGAACTTTGGTTTTATCGGATTTTAGCCGTGGCAGGAGTTTTTTTACTGAGTCAGGAATTTCACCTTTTGTTCGCTGAATTTCATGATTGTAACTTTGTGTGGATTCCAGCAAATGCAGAGTGTGGCCGGTAGGCGCAGTGTCAATTACCACTACCTGATTGTCGGCTTTTTCTACTATTTTCCCAAAGGCACTAAATATGGCAATTTCCTGTGTACAGGGAGAACGGAAATCTTCCTCAACATAGGCAATATCCTCGTCGCTTATATCAGACGCCCGGGCTTTGCGGAGCACTTCAGACTGGTACTTTTTTAGTTCTTTGACCTCGTCGATGTGGCTCATAGAAATGCCGCAGTTTTCATCCAATACAAATTTCAGATGCGCGGCGGGGTCAGTGGCAGTAAGATGAACTTTTTTTCCGGGTTTTGCGAGGCCCAACGCGATAGCAGCGGCGACAGTAGTTTTTCCTACGCCTCCCTTACCCGCGGTGAAAATAACACGTTTACCGCCTGCCGCCAGTTGGCCTATTATATTATTCAGCGTAGGGATGTGGGCAGCGTTCAGTGTTTCCGTCCGTACAGTCACATGGTCGGTATTCAGCAAGGCACGCACATTTTCCGGTCCCGTGACGTTATGGGCACGCAATGGCACATATAGCGCAGAAGCGTTTGTAAGTGCTCCGGCATTGCGTTAAATGCGGCCTGCTGTTTCTCATAAAGGCTGGAAGAAAGCGCATCGCTGAATTAGTACACCATTGATAACCAGCATTGATTGTGAACGCCCAGTGAGGAAAGTTCACCGGAAGCCCTAGCCGCTTCTTTAAACGGTGCTGATTCGGGGCGCGTTACAAGGATTAATATGGTCAGGTCCCCATTTGCCAGAGTTTCCCCAGCCTGTTTGTAAATCTCTTTTTTGCTTTCCGGACCGGAAAGCTGGCCCAAACAGGACGCACTGTGAGTGCTTTCGCTGATAAAGTTACTCCATGCGGATGGAAGCTGGAGCATACGCAGAGTGTGACCAGTGGGTGCAGTGTCAAAAATGATATGGTCATATTCCTGTTGCACCTTGCCGGCTGTGATAAAGCTGGAAAATTCATTGAATGTGACGCTTTCACGATATTCAGGGGCGGTTTGAATTGGATCCTGGTTAGCCACAACCAATTTAGGCACGTCAGAAATCTGTGTCCCCTTGTTTGCTAACGCTATTGAAAAAACGTCCTGCAAATTAGAGGCTGGGTCGGTACTGATTAGCAGCACCCATCATTTCCTTGCGCCTTTTCCGCTGGCTTCCCCAGCAGACTGGCGGGCAGATCCAGCCATTCCGTAAATTCCGTATTGATGGGGTACCTGCCAGCTAGAACGATTTTTCCATCCATCACAGCAACGGGCAAGCTGTCCGGTCCCTTGTCGATGATGATATTTTGACGAATATCTTTTGTGTTGCTGCTAGCCATAAAATCTGGTTTTTCAAGGCGCAGCAGATTGGATGAGGAGGATTGGAGCGGATAGGAATCCACAAAGGCCGGCTGGCTCATCGGTTCCACATATGTACTGGAAGAAATAGTGGCGTGCAGGAGATCAACACATAGACCAGTTGAATAGTATATAAATAAAGGCGAGTATCCCAATAGTAAGGACTCGCCTTTCTGCCTCCTAAGTTCAAAGAGTAACTGTAATCTTTCACCTTAGTATTCACACGCAGCATCAACAATAACAGCAGTAAGAGATGAATTGTTAATAGTTGCTATACCTAAAGAAACGTCAGCTTGAGTAGCTATAACACTATAGATGCAGCATTCATCACAGGTCAGATCACAATCACATATAGAGAATGAGAAGTTATTACCATCCGTAACTTCATCAAGTGATAAAAATGTCCAAGTTCGTCCAATAGGAATAGGTGCCAATTGATTTCTGCATTGTTTAAAAATCTGGAAATTAAGAATTAGAGATGCAGCAGTAGTAATGATATTACTTGCAAATTCTAATTGAATACATGGATGTTTCATACCTTTTGTTTCTACATTTACAGTAGCTAATGTAAATGTAACTCCGGGAAGAGTCGCAACAGGAAGTGTTACAGATCCTGACGACACACCACATTTCAGGCGTGTTCTATTAGGTTTTAGAGGTTTTGGTATTCTTTCAAATTTACAAACGCATTTATGCTCACTGCATTTATGCTCACAATCATAACATGTTTCTATATCTTCGCATCTACCATCGTATTCACTGGCATTCATAAAAAGCCCTCCTTATCCTGATTTTACATTTTTAAAGAAGTTGTCTATATCTTCATAGTCTATTATATTCTAAAACTAATTCTCCGTGATTTTACCCTGATATTTACAGTGCAGTATAATCAGGTGTTATAAAGTTCTCTACAGATGATACTTATTTGCTCTCTGTTGGAGGTGCAATTTGGAACGTACTAAGCTATGCAAGAAATGGGATACAACCCAGGGAGAACGTACGTTCTGAAAGCCAGATGAAATATTCAGGAAAAAAATTGGTATCCTCATATATGTATTTACTAAAAAACAAAGAGGAAATCCCCATATCACTTAGATGCACTGGACTGCCAGAAAGGCGCAATTTAAATTATAATTAGGAAAAACGTAATATCTTAACAAGCCGAATTGTAAATTGCAAGTTTCATTAAGCAAATTGTAAATATATTGTAATGCCAAAATTTGGGTTTTGCTGTTATACTAATTTTATAAAAAGAAGGAGGATAAAACATGAATAAGTTTTTAAAGTTATTGATAACCGGCATCAGTTCCCTGGCGTTAGTGCTATCAGGAAGTGCTATTGTAACACAAGCAGAGGAGCCGGTTTCACTGCCTAACTCCATACGTATCTACGGAACAGTAACCTCAGTTTCCGAAGACAGACTTCGTATGACACGGAAAGACGGTGCCAGCGCAGGTCAGGAAATCATCCTGAACCTTTCCGCTGAGTCAAGGATTTTAAACTCCGTCAGCGGAGATCCAGTAACCGCAGGACAGATACAGAATGGTGAATTTATCTATGCTGATATTAGCCCGGCTATGACCCTTAGTCTGCCGCCCATATCAAATGCCGTTGTAGTGCTTTGTAAAGTCCCGGCTGATTACCAGGTTCCGGAATACGTAACTGTAGCGTCTATGAATATAAACTCAGACGGGCAGACTGGAATCCTCACCTCTGATACAGGGAAGCAATACAGCATAACTGATCAAAGTAAACTGTTTCCATATTTAACCCGAAACATTGTTACAGTCCATAACCTGTCAAAAGGACGCAATTGCCTGGTCTGGTCGAATGATAATACTGTTTCAAAGATTATGGTATTCCCAAATTCCGGTACATCAGATAAGCAAACCGGCTGGATAAAAAAAGACAGTTCCTGGTATTTTTATGATGCCAACGGCTTGGTATATACAGGATGGCTGAGTGATAACAATGACTGGTATTACCTGGATCCTGAGACCGGAATTATGAGAACAGGTTTCATTACCCTGGAGGGCAATACATACTATCTTCAAAAAGATGGACGCATGCTTACATCTTCAAAGACATTTATTCCAGATGAAAACGGCGTACTAAGATAAACAGAAATTAAAAATATAAAACTTCTTTTCAAAAAGCCTGCAGGATTTCCACGATCCTGCCGGCTTCTTCTTTTTATAAGGACTTTAGCCAAAGTAACAGAGCCAAAAGAAATAGTTGACTATATGAAAGAGCAGGCAAGGTACCTGATTAACCATTACCAGTAACGGGTGCATTTCAAAATTAAAAGGGTACACAAACCTGCAAACCGCCCCAAACAATTTTCTGGTTTAAGTTGGAAACCAATCATAGAATGAAATTTTAAAGGAATGCCATACTAAAAAATAGATTTATAATAAAAGGAGGCAGACCATGAGCAACGATAATTCAAAAAAAAGTACAAAAAATCATAAAAAAGAAGATGGTACTTTTCGTTCAAAGCATATTAAGCATAATCCGCAGGCAGAAAGCGCTCGAGCTGTATTCGGGTTAAAGGCAGATAATTCGAAAGATAAAGAATCATAGACTCTAAATATCATTAAAATATCTCACGTTCAGCCGAAAAAAGCAGGCAAATATAGAAACTATTTCTATATGTAAGGGAATAGTTTCTATGAGACTTTTATCGGTTTATAGACGATTTGCGAGGAGGTTTTCAACATGTCTAATTATACTGGTGTAGTTAAATGGTTTGATAACGAAAGAGGTTATGGCTTTATCTCAACAAACGAAGGTCAGGATGTTTTTGTACATCATTCACAAGTCAAAGAAAAAACTCATAATAAAGATTTGCATGAGGGCCAGTCTGTTAATTTTGACGTTAAGCAAGATGATAAAGGATTAAGTGCTTTTAACGTCCATAAAAATTAAATTGTAAAGGAGTTATCTTATGAACAAAATTCATTATGATATATCAGGCATACAGAATTCAGAGATTAAGACTCAGCTTAAAAATGCATTAGACAAAATAGAAGGAATTACTATGGTCAATGTTGATGCAGCAAGAGGTTCCATTGAAGTCGGATACAATCAGTCAACGGACGAAAATACAATTAAATCTTGTATCGAAAATGTTGGCTGCAATATAAAGAGCCAATCCAGCGACTTCTAAGAATAGAATCTGTGAAAAAGATTTTTGAATGAATGCCAATTTATAAAACTTTTTATGCTAATATAAAAATATACTACCTTGTGGTAGACAATTCATATTATATAAGAGTAGGGAAAAAAGTCCCTATTCTTTTTTTGTTACAAAGAGTTTAACCGAATCAAGCAGCGAAGCGGATAAAAGCTGCAAATTTGTTATTTTACAGTCACTGCAATTACATGTTCCGGTAAATTGTTCTTAGCCGAAGGTGGGAGAGAGAAAGACAGGCATCTGAGGAATAACAGCCAAGAACAGTTCTGAAATGTTCGATCAGCTAATTTACAGTTATAGCTATTGTAAAAATGATTTATTTATTTTATTATAGTCTTCATGATTTCATGTTACATTAACATGAAACATGGACATATTATATCTATAACAGAGGAGAAAAAAATGGCTAAATTATTTTTTAGATATGGCGCAATGGGAAGCTCTAAAACGGCTAATGCACTCATGACCAGATATAATTTCATGGAAAAGGGAAAAAACGTTTTATTAATAAAGCCTGATGCAGAAACCAGAGATGAAAAAACGAAAATCAGATCAAGGATCGGGCTGGAAGCAAATTGCATTTTATGGTCTGAGTTCAAGGGTTACGATTATAATTCAATCAAGGAATTGGATACAATCATTGTAGATGAAGTACAATTTCTTTCAGAAAATGATATTGAACATCTTTCTAATGTGGTTGATGAATACGATATTTCAGTTTTCTGTTACGGCCTTAGAACGGACTTTACATCCCATCTTTTTCCAGGCTCCAAACGCTTGATGGAACTGGCAGATGAAATTGAGGAATTAAAAACAGTCTGCTGGTGCGGTAACAGTGCCAATATGAATGCAAGAATTGATAAAGATGGGAACATAGTCAGAAAAGGGCAGCAAATATTAATGGGGGCAAATGATAAATACATTTCATTGTGCCGTAAACACTATAAAGAAGGTAAAATCAAACAATAGATTGATACAAATTCATATGCTTACTATCAGCCGGGGCGTTGGCCCCGGTAAAAAAGCAGCCGCAAAAGAACATACATTCGTTTCTGTTATTTCAAATGCCTGTAAAGGCATGTTCACATATATGCTAATTGTCTGGAAAACAGTCAATTTGTTCACTTCAAAGAAAATACGATTCAAATTGCCATCATAACCTCCTTTGTCAGATCGATCACTTTAATTTCCCTTAACCGCTGCAATACCTGTTAAATCACTCAAATTACTATAAATGCTTGACTAAAATAATTATTATTAAAAAAGCATTGACTAAAATAATTTTATAAAATATAATAAAAGTAACCAAAAAAAATGGCATATTGAAACAGCACTTGTACAATATGCGCCTTAGGAGGAGGTATATATTTATGTTTAAGCAGCTTCAAAAATTAGGTAAGGCATTTATGTTACCAATCGCCATTCTTCCGGCAGCAGGTCTTCTGTTAGGGATAGGCGGGGCAATGTCCAATCCAAACACCATTGCGGCTTATCCATTTTTGAACATCTTTGCTCTGCAGGCATTATTTACTGTTATGAGTAAAGCGGGAGAAGTGGTGTTTGGGAATCTGTCACTCATCATGTGTATTGGTCTGGCAGTGGGGCTTGCAAAAAAGGACAAAGGAACGGCAGGCCTGGCAGCTGCGGTTGCTTTTCTGGTCATGAATGCGTCAATCGGCGCATTGCTGTCAGTCTTTAAGCCGGATGGCAACACAATTGATACCGGTGTTGTAGGCTCTATTGTTATTGGCTGTATGGTTACTTATTTCCATAACCGGTACCGAAATATACAGCTGCCGCCGTTTCTGGGATTTTTCGGGGGCTCACGTTTTATACCGATCATATCCTCATTTGCGGCAATTTTTGTGGGTGCAATATTCTTCCTGATCTGGCCTCCTTTTCAGTCATTATTGGTTTCCTGCGGCCAGGCCATTGCAAGTATGGGAGTCTTTGGAACATTTCTGTATGGATTTTTGATGAGGCTTTGCGGAGCGGTAGGCCTGCATCATATGATTTATCCCATGTTCTGGTATACGGAATTAGGCGGAGTTGCCACGGTAGGAGGACAGGAAATTGCAGGTGCCCAGAAAATTTTCTTTGCCCAGCTGGCTGATCCTAATTTTACAGGAATGTACACCGAGGGTACGCGATTTTTTGCAGGCCGTTTTGATACGATGATTTTCGGTTTACCGGCAGCATGCCTTGCAATGTATCACTGTGTTCCTCAAAAACGCCGTAAATTGGTATTTGGTTTATTCTTCTCAGCGGCTCTAACATCATTTTTAACAGGTATTACGGAACCCATTGAATTCATGTTTCTGTTTGTAGCTCCGTGGCTGTATGTGGTTCATGCATTTTTGGATGGTCTTTCCTTTGCGATTGCCGATCTTTTAAGCGTTCGTATCGGAAACACCTTTTCCGGCGGAATCATTGACTTTACCTTATTTGGAGTCCTGCAGGGCAATGCAAAAACTCACTGGATCTATGTAGTGGTGGTGGGAGTATTCTGGGCGATTCTGTATTATGTATTATTCCGTTTCCTGATCACAAAGTTTAATATCCCTACTCCAGGCCGCGAGGAAGGAGAAGATGATGAGGTAAATGTGGAAACAAAGGGTACAATTGCTGAAACGGCTCTTCGCGTGCTTGCAGCGTTAGGCGGCAAGGAAAATATTGAAGATTGTGATGCTTGTATTACCCGTCTGCGTGTGGCGGTAAAGGATATCAGTAAGGTTGATAAAGAAGCCATTAAGCGGGAAGGCGCAGCAGCCGTACTGGAGGTGAAAGGCGGCATTCAGGCAATATTCGGAGCTAAGGCAGATCTGATAAAATCAAAAATAAACGACATAATCGGCGAAGAATAGGGAGATGTGATACTTATGAATAGAGGTTTGATTGTATCCTGTCAGGCGCTTCCGGAGGAACCCCTGCACAGTTCATTTATCATGGGGCGTATGGCTCTGGCAGCAAAAGAGGGAGGCGCAGTCGGTATTCGTGCGAACAGCGTGGAAGATATTAAAGAAATCAAGAAAAATGTGGATCTTCCGATTATCGGAATTATCAAAAAAGTGTATGAGGAAGGCAAGCCTTATATCACCCCCACATTTGCAGAGGTAGACGCGCTGGTCCGGACCGGAGTTGATGTAGTTGCGGTGGATGCCACCAAAAATCAGGATGTGGATTTTCTTTATAAGCTTCATGAGAAATATCCTCACCAAAAATTTATGGCAGACATTTCAACAGAAGAAGAGGGACTGCGCGCGGACGAAATTGGTTTTGATTTTGTGGGCCTGACCCTGTTGGGATATACGCCTCAGTCTCAAGGACTGGATAAATTTAAGGTTCTAAAGTCTTTGATTGCCAAATGTACCCATCCTGTTATAGCAGAAGGAAATTTTAACACACCGGAGCAGGCTGCAAGGGCCATTGAATCAGGAGCCTACGCAGTAGTAGTAGGAACTGCCATCACACGCCCTCAATGCATTACCCGTGGATTTGCCGAGGCAGTGTCAAAGGTTAATAAATAAATTTACGCCTTCCTTCTGTTTCCTCTGAAATCTTTTCGTTTTTACTAAAAAGTGATATAATAAGAACACTTTATATAATATGGGTTCAATTTTCACAAATTAAAGACGAAAGCACAAGAGGTATCAATATGGACATTCTTTCATCAATTCAAAAAAAATATAATACGTTTACAGATAAAGAACGAAGTATCGCGGATTACATTTTGAAGGAAGGCAATAATATCCGGAATATGAATATCTCTGTTCTGGCAGCTACTGTGGGAGTATCTGACGGTACAATAACACGCTTCTGTAAAAAAGTTGGAGGAAAATCTTTTGCAGAGCTGAAAATCCAGCTTGGAAGCGCAGGGGCAGGAAACAAGATTGCCCATTCGGATGATCTGGTGACTCAGGTTTATGATTTTTACAAGACAGTAATCGAACATTCCAATCAGATGATAGATAAGAAGGCATTGGAGTATCTGGCAGACCAGATTGTCACGGCAGGAAATATCTATATTTTCGGAGTGGGATCCTCAGGACTGACTGCCTGTGAGACCATGCTCCGCTTATCCCGTATGGGATTTCATGTACAAAGTGTGACCGATTCTCATTTAATGGTGATTTACAGCTCAATTTTGGGCCCCGGAGATCTGGTAATTGCAATTTCCATATCCGGTGAAACGGCAGAAGTTGTCAATGCTGTCAGGGCTGCGAAACAAAATGGAGCAAAGCTTATCTGCCTGACCAGCTTTACCGACAGTACGATCGCACAATGCGCTGATTTTTGTTTTCCCGTAGTAAATCCATTGTTTGTTGATCAGGAAAGATTTGTAAACAGTCAGTTGTCGACTCTCTATACGATCGATCTTCTTTGCCTGATTCTTCTAAAGGATGAAGTCCGGAAGAAAAAGATGAATATTACGGTGGAAACCATTGTCAAACAGTCTCATTTAAAATAGAATGCAGTAAAATAAGAAGTGCCAGGAGCGGCTTTGAATTCCCATTTCAAAGCCGCTCCTGGTTTTTTTATGGCAGGATTCTTGGTGTACTTCTGTTTTCTGCATATTGTGGCACGAAAAGGAGATAATAATTTAAAATTAAGATTGGAGAATTATGGTTTCACAAGTGATGCCATTATAAAATTATGGAGAAAACAATAGCATTTCATGATCTTGTTATCATCTTGTGCGGTATCGTGATGGGGACAATTGCACGTTTCGTTACCCTCCGCATTGATACACGTCAAAACCCCAGTTATCCTACCGGTGTTTTTATTAATATAGTGATAGGAATTCTGGCTTCTGCTTTGGGCTCTGTTGCGATACCGGCTCTGTTAGATAAAGAATTCACGGCAGTTACTTTTATTGCCTTAGCCATCCAGCATTTCCGGGAAGTGAGAAAAACAGAAAAAGACAGTCTTGAGGATCTGGAAAAAACAGAATATTCAAAAAGAGGGGCCGCTTATATTGACGGCATTGCCAAGACCTATGAATCCAGAAATTATTTATCCATGCTTACTTCCCTGTTTGTTGTGCTGGTTTTAAGTATCTTATCTGTAGAAAGTCTGGTTATAAACTTAATGATTGCTGCAGTCAGCGGCATTTGTATGATTTATTTCCTGACAAGAATAACAAAAGGTAAATGCATCGGTGATATCTGCAATATAAAAGAAGGAAAAATAACCATAGACCATTCGGATCTGCTTGTGGATGGCATGTATGTTACCAATGTGCTGGGAACTGAGAGAATCAGAGAATTATTTTTAAAAGAGGGAATCGGTATTGTCATAGAGCCGAAAAGCGATAAATTCAGAATCACGATTGAGAATTATGGACAGAGGCAGGCCATGCTTTTTGAGGCTACCAGGACCTTTGGCGTGAAGAGGTACAGTTTTACCAGAAAAAACTATAAAACAGGAAAGCTGCTACTGGCTTTTATACCAATTATTCGTGATCCTGATGCTATAATAGATGTAATTAAGAAAACACCCGTACTGGAAAACAGCAGGAAAATCAATACAATTATGGATATTAATATTGGAGGGGATATCAATGGGGCAGAGTAGTCCGGAGATATTGGTTTATATAACAGATAACAAAGAAAGAATCATATCAGGCGACCCTTTGACTCTTTATATACCAGATTCAGAGGAGCGCGAAATATGTCTGACAGATTTAGGGAAGGCGCTTCGAGCCGATGTGGTGCAGCTAAAAAATGGTGATCACTTATTAATCAGCAGGTAGAATCTTTTTAGGAGGCGGTCAATGGAAACCCAGCTGGGAAAAAATACGGTAAGAAAAGAGGCAAAAAATAAAGTAACAGGCCTGGCTAAATACACAAATGATTTCACGGATTCTCCTATGCTTTACGCCAGATTATTAACAAGTGTTCATGCTCATGCCCAAATCGTATCCATAGATACCAGTAAAGCCTCTGCAATGCCAGGGGTAAAAGCGGTCATCACGGCAAAAGATCATCAGGTGATGTGTGGATCCATGCTTCAGGACAGGCTTCCTTTAGCCAGAGAAAAGGTCCGCTATTACGGCGAACCGGTTGCCATTGTTGTTGCAGATGATGAAATGCAGGCAAAGGCTGCAGCGGGAAAGATACTTGTAGAGTATAAGCCCCTGCCCGTTGTAAATTCCTTGAAAGAAGCTTTTAAAAAGAATCCTGTTATAATACATGAAGCTCTCATGTCATATACAAAAGCAGCTGAGGAGGTCTATCCTGTAAAAGGAACCAATATCTGCCATCACCAAAAAATCAGAAAAGGCGATATGCAGAAAGGCTGGCTGGAAAGCGAAATTATTGCAGAGGGCAGCTTTTCCCTGCCTCAGTCTGATCACGCTGCCATGGAAACCAGGGCAGTTCACTGCATGATCATGCCGGATGACAGTGTAATGATCAAGACATCCTCTCAAACGCCATATGAGGTCAAGGAGTCCCTCAGCAAGTATTTTAATATTCCGGAAGGAAAGATTGTCGTCCAGGTTCCCCTGGTCGGCGGTGCATTCGGAGGAAAAGCGTGTGTGCAGCCAGAGATTCTGGCAGTGATCGCGGCAATGAATGTAAAAGGAAAATGGATCAACCTGACAAATACGAGAGAGGAAGATATGGTCACCTCTCCATGTCATTTGGGGCTGGAAGGAACCATAAGAATGGGAGTGAAAAAGAGCGGCCAGATCATGGCGGCTGAAATGACATTCCAGATCGATACGGGGGCATATTCCGATATTTCTCCCAAGATAACAAAAGCAATCGCAGTTGATTGTGCCGGGCCATATCGAATACCAAATCTCCAATGTGACTGCTACAGCGTATACACAAACCATCCTTATATAACCTCTTTCCGTGGTTTTGGACATGAGGGACGTACTTTTTGTCTGGAAAGAATGATGGATAAGTTGGCATACGAAATAGGGTTGGATCCTTTCCAGTTAAGGCTTTTAAACCTGGTAAAGGCTGGCGATTTGACTCCAACCCTTGTCAAAGTCACTGCCAGCAATACTGGGAATGCGGCAGAATGCCTTGAGAGACTAAAAACGATCATTAACTGGAAGGAAGGCGCCTGCATAGCAGGAGAAAATGGTTTGGTCAGAGCAAAAGGAATCAGCTGTCTGATCAAAACCTCTGATACCCCCACAGATGCAGGCGCAAGCGCTGTATTAACCTTTAATTCTGATGGAAGCGTGAATCTGGATTGTGGTGCTGCTGAGATAGGGCCGGGGATGAAAACAACGGCAGCGCAGATATTGGCTGAAAAAATGAGAATCAGTGTCAATGACGTTTATGTAAAGCTGGATGTAAATACCCAGTCAACCCCGTATTTATGGAAAACCGTTGCCAGCATGACAACTTACATGGTAGGGCGGGCCGTATTGAATGCGGCTGACGATGCCATATCCCAGCTTCTGGACCTGGCGTCAATTGCTCTGCGCTGTCCTGCTGAGGAACTGGACTTTGAGAATAAGATGATTTTTGTAAAGCATGATCCAGAGCGTTATATCATGTTTGAGGATCTGGTAAAAGGCTACAAGTTTCCTAATGGCAATTCCCTTAAAGGACCGGTTATTGGACGAGGCAGCTATGTCATGAATCATCTTACACCTCTTAATGAGGCATCGGGACGGGGGACGCCCGGCCGGAGCTGGACGGTAGGTGCCCAGGCTGTTGAAATTGAATATGATACCAGACAGCATACCTACCGGCTGTTAAAAGCGGCTACTGTGATTGATGCAGGCAAGGTCATAAATCCCAAGACTGCAAGAGGGGTGGTCATGGGAGGCATGTGCATGGGGCTTGGACTTGGTACCAGTGAGGATTTTGTTTACAATGAAGAGGGAATTGTAGAAGATACAAGCTTTCGCACCTATAAAATGATTCGCTACGGAGAAAATCCGGAATATCTGGTTGATTTCGTAGAGACACCTCAGATTGATGCGCCCTATGGAGCCAGAGGCATTGGAGAACACGGTATTATTGGAATATCTGCCGCTTTAGCTAATGCCATATCTTTGGCGGCTAAAATCGATGTAAACCAGCTCCCCATTACGCCTGAATTCATATGGAGGGAAAAGTCTAAACTATGATTCCTTTTGATTTTGATTACTACAAACCAGAAAGCATGGAGGAAGCATTCGGCTGCTATCATGACTTGCGCTCAAATAACAAAAAGCCTATTTATTATGGGGGCGGTACGGAAATTATCAGTATGGCCAGGGTAAATGGTATAAAATTTGATTCGGTCATTGATTTGAAAGGAATACCGGAATGCAGCCAGCTTGAGGTGAGCGGCGGGAAATTCAGGATTGGAGCAGCACAGACCCTGACAAACATTGGGGAATGTAATGCATATCCCCTGCTGTCCAAAACCATAAAAAGAATTGCAGATCACACGATTCAGGGAAAAATTACCATAGGCGGCAATCTGGCCGGCACAATCAAGTACCGGGAGGCAGCCTTACCGTTGATGATAAGTGATTGTTCCTTGCAGGTAATGACAAGGAGAGGATTGGCCGAATTACCATTTTTAGAGGTGTTTCGTGGAAAGATGCAGCTAAAAGAAGGAGAATTTCTGGTATCCATATTGATTGAAGAAAGTGATCTGAATTTACCTTACAATCATGTAAAAAGAACCAAACAGGAGAAAATAGATTATCCATTGATTACCATGGCGGCAGTAAAAAATAAAAAGGCCATAAAAGCGGCGATTACCGGGTATGGCAATAATCCTGTCATTTTATCAGAAAGAATCATAAACCATAAAATATATAACGTGGAACAGAAAATTAAAAAGGTCATAAATTTAGTTCACAGTGATTGCAAAAGTGATTTATCAGGAAGCAGGGAGTATAAAGAATTTGTATTGGAAAATATGCTTCGGGAAATGTTTATTAATTTTGAAAAGATCGGATGATCCTTTCAGGAATTGAGGGATTATATGCATTTATCAGGTAACAGTATCATTGTTCTTAATGTAAATGGTGAAGACAAAGCCGTTATGGTTAAGCCATCCTACACTCTGCTTCATGTCCTTCGGGAAGAATTATCTTTAACAGGAGCCAAAAGCGGCTGTGAGAACGGAGATTGCGGTGCCTGTACGGTATTGGTTGATGACATGCCTGTCAAAGCCTGCCTGATGCTGGCGGCAGAGGCAATCGGTCATAAGATAACCACAGTGGAGGGGTTAGAAAACGCTCCCATACAAGATGCATTTATAAGAAACTGGGGATTTCAATGCGGTTACTGTACCTCTGGATTTCTTATGGTTTGCCATGCACTGGCCATGTACAAGCCCGATGCTGATGATCCTGTTATAGAAGAATGGCTGCAATCCAATCTTTGCAGGTGTACTGGTTATGAGGAAATCGAGAATGCCGTAAAATCAATACTATCAGGGAATTATAATTGAGAAATACGGGGTTGTATCTGAGCTTTTTTCAAACAGCTTTTTACGAAAAAGTTATTTATATATGTGATTCACATCTTGTCTGGTTAGCCCATACAATAAGGTATAATTATAAGATGAGGTGTATGATATGGGATGTTCTAATTCTTGGTCTTGCGGCTGCAACCGCAACAATTGCTGTGACAATAAGTGCTGTGATAATAGATGCTGTAACAAAAGTAACGTTGATCCTTGTGCAGAAGCAAAAAGAGAGGCATATTGTGCCGGTTTCAGAGATGGATGCAATGATCCATGCTGCAGAGGTACTAAAAGATAGGCAAGGCTGATAGCAGGATGAGCGGGTATCCGGTATTCCGGACCCGCTTTTTAAACGAATCAAGTAAGTCCCCTACATCATATGCGAAAAGCATTAAGTGGTGGGTCGCGGATTGCGAATATCCACTTGACAGCTTATCTATAATTGCGAAGTCTACTGTCTTATGATAATATAATTCCAAAGTTTACCAACAGGTTTCTAAAAATCTGTAAGAGAGGATGAATGCCAATGGGAAATAAAAAAGGTATTATAGCTGAGTTTAAAGAATTTGTTTTGCGCGGAAATGTGGTGGACCTTGCAGTTGGTGTTATTATCGGCGCTGCTTTCCAGGCGATTGTCAATTCCCTGGTAAAGGATATCATATCTCCCCTGATTGGAGTGATTACCGGAGGAGTAGATTTCTCCAATAAATTCGCACTTTTGTATGCTGCTCCGCAAGGTACAGATGTTTCCACGCTTCAGGCCGCACAGGCTCTGGGGCCGGTATTTGCTTATGGTTCCTTTATCACGGCTGTTATTAACTTTTTAATCATGGCTTCTGTTATTTTCATGATGATAAAGGTAATTAATTCCCTGCGCGGAAAGAAGCAGCAGGCAGAGCCGGCTGCTTCTGCGGACAAGGAGTGTCCATATTGCTTTACCCGGATCAATATAAATGCTACCCGCTGTCCTAATTGTACAAGCCAGCTGGATATACAGCCGGAAACAGCGCAGGAAGATTAAAGAGATAGAAATCCGGGGCTGTAAATTATAAGAGTGTGGAAAGGCGATCTAATACACGGTTTACATCCAGCTGCCCAAATCCCCATATATTGTTGGGATAGCTGTAGGCAGGGTTACGCAGTGCTCCTCTTACAATCATGCGGTTTACTTGTTCGCCTGTAATATAAGTGAAGTTACCCATGCCCTGGGACCATTCAAAAATGATAGCAGATGCACCTGCTGCAATGGCAGCAGAAGCGCCGGTGCCTGTTAAGGATCCATATTGGTTTTCAGGAAGCGCACAGGGGATCTGATAGCCGGGGGCCGCAATATCAGGTTTAACAAGGCCGCTTCTTGTGAAACCTCTTCCTGATTCATCCAGGATATTGGAGGTCAGCTGATTATAAGCGGCAACGGTCAAGGTACGTCTGGAATTCCCGGGAGAGGTTATGGTTATATCCGGATTGGAATTTAAAAAAAAGGTCCTGGTTGATATCAAGTCTCCGCTGGGCAGCCAGGAATTAAAAGAAAAAGGTTCATTTTCCGTGCTTTGGACACGGAAATACCAGATTCCGGGAAGGGGGTTCTCAAACCGTAATAAAATCAGCTGGTCGCCGCTTTCCCGTTCAAAGACCATGTTATTTACCCAGACGATGCTTGGGCTGCTCTGAAAAACAAACTTTTGGCATTCGCTGAATGTGGGATTAATAAATGGGATTGTTTCCCGGTTTGGTGCAGAAATTTCAATAGAAAGCCTTCCGGGTATATGTGCCCATAGCTCCATGAAGAACTGCTTGTCATTTCCTGAAATATTTAACTGGAAATCATTAAAGTAGGGTGCGGAAATGGTTTTGTTAAAATAGTGCCTTCCGTTGTTTGCCTCATTTCCTGCGGATATGGAAACACCCAGATCAGGCTGCTGAACCAGGGTCTCTAAGTAGGTGCTCAAAATACCCCTGCCATCATGATTGCCCTGACTGCTGCCCAGAGCAATACATATGATTATAGGACGTTTCAATCGCTGGCCTATGGAAACTAAGTAACGTACTCCAAGAACTATATCTGATTCCTGGAAACATAGTTTGTCTTCTGAAACAGAAAATATCATTTTAAGATTCGGCTTAGCTTCTTTTAATTTTACGACAGCCAGCTCTGCATTTGGAACAACGCCGCTAAAGGAATTGTTATTGCCGGAAGATCCTGCAATGATGCTTGCAATGGCTGTGCCGTGGCCAACTTCATCGGTTGAAGGAACAACGGAAAAAGGATTTTCATTGTGCAGTGCGTCATTTATGGAAGCTTTTGTATATTCCGTACCAAAGGTAAAATCCTTGGGAGGTGTTCCCGCTTGCTGTGTCTGATCCCATATGGAAAAAATCCGGGTTGTTTTATCCTTATTCATGAACGCCGGATGCCGGTAATCAATCCCGGTGTCCACGATGCCAATAACCATTCCCTGTCCATAAAAGTTATAATCCATTTGGGCCGCGGCCACATCCATCTCTGGTGCAGCAGGGGCAACCGTAGAAGTAAGGGTATAAAGGGTTGGAAAAATGTGGTAAGGCGTTTGGCCGAGATCACATGGCTGCATATTATTTTTGGATACATGCAGCAGGGAAAACCTGTCATTGAGCAATGTAATATCATCGCCCACACCGTAGGAAGGAACTAATAAATTACTTATAATCAAGTCGTAATAATTATTATCCAGTATTTTTTCCATAATTAAATCTCCCTGATAAGATCTGCTTAGAGCATATGATATATTTTATGCAGCATTGCTTCCAATATGAGCGTTATATGTAAGCAGGCTGCATTTGCTGCCGATGTTTGGGTTCTGGCCACTTTAATTCACAAAACACGTGTGCGAGCTTCTTTTTCTTATGCTCATAATAGGAGCCCGCTTGCATAAAATATATCATATGCGCCAGTAGTGTAGACAGGGAGGCCTTATCATGCTAAAAATATTGGATGATAATTATTATGATTTGATCATCAGTAATGTTATGATTCCCACATATGATACCGGAGATAATATAACTCCCATGCATTTAAGGAATTCTTTGGCTCATATCCCTGTTGATTCAGCGAATCCCTGTGACTTGGGAAAGTATCCTTATAATGCATTTCCTTCCCTATTTACCCTCAGCTCCACTGTCAGCCTTGAAAAATCCGGTATCGGAACGGTACAGAGAAACCCTTATTTAGCTTTATTTGGGCGGGGAGTGATTGTTGCGGTCATAGATACCGGGATTGATTACCAGCATCAGGCATTTTTATATAATGACGGAACGACCCGTATTCTTTCCATATGGGATCAGACCATACAAGAGGGCGCTCCGCCGGAGGGATTTACGTACGGCACCGAATATACCAGGGAGCATATTAATGTTGCACTTAAATCGGAAAATCCCTTATCCATAGTTCCTTCTGTGGACACCAATGGCCACGGAACTGCAATCGCAAGTGTGGCAGCGGGCAAACCAAGCCTGGTGCAGTCATTCAGCGGTGTTGTCCCGGAATCCGATCTGCTGGTTGTAAAGCTGAAGCCGGCAAAGAACAATCTGAAAAAAATATTTTTTACTCCTGAAAACGCTATATGCTATCAGGAGTCGGATGTGATCATTGGGATCAGTTATGTGACTACCGTTGCCCGAAGGCTGAACCGGCCCGTTGCCATATGCCTTGCCTTGGGAACAAACCAGTCAAGCCATGACGGGCGGGGAGCAACCAGTTTTTTTACCAATTACCTGGTACAGCAGCCCCATAACGGGATAACCATAAGTGCAGGCAATGAAGCGAACAAACGCAGACATTACTTTAACAGCACCACTGCGGAACCCTTCGTAAATAATTTTGAATTAAGAGTTGGAGAAAATGACAAACTGTTTTCCGTTGAGCTATGGCCGTTTGCCCCGGCAAGGCTGGCCATAGAGATAATCGCTCCAAACAGAGAGACAACAGGGCAGGTTTTTCCGGCTCTGGGGGAATGCAGAAGATTTGCCTTCGTATTTAATTCAAGCGTTGTGTGGGTCAATAATTATATTTTTGAAGAGGAGAGCGGAGATCAGCTGGTATTGATGCGTTTTCAGGACCCCCTTCCCGGAATCTGGAACATTCGGGTTCAAAACCTTGATAATGGACCATTTTCTTTTCATACCTGGCTGCCGTCAGGAGACCAGATCACAGAAGAAACCTTTTTTATAAATGCCAATCCGGACACTACCGTAACTTCTCCTGGAAATTCAACCAATCCTCTGACGGTTACCGCTTATAATCAGTATAATGACACGGTACTGCCTGAATCAGGAAGAGGATATACAAGAACCGGATTCGTAAAGCCGGACATAGCAGCACCGGGTTATGAGATTACCTGTGCGGTTCCGGGAAACCAGTATGGCAGTATAACAGGAAGCGGATCCGCGGCAGCCCAGGCGGCGGGTGTTGTTGCAATGGTTTTTGAATGGGCCGTTTCAAGGGGAAATTATACCAATATGACCGGAAACGATGTGAACCGTCTGCTTATACGCGGAGCGCGGCGCAGTACCACGTATACTTATCCCAACAATATCTGGGGATATGGACAGATTGATATTAACTCGCTGTTTGAAAGGCTTACGAATATTTAACCGAATCTGCAGTCCGTTTTAATTTTATGATTGAGGTTATTGAAAACATTCTATATAATGAAAGAGCCGGCTTTTAGCCCTGCCCTGATGCTGATTTGGCCTGCTGGTTTATTTCAGCTTTCAGGAAAGGTAATGAAAAATGACAGGATACAGGAAAGAGGAGAAGGAATGGAAGAAACGAAAAAGAGCGGATTGGAAGAGCTTGAAAAAGCGGCTGAAATCAGCGGATTCAAATGGTATATTTTTGATATCATTTATGAGGGGCTGGAACAGGACGGAATTGAAAAAAGTAAATTCAGCCTGGATAAAGAGGAAGCGGATGCCGTCTGTTTCATAATAAGGGATGGAAGTTTTACTGTTTGCGGCAGAGCCGGAAAAGATATGAGGCAGCACCATAGCATTTATCACGGGGTCTGTGATTTTTTTAACAGAATCTATGAGGGCGAGGAAAATACAGAGAAAGCGGTGACCCGTTTTCTTATAAGAACTCTTGATTTACCGGCCCTGATGAAGAAACCAAGCCGTTCCATGCTGAGAGACCAGATCTGCACATGTCAAAAAGAGACCGAAGCTCTGAAGGAAAAAATAAAAAAGGAGCCGGGAAAAAAAGAAGAAACTATGCTTTCTCTTAACAGGATTTATTTAAAAGGATTAAAAGAGAAAATGGAAAAATATTATGGGGAGACAGTATAAGAAAAAAATCTTTGTTTTATGTGAATAAAACATCTGGATTAGGTCATAATAGGATTATACCAAAGATGAGTGAATACTTATCCTCCCCTTTTTAGTGAGAGAAGTCCTGTAAACTAATGTTTATATGGCTTCTCTCATTTTTTGTCTGACGCTTAAATGGGAAAACTGTTGCCAAACTGTTGCCCAAATGATTAACTTCAATAATGTCGCTGAATCTAAATTATATTATTAAATTACAATCAAATTCAATATTTAGGAGGATCAAATGAAGTCAGACAAAAACTGGGACTGGAAAAATAGCTTTCCTTTTATGTTTTGTACCATAATTGTAGTAGTCGGGTTTATTATTGCTACATTGATTATTGTAAACGTACATGCTTTATGTTAACGGTGAGGGAATATGGTCAGAAAAGATTGTTAACGTAGAAATATTAGATAAATGAAAGTGAAATTTCAATAGATTATAGAACTGAAGGTATAAAATGGCTAAAGATAGAGAAACACCCTGTAAATATTACATATGTGCAGGTAAATGCGAGAAGGGGCGAGAGGCCAATCATAAAGGATATTGCCAAAAATGTGATAAATATTTACCTCGCGCCAGGGTAAGGCATATAAATATAAAGAAGAAAAAATTGGACAAAATCAAGAGGGTTGAAAGGGAATAATGATAGAAATAAAAGGAAAATGTAACGAAGCTAAAATATTTACAGATGTTGTAGATGAAGCGTCAATATCACAGGTGATGCTTTTATTAAATCAAGAATTTATCACTGGAAGCAAAATAAGATTAATGCCAGACATTCACGCAGGGGCTGGCTGTACCATTGGCACTACAATGACCATAACTGACAAAATTGTTCCTAACCTTGTTGGAGTAGACATTGGCTGTGGGATGGAATGTGTACAGATTAAAGAAAAACACATTGAATTGCAGAAGCTAGATAAGTTAATTTATGAAAGGATTCCATCTGGCTTTAATGTAAGAACAAAAACACATAGATATTTTGATAAATGTGATATTGAAGAATTACATTGTATAAACAAAGTTAATTTAGACAGGGCCGAAAAGAGCCTTGGAACGCTTGGTGGTGGAAATCACTTTATTGAATGTAATAAGGATGCTGACGGTAATATCTATATTGTTGTTCATTCCGGAAGTCGCCATTTAGGGCTAGAGGTAGCAAATTATTATCAAAATCAAGCATATGAAGTACTAAATGGTTCCTCTGTTTTTGATAGACAGGATTTAATCGATGAATTAAAGAAGCAAGGCAGAGAAAATGAAATCCAGAAAGCATTATCAGATTTGAAGAATGTAAAAAGAACAAATATCCCAAAGCAGCTCGCATTTGTTAGCGGAGATCTATTTGAACAGTACATTCATGATATGAAAATAGTTCAGGAATTTGCGATGTATAATCGACAGGCAATGATGGATGAGATAATTAAAGGAATAGGAGTTCGTGTAATTCAGCAATTTACAACAATTCATAATTATATAGATATAAACAATATGATTCTCCGAAAAGGAGCTGTATCAGCCCAAATGGGAGAACGTTTGATTATTCCTATCAATATGAGAGATGGCAGTTTGGTGTGTATCGGAAAGGGGAATGATGATTGGAATCAGTCTGCTCCGCATGGAGCTGGCAGATTGATGAGTAGATCAAAAGCAAAAGAGACGTTTACTGTATCAGAATTTAAGAAGCAAATGAATGGAATTTATACGACATCTGTAAATAAGGACACTTTAGATGAATGCCCTATGGCATATAAAGGTATGGAAGACATCGTAAATAATATTGGGGCCACTGTAGATATTGAAAGTGTCATCAAACCGATTTACAATTTCAAAGCCGGAGGAGAATAAAATAACTATTTTATATCGTCGTGATTGAGTCGACTATGTGTGGATTAAATGGATTGTTAAGTGAGATTATTGATATAAACAAATATTTATACCATAATGTTATGAACGGGTAATGGTAGCATATAATAGAATTAATAATATCATTTGAGGGAAGCCATGGTCATACATGTTGTCCAGCCAGGTGAAACCATCTATTCAATATCAGAGTATTACGAAATTCCTGTTGATAGATTAATATTAGAAAACGGAATCACAAACCCCGACAATCTTGCGATAGGCCAAACCATTGTGATTGTTCAACCGGAAATAGTCTATACAATCCAGGCCGGTGATACTTTGGAGAGCATTGCAGAGCAGCACGGTACTACACCCATGGAATTATTAAGAAATAATCCCTATCTATCCGATAGAGAATATCTGTACGCTGGTGAAACCATAGTTATAAGCTATCAAACGGATAAAACAAGAACAGTTGCTACTATTGGCTATACATTTCCTTATATAGATAGATCTGTTTTGATAAAAACGCTCCCCTATTTAACTTATCTGACTATATTTAATTATAGGACTACAAGTGAAGGTGAAATTATCTCAAGTGCCAACGATAATGAAATTATACAACTAGCTAAAGCATATGGGGCTGCGCCCATGATGTTTGTTTCCACTATGACTGAAGAGGGAATCATTAGACGTGAAGTAACCTATAATATTTTAAATAATCCTTCTGTGCAGGATCGTTTTATTAATAATGCTCTTTACATTCTAAAAACGAAAGGTTTTTATGGTATAAATATATATGCAGAAAACGTAACCAATGACAACATAAATAGCATTGCAGAATATTTGAAAAGAGCCTCTGCGATATTTCATTCAGACGGATATAAAGTACTGATTACCATAACACCAGCTACAAAAGATGCCCCCGGCGTCGCTTTTGAAAAATTAGACTATTCAATATTATCTGAATTTGTTGATGGAATCATATTTTCCTCATATGACTGGGCAAGGTCTTACAGCTATCCAAACGCAATTTTTCCGGTTAATATCTTACGAGAATTGATAGATTATGTGGTTAGTATAATTCCCTCTGAAAAAATTTTTCTAGGAGTCACTGCTCTAGGTTATGATTGGACGCTTCCATATGTCCCCGGTGCCACAGAAGCTATTATAATATCTAATGATAGGGCTGTGCAAATTGCAGCGGAAAACGATATACCAATACAATTTAATGAAGCAGCACAGTCGTCTTATTTCTATTATATTGATATCGATGGGATTTTGCATGTCGTATGGTTTAAAGATGCAAGAAGCTTTGATGCAAGAGCAGAGTTAGTAGCAGAATATAATCTCCAAGGTTTATCAATTTGGACTATTATGAGATTCATTACCCAATTGTGGCTTATTATCAATACTAAATATTACATAGAGAGGCTTATGGGTATTGACTAAAAATTACATGGGCTGATATGGTTGAGATATAAGAACTGTTTTATCAATAGAAGAGAAAGACGATAGAATTATTCGCTATCGTCTTTCTTTATGCCTCGTTGCATTTTGTCTGCATATAAAAGTAACCGACTGACTGTAGGATCATCAGAAACGATTATGTCATTTGGGGTACATTCCAACTCACGACAAATCGCCTCAAGGGTATCGAAGGAATATAATTGCGTTTGGTGTTCGTCAAAATGGTTGACCAAAACTTTTAATTCAGATGTCGGTACAGAACACAACTCTTCATGTATGAGTTGTGATGGAACCGGAACAATACTTTGTGAAACCGAATCCTGTGATATTTGTTTTAGACAGGCTTGCGCACTTGTCTTAAACGATAGTAATAATTAGCCACAGTAATCTCATGCTGGTCGCATCATTCTTTAACGGAAACTTCAGGAGATTTGTTTTGACATTCCTGTATCTGCTCAGCCCATTGCTGAAGCCGATATTGTCTGGCTGCTAAAGATGTTGTTAAGTTCATAGATGCATCACTCCTATAGATGTCAAAAAAAGTTGAGCCTCAAGTTTTTTGACTTGGTGAGTCTATTATCTCAAATAACAAAAATAAAATCTACACACCTACTATGGAGCGTTTACCAAAGAGGTATCAGCGGTTGTAAATATCCCATTACCAGGTACCTGTTAAATTGAAAACTCAGCACTAACAAAATATTCTTTAGGCGTTTCCTGTTGTGGTTCGATTCTAAACCCCTTTATTATTCGATATTGGCCGGCAGATAATTTACCATATAATATCTCAAAATCAGTGGACCACGGGAAACTATTCCCCTTTTTTAATCCATACCCAATAGAAGTAAACATGATATCGTTCTTCACCGGTAAAGGATACCACTTTTGACCATTTTTTACTTCAAGGATATAATCTTCACCAAATATTGCTGGATCATCAGCAGAATAATTAATACACACTGCAATTTTTGTATCAACTACACTTTCTACCGTCATGGTTACACCATTAAAATTATTTAAAACTAATGTGCTTTCAGACCTTTTTGGGATTATATTGTTATTATCTTTGTAATTAATGTTGTCTCTATAAATTAATATTAAAAATAATGAAACAATGGAAGCAAAGATAAATACTTTTTTTTTCATTTTCTTATTCATTCCTTTTACTTTGTGATGATTTTGCAATTTATTTTTATACTTTTATTTCCAGATAACCATTGGTACCACCTTCTTATGGTTAGATTCTTTTAGTTAAGTTACACCTTCTTTTTCATTACCGTACCATAATTATATAAAAATGTAAATCAAATACACAACATGGCACATTACGGGTGGGCCTGGAGACTGTATCCGGTATGTATTTTATAATCCCTGGCAATACAGGTATAGCTAATGCTGCCCTCATTGGCCGTGAAATCGCAAGATTAGCATTACTTTTTTTTCAAGATATACTGTCCGCGCCTTTGCTTTATCATTCATATCCTTAACTGCTGTCATATTGCGTTCCTCCATTAAAAGAAAGAGCCCAAGGCTTTAGGAAGGCGATGGCGCATCAGTATATTAAAAATTCTCTGGATAAAAGCCAGGCGCCGAAAGAAATATCGAGTCAGCTTGGTCATAGTAATATTCGAATCACGGAAAGATATGCCTGTTAAAAAAGAAAAACATTGTGGCTGGAAAAGAGAGAATGTCGTTTATCTATGATAAGTAATGTGGTAAAATGGAGGAAAGAATTATGGCAGAGTTGTTTGAAAAATCAGAAGATAGTGATAAGGCTGAATTAATGGTATGTATTGATAGATAAATTAAATGGTTGAGACATGACTAAAAAAACAGATATTGAAATAAAAATCAGTTAAAAGAAAGTATTTATAAAAGATTATTAGGAAGAGATATTTCCAGAAAATGAAAAGGTAGCAGGATATCTAAAAGAATATGAAAATAATAAGTAGGATGAAAGGTTGGTTTTAATATAAAATGGAAATCAGAAAAGCAATTGAAGAAGATGTAATGGCAATTATGAAAATTTATGAATATGCCCGTAAGTTCATGATAGATAATGGAAATCCAACTCAGTGGAGTCCTGACTATCCAAATGCAGATGTAGTGGAAAGAGATATTGTAAACGGGAATTGTTACGTTTGTACTGAAAAAGAGACTATTGTTGGTACTTTCGCATTTATCATTGGGGAAGAACCTACTTACCATACGATTGAACAAGGAAACTGGCATTGTGATATTCCATACGGCGCCATTCACAGACTTGCCGGCAGTGGACAGGTAAAAGGGATATCGAAGGCTTGCTTTGAATTTTGTAAAAGTAAAATAGACTATCTTAGAATAGATACTCATGCAGACAACAAGCCTATGCAGGCCGCTATATTAAAAAATGGTTTTAAAAAATGTGGGATTATTCATGTAGCGAATGGTGATCCAAGGATTGCTTTTGATTATTTATTATCATGATATTAGAAAAGTGGTGAGAGATATAGGCTTAAACAACGATTCACCAAATACATATTTAACATTTAGGGGTGCAGAGCTTCCGGCCTAACCGGGCAGGAGGGAGTTTAATCTCTTTGGCACTAAATTTGCATTGCAGACATCGTGAGCGGAGAGTAGAGTTTAAATTAACATCAAAAAACAGTACCGGAAAACTACTATCCAGTACTGTTGTATTCCTTCTATTGGTAATGTTTTAAACATCATGTGTGCTGATGCCTCATTTCAATCCTTCAGCCAGGGATAACAGGCTTGTAATTAACGGGTTCTTCTATTACACGGTCATAGCGATAGGATGAAAAAATTAGACCAAGAAGCAACATATTACAGATGATACTTAACCGTCCCTCTGAAATCAAAGGAAGATTGGGAAAGGTTGCATATTGAAGGCCGAAATTTCCCAACAGGTAAAATACTCCCTGCCAAAGCAAGCATTGACCACAGCAAAAAGCAAGAGATGAAGCCAGTTTCCCATGGATCCGTCTAATGTATGAAAAAAGGATCCAATAAAACAGGCATATGGTTCCTATCATTGCCAGTCCCGGAAGCCATCCAAACAGGAAGATACATACGGCAATCAAGTAATTATTATGATAATGCAGAGGAAGAATATCCCAGAGAGTCACATCATCTGCCTGATAGCGGATATATCGCGGTCTGCCTCCTTGATTTCTAATTGCCTCCACTTTATCCTGAAAGTCCTGCTGTTGTTTGTCGGTATGAATACCTGTGGCGTCTATGCCAATATGCCGTGAATCGTGGGAAGCAAAATACCATGCACCGGTACCGTAATCCATCATTTCCTCCGGGGAGAGTTCAAGACCATGAGTAAGAGGAGTTCTTGAAAGCAGTTCCTGAATCAATATTCCATTGTAAGTATCATTCCAGGTAGTGTAAACCGCGGACTGTGGAGATAGAAAAGCTTCTGTTTTTTCACGGCCGGAAGGTGTTAAAAAAAGCGGACTTCCGAGAAGAACAAGAAATGCCAGTGTACCGGAATAAAGATATTTTTTCTTACCGGAAAGAATCCCGCGGTGAATCATAAAACACACGGTTCCAAGTGTACTCAGAAGAAAAATGGCTCCTGCAGTATCACTATACGGGCCAAATGTATACATGAGAAGCATCCATACTCCTGCACACCTAAGAGCGGCTGTCAGGAATTTCTTTCTGTTATGGCGGGAACAATACAGCAGCACTGTGATCACTGGAACTAACAGCAATGTGGCAAAATAGGCAGTACTGGCGATACCAAACCGTCTCCCGCTAAAGTGCGTCAGGAAAAATATCACTATTTGAGTCAGATACAGCAGGCATATAAATGATGCCAGTATCTTTCTGTGCCGGATTAAGAAGGGATACCCCTTTAATACAGTAAATACAAGCAGAATTCCTCCTGGAATGTAGTAAAGATAGCCATTTGACATCTGCTCCGGTGTCCACCGTAAAAAGCAGGAGAGAACAAAGCCTGTCAGAAGCAGCAAAGCGGTGATGAAGGCAAGTCTGGGGGATTTTTGAATCTTGTGGACTTCATTCAGCTCAGTACCGATGACGATTGCATCTCCCATGCCGTGAAGAGCCTGACGCTCTGCATCAGCATGAGAAAGTCCTTGGGATTCATACTCCTCAATCCGGTCTTGAATATGTGATTCCAGCTCCTGATGAATGGAGGAACGTAACGGTTTATAAGAAATCTGGTCAGTTACCTCTTCTAGAAAATGGGAGACTGCAGAATCAGAGATTTTTTTATTCAAATAGAACACCTCCCATCACCTGGTTGACGGCAGTCTGGTAGACCTTCCACTCTTTTGATTTTTCTTCCAGCATCTTCTGCCCATGAGAGGTAATTGCATAATATTTGCGGCGGCGGCCGTTGTCTGCAGTCTCATGATAACTTGTGACAGCTCCCTGTTGTTCCAGGGTGTGCAAAATTGGGTACAGTGTGCCTTCCTGGAGCTGAAATACATTCTGGCTTTGCTGTTCCAGTATACGTATTATCTGGTATCCGTACATGCTTTGCTCTTTCAGAAGCTTAAGTACCAGCATAGAAGTGCCAAGGGCCATATAGCGTTTGTCCATATAATTGCCTCCTTTTTTCAGTGCCTTTTTTATCAACATACCAAGATGTTCTAGGTATATTGATATTATACATAGACAATCCAGGTATGTCAAGCCAATAAAACCGCATTAAAATTTTGCTATTTTCTAATAGGTCCACCGATACACGAAGGGGATCCACCTGTCAGTTACAGTCCATGTTTTAGCAGTACTCTACTCTTTTGGCATCAAGTTTTTTCATGTTCTATCTTCCACATAATCAATTTGTTTTCAAATTACAGTTTTTATTACGGCTCATAAATCTCTGTCAGTTCTGTAATGTTATTGCCGCTTTCGTCAGTATGGACAATTAATTTTGAAATTGTCGGTTCTGGGAAGTAACTGCCACCTTGATTCAAGTAGTTGATAAGCTTTTTGCCGTTTGTGCCATTGCTGCTATCATAATCAATGTAACTCACCAAAACGTCAGCAGGGAGCAGCAATTTCGTGTTTCTGACCACTTCATATTTTGTCACGTCGCTATTTTCAGCCATTTTACCTGTAGGAGCAAGAACTTCGATATACAAAGAGCAACTATCCCCCATTTCAAAATCCACAATTCTGATAACGCTCCCGTCCACAATATTCGGTTCTGTTACCATGCCCGGTTTATTACCTAAGTCTGTAAAATTTGAGGCGCTTCCAGAAGCAGACTCAGTATTGACAGCAGAAGCAGGAGGTGTTTGTGTGATTTCATTAACCGATGCGAACATCGTTTCAACTGAACGGTTCCAGTTGTTCTGAAAATCCGCCCAACCAAGCCCGATGTTTTTCAGATATTCGGTAATATCTTCCCGACTGTGCGTTACCCGGGAAATGTATTTCTCCTTGTCGAGTTCCCCGAAACTCGGTGTTTCACGAAAAGCAATATTCACTTCCTCAAGGTTATCAATTAGCACGAATAATAGTGCAGAGTTCTTGGGCGTAACCGTTATATTCCTCATATCGGTCGTTTCACCATTGCTAGGTTCATAGTAAATGGTGAGTGTATACGGCGCTCGGCCAGTTCCGTAATCGTCACCGATTGAAAAAAACTGTTGTGTATACCCTCTGTCAAGCCTTGGCAGGGCATATACAATTTTTCCAACCGCGCTGTTATTGCCAACATAAGGCGTCCGCATTGCGAAAAGCGCGTTTAAGTCATCCATGTTTGCATTCATATCAGGGCTTGTCAAAACAATCGCGTAAACGGTATTTACCTGCGCCGGATAGGACTCCGCGATTACACCGTTATAATAGACAATGACTTTATCACCTACATTAAAATGGGTCATGCTATCTTTTAATTTCACATCGAGAGAAACACTCATCAAGTCGCTGCTCCTGCGCACCTCCTCGCCCTCATCGACGATTACAAGGATTGTATTATCGTACACTTCGGTTACCGTTCCGGCGAAGTGGGGCTCTTTAGCGATATTGTTCATAGACATTGGCAGGATCGGATCTAAAATGCTTTCCTCCGCAGTGCGATTCACCGCGAACCCAAGGCTCAACACCGTCACAAGCATAATGGCAAGCGTAATAATTATCTTCGACGGCTTTTTGAAATTCAGCACGTTCTTTATCCTTTCTTTCATACCGCCCTCCCCGAACGCAAGAGGACCTCCGTTCAATATTTTACGCTCCGCCGCCACACGGACGAGTGACAGCGAATAAGCGCTTTTAATCTCTCCGCCAAGTTTGCGTATCACGGATTCATCGCAGGACATTTCCATGTCTGCGCTCATCAGAACAAACGCCGCCCATACCAACGGATTGAACCAATGCAGGCAGAGCACAAGGTACGCGAACATTTTAACAGCATGATCGTGACGTCTGATGTGCGTCTGCTCATGCAGGACGATATAGCGCTGTTCCTCGTTGGTCAGTCCTGCAGGAATGTAAATCTTCGGTTTGAAAAGCCCGATCACAAGCGGTGTTTTGAGGTTGTCGGCTTCATAAAGATTGCCTTCGATAAGCGTCGCGCCGCAAAGACTGCGTTTTATTACAACGATTGATACAAAACTGTAAATAAGCATAACTGCAATGCCGAAAAGCCAAATGCAGGTACCGATAAAAATCCATATCTGCAATGGGTTTATGCTTGTGACGGGAGTGGCGGCAGGCAATGCGGCGCTTATGGCATTGTCGATAACTGTTATCCCGCTGTCAATGCGCGGAACGGCTTGCGTTGCGATGTCCTGCGGGATAGGTTTGGAGTTGAATGGGAGCAAACTGAACACTCCCTCCAAAGTAAACGGGAACACCAGCCGAAATCCCGCAACCGCCCACAGCGCATAGGAGATAATCTTCGGTGCTTTTTTGAGCAGTAACCGCGCTAAGATAATTGCGGCGATAACAAAACTTGCTGTCAGGCTCATATTGAGGACTGACAGAAAAATCCTTTCCATATCTCAGTCCTCCTTGTGTTCGTTAATCAGGCGAACAAGTTCCTCTGCCTGTTTGTCGGATAACTTTTTTCCGCCAATGAATGACGCGAGAAAACGTGGCAGACTACCGCCGAACGTATCCTCGATATAGCGGCGGCTCTGACCCGCGAAAAACTCTTCACGGCTTATAGCCGACGTAACGACTGCACCCTCGTTTTTGAAAATTCCCCTGTCGCACAAACGCTTCAGGATGGTGTATGTGGTAGATTTTTTCCACTGCATAACTTCCTTTGACAGCCGGACAAGCTCTGTTGAGTTAATCGGCTCATTTTCCCAAATCAAGTCGGCGAATCTCAATTCCGTTTCCGCCAATCTATAGTCAATCATATGACAATCCTCCTATTGCTCTACTATTAGTAAACCTTAGATAAAGTTTACTTCGAGTAGACCTGATTGTCAAGAGGAATGTATTTGTCCTCCCCTTTTTAGTGAGAGAAATCCTGGAAAATTCTATAAAAAAGAACATATGTTTGCATTTTTACCCTGCCTATGTTATAATATGAATAGGATGACGGACGGAAGCCACACCTTCCTGACCTTTAAGATATTAATGCAGTATTAACCAGGCAGCCGGAATACAGTGTTTCATAAACCGGCATGAATGTCCGGAATCGGAGATATGTGATTTTATTTGGAACCACTATCATGTGGTTTTAATTTTTAACCATCAAACGAACATTTGTTCTATCATGAAAGGAGACTGGCGTATGATGATCACAAGAAACAACTTAAATGAAATATTGTTTGAAAACCAGGATGCAAGGCTGTTAATAGAGCGGGTAGTTTCACGTACGCAAGCTACCTTATATTATTATCATGACGTTGAGATCACAGTAGAGAAGGCATTGGAGATATACAACCGTGCGGTAAGGGCGGAAGAGGAAGATGGGGCCTGCTGTGTATCATTCCTGGATTTTTCCAGAGAAAAAAACAAATTTCTGTATTCAGGAAGTTCTTGCTGAAACGGCTTTTGGACATGGACTAATTTCAATAAAGAAATCAAAACAATTCAAAACGGGATAAAATAATAAAAAATATTGACATAAATAATAAAATTATGTATAATTCATATAATTTCATGGGCAAAATGCCAATGAATTAAGACGAAACAAGAAAAACAATATTAAAAGGAGAGGGAAAAATGAAAAAAAGAGTATTAACTTTAGGCACTGTAGCCTGTCTTGTTATTGGAACCCTGGCAGGTTGTGGTTTTACCGGATCCACCGACAGCTCCACTACCGGAGGATCTTCCCAAAGTGCGGCATCAAGTGAAGCCACTTTTGACAAAACGGCGGATTCGTCAGCCGGCGATCAGGTGCTTAGCGTATATGCAAATGCCGAGATCAAAACCCTGGTACAGTGGGCGGCCTCCGACAACCAGTCATCAAAGGTAAACAATAACGCATTTGAAGGTCTGCTTCGTCTGGATGAGAATCATGAGGCGCAGCCTGCACTGGCGGAAAGCTATGATGTTTCCGATGATAAACTTACATATACCTTTCATTTGAGAGACGGCCTGCAATGGAGTGACGGAACTCCTTTGACAGCAAAGGATTTTGTATTTGCCTGGTTAAAGCAGATGAGTGCGGAAGCCACCAATGGCTACAGCTTCATCATGACAGACTATATTGTAAACGGGGCCGAGTATAACGAAGGCAAGGCCAGTGCGGAAGAAGTGGGAGTAAAGGCCCTTGATGACAAGACCTTTCAGGTGACTTTAAAAGCGCCTACCCCTTATTTTGCCCGCTTGACTGTCCTTTGCCAGTTCTTCCCATTAAACGAGGAATATGTTACCTCAAAAGGCGACCAGTATGGTTTAAGTGCGGAGAATATGATTTACTGCGGCCCATACGTTATCACCAGCTATGATCCGGCAGTAGGGGCTGCCTTGAAAAAGAATGATAAATACTGGGATGCTGCAAATGTAAAGGTTGGAAATGCTCAGGTAAGGGTAATGAAGGATGCATCCGCAGCCCTTAACGCTTATCTGGCCAATGAACTGAGCCAGGTGGCTCTTGATTCTTCCAACGTAGCCGCTTACCAGAATGATCCGGAATTCAGTTCTAAGAGCGAGTTCAGAACTGAATATCTGCAGTTCTCCTTAAGCAATCCGGTTATGGCAAACAAAAATATCCGCAGGGCTGTTTCCATGGCAATTGACCGTGAGACCCTGGTTAAGGCAATTCTTGCAGATGGCTCTGCTCCCAGTGAGGGTCTGGTTGCGGAAGGCATGTATGGAGACGAAAGTAAAAGCTTCCGCGATTTAAACGGAAATATTTGTCAATTCGACCCGGAACAGGCTAAGAAATACTGGGAAGAGGGATGTAAGGAATTGGGACAGACACCGGCCCTGACCTTGCTGGTAAGAGATGATTCTGTGACAAAAGCAGTTGCAACCTATATACAGAGTGAATTAAATAAGAATTTAGGCATTGATATTGTGATCGATACCAAGACGGTTCAGGCAAGAAATGAATTAATGGATAACGATAATTACATGTTTGCATCTACCGCATGGGGCGCTGATTATGACGATGCCATGACATACCTTGATTTATGGACCAACGGTACTCCATACCGCGGCTCCTATCAAAATGAACAATATAATAAGCTGATTAACGGTGCAAGAGTTGAAACCGATGACGCCAAGCGTCTGGATATGCTGCTGCAGGCGGAGAATCTTCTGGTTGACGAGGATGTGATTGTCGCACCTTTGTACCATAGAGGTTCTGCAACCCTTACAAAATCCAATGTGAAAGGATTGATCAATCATCCTTTCGGGCCGGATGTGGAATTTAAATACGCTTATTTTAAGTAAGCCGCAGCGTATAGGGGAGTTGCCCTGACCAACGGAATGCGGAAAATGAGAAGAGCCGTCCTTCCTTTTTAAAATTGGAAAAGGGCGGCTCTTTTTAAAATCTCAGGAGAATATGAATGCAAAGGAGGACACAGCATGATAAAATATATCTGCAAGCGACTGATATATCTGGCGCTGACATTATGGGTCATTGTTACAGCTACTTTTTTTCTGATGAAGAAGCTGCCAGGCTCTCCTTTTGACGCGGAACGCTTTAATATGATGTCTGTTCAGCAGCAGCAGGCCATTTTAGAGCAGTATGGGCTGAATCAGTCCGTACCCCGGCAATACATAAAGTATATGGGAAATATCCTGCATGGAGATTTCGGAACATCCTTTACCTACACCGGACAGAAGGTATCTGCCGTAATTGGAGGCAGGATCGGTCCCTCCGCTTTAATCGGCCTCCAGGCGGTGTTGATCGGGCTGGCAGTTGGACTGACATTGGGAATTATTGCGGCATGGAGGCATAACAGCGGGATCGACTATTTCACCATGATCGTGGCTGTCCTTGGAGTCTCTGTACCTAATTTTGTGGCTGCGGCACTTTTGCAGTATTATGTGGCCTTAAAATGGGGAATCCTGCCAGTTGGTTTCTGGACCGAATGGAAATGCTCCGTTCTTCCGTCCATTGCTCTGTCCTTTTCTGCCACGGCCATGATCGCCCGGTTTATCAGGACAGAGATGCTGGAAGTGCTGGAGCAGGATTACATCGTCACAGCCAAAGCCAAGGGACTTAGTCCGATGAAGGTGCTCATGCGCCATGCCGTAAGGAATTCGATCATCCCTGTGGTGACGATTCTGGGACCCATTGTTGTAAATTTGCTGACAGGCTCTCTGGCAGTAGAGAATATTTACACCATCCCGGGAATCGGCAGCTTATTTGTAGACAGTATAAAGGCCAATGACTATTCCACGATCATGGGAATCACGATTTTTTACAGCGCGTTCTATATTTTTGTGGTGCTGATCGTTGATATCGCTTATTCTCTGATTGATCCCAGGATTCGTCTGGCAGCCGGCAGGGAGGGTTAAGAATGGATGAATTATTTGTAAAGGCAAATGTGGATGAATCGGAGAAAGAACATATTGCCCGACCCAATTTAACAGCCCTTCAGGATGGCTGGCTTCGTTTGAAGAAAAATAAAGCGGCAGTTGTCTGCTTGTTTACATTGATTGCAATCGGGCTTCTTGCAATACTGGCGCCGGTATTTTCAAGATATTCTTATAAAGAAACGAATTATGACATCATTTATCAGACGCCCTCCCTGGTACATCTCTTCGGTACGGACCAGTTCGGCCGAGACCTTTGGGTCAGAACGTGGATGGGGACCCGCATATCCCTGCTTATTGCCCTTGTTGCGGCTCTTTTGGATTTAACACTGGGAGTGACCTATGGAGCGGTTTCCGCTTTGGCCGGCGGCAGAGTGGATGCCGTTATGCAGCGAATCATTGAAGTACTGGTGGGAATCCCCCATCTGATCATTGTCATCCTTTTGATGATGGTCATGCCGGCTGGGATCTGGACGATTGTAGTGGCTCTTTCCATTACCGGCTGGGTGAATATGGCCCGTCTGGTCCGCGGATCCATTTTAAAGCTTAAAAATCAGGAGTTTGTTCTAGCGGCACGGGTGTTGGGAACCAGTACTGCCGGAATCATATGGAAGCATCTGATCCCCAATACGGTAGGAGTTATTGTCATCAATGCCATGTTTACCATTCCGTCCGCCATATTTACGGAAGCATTTTTAAGCTTTATCGGCATTGGCATGCAGGAACCAAAAGCATCTTTGGGAGTTTTAATTAACAACGGATACCAGGTGCTTCGTAATTTCCCCCATGTGTTGATTTTCCCGGCAATCGTGATCGTCCTGATTATGGTATGCTTCAGCATTCTTGGAGACGGCCTGCGGGATGCTCTGGATCCAAGAATGAGAAAGTAGGTGAATCGACGTGAGCAGATTATTGGAAGTCAATCAGTTACAGGTACATATAAAAACCCAGCATGGTGTAGTCCAGGCAGTGCGTGGGGTAAGTTTTTATCTGGATGAGCAGGAGACTTTGGCAATCGTTGGAGAGTCCGGCTCCGGCAAATCCATTTCCGTAAAAAGCATTATGGGCCTGCTTCCGAAAAACGGAAAAATCGTGGGAGGCAGTATTCTCTTAGACGGCAGGGACCTTGCAAAATACAGTGAGCGGCAGATGCAGGCGGTACGGGGTTCGGATATTTCCATGATATTCCAGGATCCCATGACCTCTTTAAACCCTACGATGACCATTGGCAAGCAGATTGTGGAGGTGTTAAAAGAGCATCGGAAGGATATGACAAAAGCACAGATGAAGCAACGGGCTCTTGAGCTGATTTCCCTTGTTGGGATTTCCAATCCGGATACAAGGTTTGACCAGTACCCCCATCAGCTTTCCGGCGGCATGAGGCAAAGAGTCGTGATCGCGGTGGCCCTGGCCTGTGATCCCAAGATTTTAATTGCCGATGAGCCGACGACGGCTCTGGATGTAACCATACAGGCACAGATCCTGGATCTTATGAAGGATCTGCAAAAGAAAATCAAAACCTCCATTATTATTATTACCCATAATCTGGGGGTTGTGGCTAATGTTGCGGACCGGGTTGCCGTTATGTACGGAGGCCAGCTGGTGGAAAGCGCCGGTGTGCGGGAGCTGTTTTACCAGACAGAGCATCCTTATACAAAGGGGCTTCTGGCATCCATACCAAAGGCTTCTCATAAGGGAAGCGAGCTGACGGCCATTCCAGGGACTCCGCCGGATCTGATGGATCCGCCAAAAGGCTGTCCTTTTGCAGCCAGATGCAGGTCCACCATGGAGGTCTGCAGACAGTATCCGCCGGAGAATATGCTTTGCGGTGAAGGCCACCATGCGCGCTGCTGGCTTCTTGATGAGCGGGCAAAGGCTCTCAGGGAATAGGAGGAAATTATGATGTCGGCAGAAAAGAAACCATTATTAGAGGTAAAGCATATAAAGAAATATTTCCAGGTGGGAAAAAATCAAATTTTAAAAGCAGTGGATGATGTCAGCCTGGATATTTATAAAGGAGAAACCCTTGGCCTGGTAGGGGAAAGCGGCTGCGGGAAGTCTACTTTCGGCCGTACCGTAATTCAGTTGTATGAGCCAACGGAAGGCAGGATAATATATGATGGACAGGAAATGAGCGGAAGTTTATCTGCGGTGGAGCGCCATGGGTTTACCAGAAAGATGCAGATGATTTTTCAGGATCCTTATGCATCCCTTAATCCGCGGATGAAGGTCATTGATATTGTTGCGGAAGGAATTGATGCTCATGGAATCTTAAGTGGGGAGGAACGGAGAAAGAAAGTGATGGAGCTTTTAGAAACGGTGGGACTTTCCGAAGAGCATGCAAACCGTTTCCCCCACGAATTTTCCGGCGGACAGCGTCAGCGGGTGGGCATTGCCAGGGCATTGGCAGTGAATCCGGAGTTTGTGATCTGTGACGAGCCCATCTCCGCACTGGATGTTTCCATTCAGGCACAGGTGATCAACTTGTTAAAAGAGCTGCAGGAGAAGAGGGGGCTTACCTATCTGTTCATCGCTCATGATCTTTCCATGGTCAAGCACATCAGTGACCGGATCGGTGTCATGTATCTTGGGGCCATGGTGGAGTTAGGGGACAGTGAAAGCCTTTTTGAGACTCCGCTTCATCCCTATACCCAGGCATTGCTTTCCGCAATTCCCATCCCGGACCCTGATGTGGAAAAGAGCCGCAGTCGGATCATGCTGGAGGGAAGTCTTCCAAATCCTGTCAATTTGAAGGAAGGATGCCGGTTTGCTTCCCGCTGCCCTCATGCAGAGCAGCTTTGCCGGGAAAAAACACCAGAAATGAAAGAAGTCTTGCCAGGGCATTTTGCAGCCTGTCATAAGGCAGTGTAGGATGCAGGCAAAAAAATATATATGGTTAGGAGAAAATAATGAAGGACTATATCTTGGAGGTCTGTGTGGATTCTGTGGAATCTGCCAAAGCAGCAGTACAGGGAGGAGCCGGCAGGCTGGAGCTCTGTGCAAATCTGGTGATCGGGGGGACCACCCCTGGAGTGAGTCAGTTTAAGCAGATCCGCAAAGCCTGTGACGTTCCGATCAACGTGCTGATACGGCCCAGGTATGGAGATTTTTTGTATACAGAACATGAATTTCAGATGATTTCAGAGGATGCACAGATGTTTCGGGATCTTGGCGCAGATGGGGTTGTGGTGGGATTTTTAAAACCGGACGGGGATCTTGACATGGAACGGCTGAACGTGCTCAGAGAAAAAGCGGGAACGGGAAACATGACCCTGCACAGAGCTTTTGATGTATGCCGGGATCCATACAGAAGCTTAAAAGAAGCCATGGAGGCAGGGATAGATACCATACTGACATCAGGACAGCAGAATACCTGTATGGAAGGAAAGAAGCTTTTAGGGGAGCTGATCGGGCAGGCGGCCGGACGGATCGATATTTTGGTAGGCAGCGGAGTCAATGTAGATGCCATTGCCAGCCTGATGGATGAGATAGATGCCCGGTGCTTTCATATGTCGGGAAAGACGATCGTGGACAGCGGCATGATCTACCGGAAGGAAAATGTAAATATGGGCATACCGGGAATCGGGGAATATGACATTTTCCGTACAGAAGAGGAACAGATACGCCAGGCAAAAAGGCTGATGGAGGAGAAAGCATGTTTACGGAAGAGCGTTTAGACAGGATTTTGCAAATCCTTCACGATCAGGGAATGGTGAAGGTAAAGGATTTAAGCGCCCTTTTTCAGGTGACGGAAGACTGCATACGCAAGGACTTAAAAAATCTGGAAAATGCCGGAAAGCTGAAACGGACCTATGGCGGAGCCTTATTATCCCAGGATTATCCTCTGAAACGGGATGTGATTGACCGGAGAGATACGAATATCGAGAAAAAGAAATTAATTGCCCAGAAGGCTTTTGAACTGATCAGGAGCAATGAAACCATATTTCTGGATATTTCCACTACAAATATCATGGTGGCGGAACAGCTTTCCAAGTCCCGCAAACGGTTGACCGTGGTTACGAACATGATCGATATTATGCAGACTCTGGCAGTTAATCCAGATATCACTTCCATTGGGACAGGAGGAATCATGTACCGTACGGTAAACGGCTTTATGGGGGCGGCTGCCATTGAAATCATTAAACAGTACAGCTTTGACAGGGCCTTCATCGGAACCTGCGGCCTGGACCTCACGGACAATTCCATCACCACCTTAGGTGTGGAGGATGGCTTGACAAAGAAGGCGGCAATAGCCAGCAGCAGGCATAAATATTTGGTAATGGAAAAAGATAAATTTTATTTTAATGATTCCTATAAATTTGCCCATTTTGATGACATAGACGGAATTATTACGGACTCCATGCCGGATGAGGCCACAGCCAGGAAGCTTTACTCTGCAGGAGTTACTATTATGTAGCTTCTGCCGGGCCGTCTTAGTCAGAAAATAATTATTTGATTTCGTAAAGGAGAATTTTGTGATGTTTTCAGAACATTTGCAGCGATATGCCCAGGAAAAATATGAACTCAGACTTTCCTTTTTGGGAGGTCTTAAGGGAGAAATCGAGAAAGCCATGGAAAGCTGTTCTCCCAGGGAACAAGTGCTCATGAAATTTTTATATGGGACAATGCCGGTACGGGATGCCGGAGAGTATGATTTTTCAGTGTTTCTTGGATTTGTAAGGCATTCCATCATGGTTTATGATCAGATGGAATGGTGTCAGGAAATTCCGGAAGATATTTTTCTCCATCATATTTTATATTACAGGATCAATACGGAGAATATCGAAGACTGCCGCAGATTTTTTTATGACAAGCTGATCGAACGGATCAAAGGGCTTTCAATAAGGGAGGCAGTGCTGGAAATCAATTACTGGTGTGCGGAGAACGGAACTTATGAAGCTTCCGACAACAGGACCATATCCCCTGTGACTGTGTATAAATCCGGAAAGGGCAGGTGCGGTGAGGAATCCACCTTTGCCGTAACAGCTTTTCGGAGTGTGGGCATCCCTGCCAGACAGGTGTATACTCCAAGATGGGCTCATTGTGACGATAATCATGCATGGGTTGAAGTGTTTGTGGAAGGAAAGTGGCATTTTCTGGGAGCCTGTGAGCCGGAAGAAGTGCTGGATAAGGGTTGGTTTACCAATGCCTCCTCCAGGGCATTACTGGTACACACCAGAACTTTTTCCGATTATTCCGGCGATTCGGAGACGGAATGTCTGGGCCAGGAAGATTTATTGGTCTATTATAATGGGACCCCAACCTATGCCCTGACCAGATCTTATGAGATCCAGATTCTTGATGAGGATAAAAGACCGGCAGAGAATGTCCGGGTTTCTTTTGAAATTCTCAATATGGCGGAATACTGCAGCGTGGTGAACTTATACACAGACAGGAATGGAAGGGTATCCATCACCATTGGTCTTGGAGATATCCGTGTCCGTGCCATGAAGGATGGGCTATGCTGTGAAGCGTGGATTTCTCCGGAAGATGGGGAGGAAACGGTTCTGGTGCTTAAGAAGGAAGTGGATAAATCCGGAAGGGATACCTGGGTGGATGTGGACGTCAAGGCTCCAAAGGATTACCCCGTGAATCCGGTGAAGCTTACAAAGGAACAAAAGGAAAGAAACCGGAAACGGATATATGAGGCGAACCAGAAGAGGGAAAGCAGAATCGCCGGATATTTTAAGGAAGAAGAGGCTTCCCATTATCCGGATGAAACAGAACTCCTTCGGTTGTCTGCCGGTAACTTTGATGAAATCTATCAATTTCTTTCCAGGGATCAGAATCCGGACCGTAAAGCAATGCTTAACAGCCTGACCGTAAAGGATTATAAGGATGCCAGAGCAGAAATCCTGGAAAGCCATCTTGCAGGGGCCTCTCCATATCGTAAGGAATGGGAAGAGAATGGAAAACTGGATCTTTATGTAAAATATATCCTCTGCCCAAGAATTTTGCTGGAGGAAATGACGGATTACCGGAGTTTTATTGAGGGATTTTTCCATGAGCAGGAAAAGGAAGGTTTCCGTAAAAATCCTGAAACTATTTGGGAATATGTGAAGCAGCACATTGGTTTTGAACCAAAACTGGACTATAAGACGATCTGTTCCACTCCGGCAGGAAGCCTTAAGCTTTTACAGGGCAATCCCCTTAGCCGGAAGATATTATTTGTCGCCATCTGCCGGACGCTTGGCATTCCGGCCCGGATGAACCTGGTAAATCTGGAGGCTGAAGTTTATGAGGCAGGCAGGTTCGTATCAGTATCAGGGGCTGATGAGTTATTAAAAAACAGGAACAAAGAGTCAGGAAAGCTGGTGCTTTATGGGGAAACAGACAGCCTGTGGACCTATTACCAGACATGGACAATTGGAAGGCTGAAAGAGGGACAGTTTGTGTCTCTGGATTACACTGGCGTGAAATTTTCCGGCGGTGTATTAAAGCTGGATCTGGAGCCTGGTATTTACCGGCTAATCACCTCTGCCCGCCTTCCCAGTGGAAACCAGAATGCCAGCGAGTATGTCTTTGAATTAAATAAGGATGAAGAAAAGTCTGTAACCATGCGCTTAAGGGCTGGAAGTCTGGAAGATATGCTGGTCGACAACTTGCTGGATGATTTTGATGTGACCGTGAAAAAAGAAAATGAGAAAGAGCAGACGGTTCCGGCATCGGTCCTTATGGGAGGAAAGGCCAATATTCTGGCTATTATGTCCGAGGGTCAGGAACCTACCGAGCATGTTCTTAACGAAATGCTGGAGCAAAAAGATGCCTTAAATGCCCTTGATGGCCAGATCATTTTTCTGCTTCAAAGTGAAATGTCATTGCAGAACCGGACCATCAGCAAGGTTTTGGAAGCAATACCCCGGATTAAGGTGGGTTACATAAACTTTGATGATGGGGTGGAACCGCTGGCCAGGAGAATGTATGTGGATCCGGAAAAGCTTCCTCTTTTGATCGTCACGGATCCCGGATTAAAGGCAGTCTATGGATGCAGCGGCTACAATGTGGGGAGCGTAGACTTAATGATGAAGCTTCTGGGCTTAAGCAGGAACAGGCTGCAGAAAAATAAATGCCTATAGGAAGAGCCTTTCCTGTGATTTGACGGCAGAGAATTGTAAAATAAGAAAAAACATTTTGCAAAATATATAAAGTTGTTATATACTGTTTGTTGGAGTACTATCAGAAGTCGAATACCCCGCAGCAGGCTAGGGGGCGGTATTTGACTCCATGGGCAGCCGCTAAAATCAAGATTACATAATTTTGATCCGCTGCCTTCATGAGAATAACAGACAAAAGGATGGTTTGAACATGGCTATTTTAGAAAATTGGAGAAACCTGGCATACGGCGATGAGCTGGATGATAAAGGAAAAGAAGAATTATGGACCGAGTATTTTAAAGTAGAAAAAGGAATCTATGAGCATATTCTTTCCAAGCCAGAGGAAGTGGTTGAGGGAACGGTAGAGGATCTGGCAAAGAGATATGGAACAGATGTCCAGACAATGACCGGTTTTTTAGATGGAATCAATGAAAGCTTAAAGGGATATGAGAATCCTATTGAGACTATGGACGAGCAGACCGTGGTAAAAATAGAGATCGATCCGGAAAAGCTTTATTATAATATGGTAGAAGCTAAAGCAGAGTGGCTGTATTCTCTTCCGGAGTGGGATACCATACTGCCGGAGGAGAAGAGAAAAGAGCTTTATAAAAAGCAGAAGGTTTCTGGAACCATTGTTAAGGGAGCAAAGGTCGGAAGAAATGATCCATGTCCATGCGGCAGTGGCAAGAAGTATAAAAAGTGCTGCGGATCCAGCCTGTAATTAAATGCTGCCTGGCAGCAGGATGAAGAGACAGGAAGGCAGGTACCTCTTTATGAGTTACCTGCTTTGTTTTTGAAGAATAAGAGGAGATACCCTGCGGGTATACCTAAATGCCCATAGAGCATGGGCAGTAGAGAGGAATTTGTGAATGGAAGCGTATACTAGCTTTGCAGAGGTCTATGACCGGTTTATGGACAATATTCCATATAAGGACTGGTGTGAATACGTAACCGGTCTGCTGAATGAATATGGGATAAAGGATGGCCTGATTCTTGACCTGGGCTGCGGAACAGGAAGTCTTACAGAACTTCTTGCGGACCGGGGATATGATATGATCGGAGTGGACAACTCTGAAGACATGCTGCAGATAGCCATGGAAAAGCGGGAAACGTCAGGAAAAGACATTCTTTATCTTATGCAGGATATGAGGGAATTTGAACTTTACGGCACGGTGCGGGCCGTTTTAAGCATCTGTGACTGCATGAATTATATTCTGGAATATGAGGATATGACGGAAGTTTTCCGGCTGGTCAACAATTATCTGGACCCGGGAGGAATTTTTATATTTGATCTGAACACCATATATAAATATGAAACCCTTATGGGAGATTCCACCATTGCCGAGGACCGGGAGGAATGCAGCTTTATTTGGGATAATTATTATGATAAGGAAACCAGGATCAATGAATATGATCTTTCTCTGTTTATCCGGCAGGAGGAAAACCTGTACCGGAAATATACGGAGAATCATTACCAGAGAGCATATTCTCTTGATGAGGTAAAAATGGCGATAAAAGAGGCTGGCATGGATTTTGTGGCTGCCTTTGATGCTTTTTCCAAAACTCCCGTAAAAGATACCAGTGAAAGAATTTATATCATAGCAAGAGAACGCGGAAAGGAATTATAATATGGCTGATTATATTGTCAGAGCCACGGCAGGGGATCATCAGATCCGCGCCTTTGCGGCAACTACCAGAGAAATGGTAGAACAGGCAAGACAGGCTCATAATACAAGCCCTGTGGCTACGGCTGCTTTAGGCAGGCTTTTGACTGCAGGGAGCATGATGGGCGTCATGATGAAGGGGAAAGATGATTTACTGACTTTAAAGATTCAGGGAAGCGGCCCAATGGAAGGCCTTACGGTAACTGCAGATTCAAAGGGAAATGTAAAAGGCTATGTTTATAATCCCGGTGTCATGCTTCCACCCAATCAGGCCGGAAAGCTGGATGTAGGCGGTGCGGTAGGAGAGGGAGTATTAAGTGTAATTATGGATATCGGCTTAAAGGAGCCTTATGTTGGACAGACCATACTGGTAGGCGGTGAGATTGCTGAAGATCTGACGTATTACTATGCTGCTTCAGAGCAGACGCCGTCATCGGTGGCGCTGGGCGTTTTAATGAATAAGGATAACACCGTTAAGCAGGCCGGCGGCTTTATTATCCAGCTCCTGCCGGGAGCCTCTGAGGAGGTCATTGGAAGCCTGGAGAAAAAGCTGGGGGAAATCACCTCGATCACGGATCTGCTGGATCATGGAGATACACCGGAAATGATTCTCCAACACATCCTTGGAGACTTTGGCTTAGAGATGATGGAACAGGTACCTGCCCGCTTTTATTGCAATTGTGATAAAGCCAGGGTGGAAAAGGCCTTGATCAGCATCGGGAAGAAAGAGCTTCAGGAAATGATCGACGAAGGAAAGAGCATTGAAGTGAATTGTCATTTCTGCAATAAAAATTATGAATTTACAATAGAAGATTTAAAAAGGATGTGCGAGAAGTCGTAAGACAAGGACATCAAAAAGAGCCATCCACTGGATGGCTCTAATCGTAATCATGTGAAACAATATAACTTCTTCCTATATATTGAAAAAGGTACACTGATGAGTCAATGATTATAATTTGGTAACGTTTGTAGCCTGTGGTCCCTTAGCTCCGTCTACAACATCGAACTCTACTGCAGCGCCTTCGTCTAATGACTTGAAGCCATCCATACTAAGACCTGAGTAGTGAACAAATACATCGTTACCCTGTTCGTCGGAAATAAATCCGTAACCCTTTTGGTTGTTAAACCACTTAACTGTACCTTTCATTATGATACCTCCAAAATGAATAAAAAGTTGTACTGTTACAGGATATCTGTAACCTCCCTAAGAATAGCATAAAAAGAGAAAGGTGTCAAACGTTTTCCGTCTTAAAAATCAAGAAATCTTTAGAATAAATTTAAAGGGAAATAAGTGGTAAAATCAGAGAAATTTGTGGTAAAATGAGAAAAGATTCTTTTGCAAGGATAAAAAGGTGAAAGCAATGAAATTTATGAATTTATGGGGTCATTTTTGCACGATCAATATACATAAGATCAGGGTCATGAAAAACTGTTTTCGTGTGGGCCTTATAAAACAGGGGCTGCTTCACGATTTATCAAAATACAGTCTGGAAGAATTCATACCAGGCGTTCTTTATTATCAGGGGACCAGAAGCCCTAATGCTGCCGAAAGAGAGGACAAAGGTTTTTCAAGAGCCTGGCTCCATCATAAAGGCCGCAACAAGCATCACTACGAATACTGGATCGACTTTACCACTGATATGTCGGAGGGACTGGTAGGTCATAAGATGCCTTTAAATTATGTCATTGAAATGATGATGGACCGGATCGCCGCATCGAAGACCTATAAGGGTAAGGATTACACCGACGCATCGCCGTGGGAATATTACATGCACGCGAAACGCTATATGGTCATTGATCCTGAGACGAGAAGTTTGTTGGAGGAGCTTCTTGTGATGTTAAAAAACCAAGGGGAAGAAAGGACATTTGCCTACATCAGGTATTTGTTGAAAAAAGGAGATTATCCGTAAAAGGCCAATTAAGGGAAGTCATGTGGCTTCCCTTAAAAACATCCGTATTCCCCACATTGTTTTAAATTATCTGCACATAGTATCAAACAAATGACGGATGTAAAGGCGAAGCTTTTCGCCATCCTCAAAAAAGTCCGGTTCATAGGGAACATAAGTGATTTTATCCTTGAATTCCATTTGCAGGCATGGCGTCCATAAAGGGGAAAACTGGGGAAGATAACAGCCGGCCCTGCGGGTGTAGCATGTCTTGGCCGTAGCTTTTGTCCGGGCTTCCTTATCCACGTACTCAGCCACGCTTTTGTGAATGGCTTTGTCTTCATAAATCAGATAATAGTAATTTTTATAATCAGGATAAAAGAATTTTAATTCGCCCTCATAGAGGTCAATGGTTGTGGTCAGGTATTCTCCTTCTGCCTCCATGGAAATCAGGGAATTGGATTTGGAAAATCCAACGGGAATGGCAAAGCCATTTTTGCAGGTAAGCCTTAAGGAGGGGAACTCCCGGCCAAAAATATCTTTTTGGCATAAAATTTCCTGATGTTCAAGAAGAAAGCTGTGTTCTAAAAAGTCCGGGTAATTCAATATAGGGAGGATCAGGGGCATTCCCTTTAAATCGTCTTCATTATGTAATATTAAAAGGTCAAATAAAAATTTATCATGAGAGATTAGATAATCTCTGTAAACTTCAATCAGCTGTCCGCCGGAATAAAGATCCTTCCGCTCCACTTTTAAAAATTCCTCAATGGCTTTCTGCTTCATTGAGGGAAGCCCGAGAAGCCCTCTGTAAGGGCGTATTTTTTTGTAAATATCCAGGCTTTTCACACCGGAAAAATCATAAGGCATCCCATGGGCAAGGCAGCGCTTTAAAAGATAGGGAATATCAAAACCATCTCCGTTAAAATGTATGACTGTAGTAAAGTTTTCTAAAAATTTAAAAAAGGTTTCCAGCAGCTCTTTTTCTGAGTCCAGGGTGTCTGCGAACCACTGAACCAGGTTCCAGCAGCTGTTTTTATAATAAACACATCCGATCAGATAAAGGGTAGAATACGTCCCGGAAAAACCTGTGGTTTCTATATCAAAGAACAGCAGATCCTCTTTCCTGCCGATCCGGTCAAAGGGATATGTTTCATGAAATGCAATGGTTTTCTGTAAAGTGATCACAAATGCTTCCGCCCTTTCTTTCGTACTGTCCATGTTTTTGGGCAGGCCCCCACCCGCTTTACCGGGTGTAAATGTATGCGCGCAGGGTGTTGCCTTCCTCAACATTATAGCGGAAAGACGCCGGTCCGTCAACGGAAACAGAATATTTGTTCGACTATCCGCTTGCATAACAACAGGCTGTATGCTATGATAAATAGCAAAGGTGGGATTTCCTGCATAATAGTCAAAAGGAGACAGAGGTCGTGATTTCTTTCGTAAAAGGGCCATTGGTTGAAATATTTGAAGATACCGTTGTAATAGAGAGCGGGAACGTGGGATTTGAGATACATGTTCCTGTATCCGTGCTTCAAAAACTGCCGGGAATCGGCGTAGAGACAAAATTGTATACATATTTTCAGGTGAGAGATGATGCCATGTGCCTCTACGGTTTCTTAAACCGTCAGGATCTGCAGATGTTTAAGCAGCTCATAAGCGTGAATGGGATTGGCCCCAAAGGAGCTTTGGGAATTCTTTCCGCCCTGGATCCGGAGGATTTAAGAAGGGCCATTGTCACAGGAGATGCCAAAGCCATATCCAAAGCGCCGGGGGTCGGAGCAAAGACGGCTCAGAGGATTATATTGGACTTAAAGGATAAAATTGATATGGCTGAACTTCTCCCTTCCGGGTTTGTGGAACCGGTGAACGGGCCTGCTTTATCCGGCGGAATAGCAGGAGAAGCAATGGATGCGCTGGCGGCTCTGGGATATTCCGCAGCCGAGGCAGGCAGGGCGGTTCGTCAGGTGGAAGTGACGGAGTCCATGACAGTGGAAGATGTGCTTAAGGCCTCCTTAAAGCATTTGGCATTTATATAGAATAACGGGTAAAAACAGAGATGGAACGTAGAATCATAACCACAGAGATAACGGAAGAAGATAAAAGGATAGAGCCGAACTTAAGGCCCATGTGCCTTGATGAGTATATTGGACAGGAAAAGATACGTACTAATTTAAAAGTATACATTGATGCAGCCAAAGCCAGGGGGGAATCCCTGGATCATGTTTTGTTTTACGGGCCTCCCGGTCTGGGAAAGACTACTCTTTCAGGAATCATTGCCAATGAAATGGGAGTCAATATGAAGGTCACATCAGGGCCGGCAATTGAAAAACCGGGAGAGATGGCCGCCATACTGAACAATCTCCAGGAAGGAGATGTGCTGTTTGTGGATGAGATCCACCGCTTAAACCGTCAGGTAGAAGAGGTTTTGTATCCGGCCATGGAGGATTTTGCCATAGATATCATGCTGGGGAAGGATTCCTCTGCCAGATCCATAAGGCTGGATCTTCCTAAATTTACTCTGGTGGGAGCGACCACCAGAGCAGGGCTTTTAACAGCTCCATTAAGGGACAGGTTCGGTGTGGTGCAGAAGCTGGAATTTTACACGCCTCAGGAGCTTAAGATCATTGTCTGCCGTTCAGCCAGGGTCTTACAGGTGGAAATCGAGGAAGAAGGAGCGGCAGAGATTGCCAAGCGCTCCAGAGGAACTCCAAGGCTGGCAAACCGCTTATTAAAAAGAGTACGGGATTTCGCCCAGGTAAAATATGACGGTATCATTACAAAAGAAGTGGCGGATTTTGCCCTGGACATTCTGGACGTGGATAAGTTTGGCCTGGACTATAATGACCGGGCGATCCTGACCACAATGATTGAGAAGTTTGCCGGCGGTCCGGTAGGACTGGACACCCTGGCTGCTTCTTTAGGAGAGGATGCCGGGACGCTGGAAGATGTTTATGAGCCCTATCTTCTGATGAACGGTTTTATAAACCGAACCTCCAGGGGGCGTGTTGCCACGGAACGGGCGTATGAACATCTTGGAATCTCCATGGGATCATGACCTGCCTGAATTTTAGAATTTTCCTAATTATTCAGCCATACTTTTTGGACATAAAGGTATGCAGGCAGGGCTTTTCTATCTGCAGAAAATATGTTATAGTAAAAAAGAGCAAATGAAACAGGGAGAAAACAGCATGGATTCCAAACGCAGTACAGAAGTTTTAATAGATGGTAAGATTTATGCATTGGGCGGAAGAGAAGAGGAAAGTTATATTCACCGCCTGGCAAGCTACATCAATGAGATGATTATAACGCTGAAGCATCAGGAAGGGTTCACGAAGCAGAGCGCAGAATATCAGAATATCATGATCCAGCTGAATATGGCGGATGATTACTTTAAGGCCAGAGAACAGTCCGCCGGACTGGAGCAGCAGAAGGCGGAGATGGAAAAGGAGATCTATAGCTTAAAGCATGAACTTGTGGCCACTCAGATGAAGCTTGAGTCGGCAAAGCTGGAACTGGCGGAAGCCAGGAAATCTGCGGATTCCGATAAGAAAGAATAAGTCAGGAGGGGATGTTGGGCGGCTGGGCCGTGACATCCTCTCTTTCATCAATAAAGGAAAAAGGAGGAACTTGTGAAGAAAGCAGTCGAAATTCTTGCTCCGGCAGGATCATTTGAAAGTATGAGGGCAGCGGTGGCGGCAGGTGCCGATGCGGTCTATATGGGCGGCAGCCGGTTTGGAGCAAGGGCTTATGCGGAAAATCCCCAAGAGGACAAGCTGCTTGAAGCCATTGATTACGTCCATCTTCATGGGCGAAAGCTGTACATGACGGTTAATACGCTGATGAAGGAGCAGGAGATGTATGAGCTTTACGATTATCTTCTTCCTTATTACAGGCAGGGTCTGGATGCGGTTATTGTACAGGATATGGGAACCTTCCAATTCATCCGGGAGAGTTTTCCGGGACTTCCCATTCATGCCAGCACGCAGATGACCATTACCGGCGCTTATGGAGCCGGGATTTTAAAAGACCTGGGTGCGGAACGGGTTGTTACTGCCAGGGAATTGTCCTTAAAGGAAATTGCGAAGATCCATGAACAGGTGGATGTGGAGATCGAAAGCTTTGTACACGGCGCATTGTGCTACTGCTATTCCGGTCAATGTTTATTCAGCAGCCTCATAGGAGGGCGAAGCGGAAACAGGGGAAGATGCGCCCAGACCTGCCGCCTTCCCTACGAAGTGAAACGGGAAGGACAGGCTCTTGGAGGAGGAGGAGACCGTTACTGCTTAAGCCTTAAGGATTTGAGCACCCTGGATATCATACCGGACCTGATAGAAGCCGGAGTCTATTCCATGAAAATTGAAGGAAGGATGAAGAGCCCCAGATACACGGCAGGAGTCGTGAGCATTTACCGAAAGTATGTGGACCTTTATCTTGCTAAGGGGAGAGAAGGCTATGAGGTCGAAGTGCAGGATAAGAAAATACTTCTGGACTTATTTGACCGGGGCGGACAGACCGATGGATACTATAAGCGCCAAAACGGACGGGATATGGTGGTCTGGAAAGAGAAGCCGGCTTTTCGGGAAGGCAATCAGCCGTTATTCGATTACCTGGATAAAAATTTTGTGGAAAAGCAGGTAAAGGAGCCGGTGGTTGGAACCGCGTTTCTGGAAGAGGGGCAAAAGGCCTCTTTGCTCCTAAGTGCCTGCGGTCATAATACCGCAGTCACCGGGGAGATCGTGCAGACAGCCCAAAATCAGCCTGTAACTGAGGAAAAGGTGAGAAAGCAGCTGGATAAGACGGGAAATACTCCTTTTTATTTTGAAAATCTTGATATTAACATAAAAGGAAACATATTTCTGCCGGTTCAGGCTCTCAATGACCTGCGAAGGCGGGGGCTGGAAGCCTTGGAATATGAGATTCTTAAGGATTACAAAGAGAACAGACAGGCAGAGCCGCCAAAAGCTGCCGGGGAGGCTGGTTACAGACGGAAACCGGTTTCAGAAGGTCCCAAGCTTACGGTTTCTCTGGAGCGGCCGGATTGCTTTGAAGAAGCGGTGAACAGCCCTGATGTAAAAAGAATTTATATCGATGCTGCAGAATTTAAGCCGGAACAGTGGAAAGCGTCTGTAGAAAGCTGCCACAGGGCCGGTAAGGAATGTATGCTTACCATGCCCCATATTTTCAGGACAAGGGCGGAACAGTTCTTTGATAAATATTTAACAGAACTGAAAACCGCAGCATTTGACGGATTCCTGATCCGTTCTCTGGAGGAAACCGGCTATTTAAAAGAGAAGGGTATCAGAGGAAGCCTGATATTTGATTTTGGAATGTATGGAATGAACAATCCAGCCCAGGAGATGCTAATGGAACTGGGGGCGGATGAGCTGACCTGGCCGGTAGAATTAAACAACCGGGAATTGGGAAAACTAAAAGTTCCGGGAGAGCTTTTGGTATACGGCCGTCTGCCCATGATGGTGACTGCCCAGTGCCTTCATCAGGGAATGGAGCGGTGTGATAAGACACCGGTTGTTTTGACATTAAAAGACCGGATGGGAAAATCATTTCCCGTAAAAAACCATTGTGTTTTCTGCTACAATTCCATTTATAATTCGGCGGCCCTGTCCCTTCTTGGATTAGAGGATGCGGTAAAGGGATTATCCCCCTTAGGACTGCGGCTTCAGTTCACCACAGAGAACAAGGCACAGACAAAAGCGGTGATACAAAGCTTTTCTGATGGATTCCTTTATGGGAGAGAAGCAAAGCTGGCCTTTGAAGAATTCACCAGAGGTCATTTCAAACGCGGCGTAGAGTAGGTGGCATATGATTAATCTGATTATTGATGTCTCTAGATATCTGATGATACTGTTGATTACATTATACACATATTTAAATTTTCGTTTTTTTTCCTTGCCGGATGAAATCAGGAAAAGGAAAATTTGCGGGCACCAGAATTTTGCCATGTTTCTCATTCACTTCCTTGCCTATGTGATCATCTGGCTGGAGACGGAGGATGAGAAGATGCTGGTGTTTTACGTGGCACAGGTAATCTTCTTTTTCTGTTACCTTTTCCTGTACCGGCTTATTTACCGCAATGTATCCAGGCTGCTGGTCAACAATATGTGCATGCTCCTTACCATAGGATTTATTATGCTGACCAGGCTTTCTTTTGACCGGGCCATAAAGCAGTTTGTCATTGTGGCCGCTGCGGCCCTGGTGACCTTTGTCATCCCCTTTGTCATTGACAGGGTATGGCAGTTAAGCAGGATTCCATGGATCTATGGGATAGGAGGACTTCTCCTCCTTGGTATCGTATGCATTGCCGGAACCAGCAGCTACGGCGCCCAGCTTTCCATTGGGTTCGGCGGCTATTCCTTCCAGCCCACGGAATTTGTAAAGATCAGCTATGTCTTTTTTATAGCCACTATGTTTTACCGGTCTACCAGTTTAAAGACGATCCTTATTGTAACAGTAGCGGCAGCCCTTCATGTTCTCATTTTGGTGGCCTCCAGAGATCTTGGAAGCGCCCTGATTTTCTTTGTTACTTACATTTTCATGCTCTTTGTGGCAACGGGAAAATGGCTCTATCTTCTGGCAGGAGCAGGAGGCGGGACTCTTGCGGCTATGCTGGCCTATGAGTTATTCGGGCATGTAAGGACCAGAGTATCGGCATGGTTAAATCCCTGGTCAGATATTGCGGGAAAGGGATACCAGATCACCCAGTCTTTATTTGCCATTGGTACCGGAGGTTTATTTGGTATGGGACTGTACCGGGGGATGCCAGGAAGGATCCCGGTGGTAGAAAAGGATTTTATATTTTCAGCGATTTCGGAGGAGCTGGGAGGCATTTTTGCACTGTGTGTCCTTCTTATCTGTCTGGGATGCTTTTTACAGTTCATGATGATTGCCAGCCGGATGCAGGCAGTGTTCTATAAGCTGATTGCATTTGGCCTTGGAACTATTTATATTATTCAGGTATTTTTAACCGTAGGAGGAGTGACCAAATTCATTCCCTCCACAGGAGTGACCCTTCCCCTGGTCAGTTATGGAGGAAGCTCTATTTTAAGCACCTTTATCATTTTTGGAATCATCCAGGGGCTTTATATACTCAAACGCAATGAAGAGGAAGAAGAAAAATATGAAGGCTAACCCGAATCCAAAAGCAAATCACCATATTCTGATACTTACCTATGGGGTCGTACTACTTTTTGTAGGGCTTGCGGTTTATTTTGGCTATTTTCTGCTTGTGAAAAGCGACAGTGTGATCAATAATTCCTATAATGCCAGACTAGACAGCTTTGCAGACCGGGTGGTACGTGGGGAGATCTACAGCAATGACGGCAGGGCCCTTGCCAGGACAGAGGTGGATGGAGAGGGAAAGGAAACAAGGGTTTATCCCTATGATTCGCTGTTTGCCCATGTGGTGGGATATTCTACCAATGGAAAAACCGGTCTGGAAGCCCTGGCCAATTTCTATCTCTTGACCAGCCATGTAAATCTTGTGGAGCAGGTGGTAAATGAACTGTCATCTGTAAAGAATCAGGGGGACAGTGTTATCTCCACTCTTGATGTGGACTTACAGAAGACAGCCTATGATGCCTTGGGCAAGCGAAAAGGAGCGGTGGTAGTGATGGAGCCGGATACCGGCAAGATCCTTGCCATGGTATCCAAGCCGGATTACAATCCAAACACCCTGGCTGCGGACTGGAGTCATCTGGTTGCGGAGGAAAATACGTCAGGACAGTTATTAAACCGGGCAACCCAGGGGCTTTATCCTCCTGGTTCCACCTTTAAGCTGGTGACGGCTTTGGAGTATATAAAGGAAAATCCGTCCAATTATAATGATTATACCTTTGACTGCAACGGGACTTATAAAAATGGGGATTATACCATCCGGTGTTACCATGGGACAGCCCATGGACATCAAAATCTGCAGCAGGCATTTACAAACTCCTGCAACGGGGCTTTTTCCAATCTTGGTCTGCAACTGGATTTAAATGGATTAAAGAATACTGCGGACCAGCTTCTGTTTAATTCGGACCTGGCCCTGCCCATTGCCAGCAGTAAAAGCTCCTATTCCATGGGAAACGGGGCTGATACGTGGCAGATCCTTCAGACCTCCATCGGCCAGGGCCAGACTCAGATAACGCCCATTCATAATGCAATGATCGTGGCGGCCATTGCCAATGGCGGTACCCTTATGAAGCCTTATCTCATTGACCGGGTGGAAAATGCAGGGGGAGATGTCATTAAGAAATTTATGCCTCAGTCCTACATGAGTCTTATGACCGCCGTGGAGGCTTCTGAATTGACCGAGTTTATGCGTTCTGTTGTAACAGAGGGAACCGGCTCCGCTCTTAGGACCGATGCCTATACGGTAGCCGGAAAGACCGGATCTGCGGAATTTGAAACAGGTAAGGAAACCCATGCCTGGTTTGTGGGATTTGCTCCGGCAGACCATCCAAAAGTAGTCATAAGCGTGATTGCAGAAGAAAGCGGCTCCGGCGGACAGATAGCAGCACCCATTGCCAGAGCGCTTTTTGATTTATATTTTTCCAAACAATAAAAAGAACGATATTTGCTTTCCATGATTACGCACTTGCATATGAGTCCAAAAAGAGGTATACTAGAGCCAGTCTGTGTGACACACCAAAACCGGACTTCCAAAGGAAGTTACGGTTTCACTCTGGAGGAATTGCAATGATTGAAGCAACGAGTTGTGGCGGTGTGGTTATTTTTCGAGGTAAAATTCTGGTTTTATATAAGAATTACAAAAATAAGTATGAAGGTTGGGTTTTGCCAAAGGGAACAGTAGAAGCGGGTGAAGAGTATAAAGAGACGGCTCTCCGGGAAGTAAAGGAAGAGACAGGCGTAAGTGCGTCCATAATCAAATACATTGGTAAGAGCCAGTACTCCTTTAACACGCCTCAGGATATGGTGGAAAAAGATGTGCACTGGTATCTAATGATGGCCGACAGCTATTACAGTAAACCACAGCGGGAAGAATATTTTATTGATTCAGGATATTACAAATTCCATGAAGCGTATCATCTTCTGAAGTTTTCAAATGAAAAGCAAATATTGGAAAAGGCCTACAATGAATATCTGGATTTAAAGAAGAGTAATTTGTGGGGCAATAAGAAGTATTTCTGAAAGGTGAGCTCAGGGAAGTGCCTGGGCTTTCACTGGAAGAGCCGGAAAGGTTGTGGTTAAACTTTTCCGGCTCTTTTTACAGGAATCAATATGGAAAGACAGCTTTAAAAAGCAGCTTCCAGTTCTTTTAATCTGGCGAATAAGGAATTTGTGTTCAGCTCAAAAATAAGACCTTCGATTTTTGGACTTTCCATCACCTGATTGATATAGGAGCAATGGTTTACCATGGGATCCTGGTCCCTGCCTGCTATGACATCCAAGTCTTCCACTGCAACGATCTCGTCAACTACGATTCCCCATCCCATTTCATCCAGTATAAGAACCATTCCTTTGTAAATCGTTGAACGGAATAAATCCTTTGTCTGGTCCAGAAGATTTAAGATAGTTGGCATGGATTCTTCCTTTACCCGTTTTAAAATTTTAAAGAGGCATTCTTCCCTCTGGCATTCTTCACAGTCTTTTTTGCAGCGTTCCGCTTCGTCGGCAGCCAGATGAAGCCTTGCATGCGGCTCCTCTATTTTACTGAGATGACGGGCAATGGTAACGTTGTCGGTTTTAAAATTATCATACCACTTTCCTAAAGCGCACTGATGGGGATCTTTTGCCAGGCCGAAGGTTCCGCCCTCATGAATGAAACGCTCCAGTTCCTTTACCCAATTGATGTGATCCTGCTTTCTGGCATCAATCATCTCTTCAAAATCCCTGCATTCATCGGAAATAGGTTTTAGTCCAAAGGTTACCCGTAAATCAAGCATTTGTATGACCTCATTGCGGTATTTGAACATTCCGGTCACATTGGCTGGGGCGGCCGGTATTGTGCTGTATTGGGGCAGCTGCACAATGGTTGATATGTATTTACTGTTAATGCAATAGAGGGAGCCGGCAATTTTAAATAAAATATACGGATATTTGATCTCTTTTTCCATTTTTTGATAGTACCTTCCCTTTTTATTCTTGATATCTGTATTATATAGCCTCTTGCTACATAGTTCAACGTCTTTTGAGGAAAATTATATTTTAAAACGAAATATTAGACTATGAATAAATGAAAAATCAGAGTATAATGGAAGGGAATATCTGATCGGGATAGCACATATTTATCAGGGAGGAAGGAACATGGTAAAAGTAAGCTCTTTAAGCCGCAGCATCAATGCGTTTTATGTGGAATGGAGTGCTCTCAATCACTACTTGTCATCCTATGAATGCGAGCGGAATGGAGTACCATATGTCGGTTTTGGGGACCCTCGCGTCCAAAAGCTATGGAAGGGATTATCTGCCCAGGAACGGAAAGAGGTTATGAAACGCTTGGGTGCAAGAAATGAAACAGAATTGCAGAATTATTTTACCTGATTCTGCAAAGATATTTGAAGGAATGGAGAAATACATGTCTGAAAGAAAATTTGTAGTTGTTGACGGTTCTTCTATGCTGTCGACATGCTATTATGCGGTTTTACCAAGGGAGATTATGTTTGCAAAGTCAGAGGAGGAAAAGCAGAAGCATTATGATAAGATCCTTCATGCAAAGGACGGCACCTATACCAACGCAATTTTTGGAATGCTTAAGATGGTGGTCTCTCTGATGAAAAAACAGCAGCCGGATCACATTGCCTTTGTATTTGACAGAACCAGGGATACATTTCGAAGAGAATTGTACCCGGATTATAAGGGAACCAGGGGAGCTACACCGGAGCCGTTAAAAAACCAGTTTATCCTGATGGAAGAGATCTTAAAAGACGTGGGCTTTCAGGTGCTTTTAAGTGAACAGTATGAAGCTGATGATTATGCCGGAAGCCTGGTCATGAAATTCAGGGACAAGATTTCCATGATCCTCCTCACAAAGGATCACGATTATCTCCAGCTTGTAAATGATGAATATAATGTCCGGGCGTGGATGGTTCAGTCCCGGCAGGAAAAAGCGGACGAGCTGTATAAAAAGTACTATTCTTTTTACGGTGTAAAAAAAGAAGAGGTCAACCTTCCGGAAAAAGTTTTTGAATATACCTCTGATACGGTGTTACATGAAGAGGGAGTAAGGCCGGAGCAGATTGCGGATTTAAAGGGGATCCAGGGAGATCCTTCTGATAATATCCCGGGAGTAAAGGGAGTAAGCAGCGCGGTTCCTCCGCTTCTTAGGGAATATGGTACTGTGGAAGAGATATACCGTTCCATTCATGAGGCCGAGTCTGATAAAAAGAGCTTAAAAGCGCTTCAGGATTTCTGGAAAAATGAACTTGGAATCACCCGTTCTCCTTATAAGGCATTGACTAAGACCAGTGATGAGGAATTATGCGGGGAAAAAGCAGCTCTGCTTTCCAAAACCCTGGCTACCATGAAAACGGATATTCCCATTGACATGGAGCTTGAGGATTTTTCAGCAAATGCATATCAGGAGGAAAAAGTCAAAAATTGGCTTAAAACCCTTGATATAAAAGAAGCTTCCATTTTTGGCTCCAGTAAGTGATATTTATAAAAGTATTTTTTTATTCCGCCTGGGGACACTCATACAGAGCGTCCCTGATTTTAAGCGAAATACCAGCATAAATGCCAGGCCGTGTTTGAAGCTTGAAGCATTTGCCAGATGGAAGAATGCATGAATTCCCAAGTCTGGATTATTATTTGCAGAAATAAAGGAGAAACAGATTATGAGCAAATTTTATGAAATTTTGTCCTCTTTACTGGAAAAGACCATGGCACTTCAAACCTCTCTTGTCCTTTTTGAATGGGATAATGAAACTCTCGCTCCGGAAGGTGCCGGTTCCTATACTTCACGGGTGATCGGTGTGCTCTCAGAGGAATATTACAAGGTTATGACAGGGGAAGAGATGGGGAAAGCCATTGCCGGCTGCGAGGAAGATAATAGTCTGTCCGATGTGGAGCGGGCCATTGTCAAGGGAGCGAAGGAAGCCAGGGAAGAACTGGTGTGCATTCCATCAAAGGAGTACAGGGAGAATGCCCAGCTCATAGCGGAGGCAGCCAGAATCTGGTCAAAGGCAAAAAAAGAGGAAGATTTTGATTCCTTTGCGCCGACTCTTGAAAAAGTAATCGGTTTTAAAAAGAAGTTTGCTTCTTACCGGAAGAAGGAAGGCCAGAAGCTTTATGATATCATATTAGATGAGTTTGAAAAAGGGTTCAATATGGAGCTCCTGGATGAATTCTTTAGCCGGCTTAAAGAAGAGATCGTACCTCTTTTAAAAGAGATTAAGGAAAATGGCAAGACCATTGATGATTCCTTTTTATCAGGCGGTTATTCTGAGGAAAAACAAAGGGAGATGGCACATTATCTTGCCGAATATGTTGGCTTTGACTTTACAAAGGGTGTTCTTTCAGAAAGCGCTCATCCATTTACCACAAATCTCCATAACCACGATGTCAGGATCACCACCAGTTATCGGGAGAAGGTGGATAACTCCATGTTCTCCGTGATTCATGAAGCCGGTCATGGACTTTATGAGCTGGGAATCAGTGATGAGATCACCCAGACTCCGGTTGGTCAGGGGACATCCATGGGAATGCACGAATCCCAGTCCCGCTTTTTTGAGAACATCATCGGCCGCAGCCAGGCCTTCTGGGTTCCTATTTATAAAAAGCTTCAGGAACTATATCCTGAACAATTAAAGGAAATTTCCATTGAACAGTATATGGATGCAATTAATAAGGTGGAGCCAAGCTTTATCCGGACAGAGGCAGACGAACTCACCTACAATCTTCATATTATGATCCGCTATGAATTAGAGAAAATGATTATAGAAGAAGACGTGGACTTAAAGAAGCTTCCGGAAATCTGGGCGGATAAATATGAGGAATATCTTGGGGTGCGCCCGGAAAATCCATCAGAGGGAATCCTTCAGGATATTCACTGGTCCCAGGGACTGATCGGCTATTTTCCGTCTTATGCACTGGGAAATGCTTTTGGGGCTCAGCTTTATTACCATATGAGAAAAGAGATGGATTTTGACGAACTTCTTAAAGATGGAAAGCTTGACGTTATAAGAGAGTATTTAAGGGAACATGTCCACAAGTTTGGAAAGCTGAAAACCAGCCGTGAAATCTTAAAGGATGTTACGGGTGAGGATTTTACTCCGGATTATTTCATTCAGTACTTAAAGGAAAAGTATCGCAGCCTTTATGAGTTGTCATAATGCCTCAGCCGGAACAGTTTACGAATATCCGCTTAATTCTGGTGAGGTTTGAATAAAAAGGGAACCTGTTTAAGAATATTTTTCGGTTGAAAAGAGGATGAATATGGAAAATATCAAAAAAAGCGCATCGGAACTGATCGGCCATACCCCCCTTGTGGAATTGTCTAATTATGGGAAACGGCACCATGCGGCAGCTGTCATTATAGGGAAGCTGGAATATTTTAATCCTGCAGGAAGCGTAAAGGACCGGGCGGCCCTCTATATGATTCAGGATGGAGAAAAGTCCGGCGTCTTAAAGCCAGGCGCCACGATCATAGAACCGACTTCCGGCAACACTGGAATCGGCATCGCAAGCATAGCTGCCATGAGGGGATATAAGGCCATTCTTACCATGCCTGAGACCATGAGCGTGGAACGGCGCAATCTTTTAAAGGCCTATGGAGCGGAAATTGTATTAACAGAAGGAGCAAAAGGGATGTCAGGCGCCATTGCAAAGGCGAAAGAGCTGCAAGATGAAATAGCCGGTTCCGTCATTCTGGGGCAGTTTGACAATCCGTCCAATTCCAAAGCCCACTATGAAACCACCGGCCCTGAGATATGGGAGGATACCGATGGAAAGATCGATGTTTTTATAGCCGGCGTGGGAACCGGAGGCACCATTACCGGAGCAGGAGAATACTTAAAAAGTAAAAAACCTGACATAAAGGTGATAGCAGTGGAACCTGCCGCTTCACCGGTTCTTTCCGGAGGAAAGCCGGGGCCACATGGAATTCAGGGAATCGGAGCGGGATTTGTCCCGTCGATTCTTAAAACCGATGTTTACGATGAAATTATAACAGTGGAAAATGGAGATGCTTACGAGACAGGAAAAGAACTGGCACAAACAGAGGGGATTTTAGTGGGGATTTCCTCCTCCGCAGCCGTATGGGCGGCCAGGGAAGTGGCAAAGCGTCCGGAATATGCCGGGAAAAGGATCGTTGTAGTCCTTCCTGATACCGGTGACAGATACTTATCCACTCCTTTGTTTACCTAAATTATAAAAATGCAAATATTAAAACCAGGGCAGCTGCGATTATGCAAGCCCTGGTTTTTGATTAATAGCGCGTATGCTCTTTCCAGTTTATGGAATAATAATAATTAATTTCCGCTCCGAAAAACAGAATGCAGATACAGGCATAAATCCATAGCATTAACAGCACAATGGCGGTAAGGCTTCCGTACATGACAGAGTAATTTCCGAAGTTATTAAAATAAATAGAAAACGCAAAGGAAGAACCGATCCAGCCCAATGTACAAAAGGCGGCTCCGGGAAGCTGACTAATAAAGTGCTGCTTTTTTTCCGGTACATAGGTATAAAGGACAGCAAAGCAGATCGTCAGAATGAAAACGAGCATGGTACGAAACGTAAGAACATGCTGGGTGATCTCGGCCAGCAGCGGAAAGTGGCGGTTCATAAAGCTCTGGATGGAGCCTCCAAGGACCAGCAGAACAAGGGTCAGGAGACAGATGGCCATAAAGATGATGGTATAGCCGGCACAGATGATCCGGGTCACAATATAGTTTCGCTTTTTCTCCTGGCCAAATACCCGGTTCAAGCCCCGCTCAATACTGAGCATCCCCTTGGAAGCAGACCATATGGCAGCCACTGCGGTCACGGAAAGGACAGCTACCGGAGAATTAGTATAAAGGTCATCGATAACAGATACGATTAAGCTGTTTATTTCCAGTGTGCTTGGGATAATTGTGACCATAAGCTGGAGCAGATTGGCTTTCGTAATGGATGGGATGAGCTGTATCAATGCCAGTAAAAGCATCATAAAGGGAAATGCTGCAATGATGGAGAAAAAGGAGGCCTGGGCTGCATATACGGTCATCTCATCCCTGCTGTATTTGTCATAGATTTGCTTGCAGCGCAATAAGAATCGAATCATAATCTCTCCTTTTCCTGTCATAATTTTCCCCGCTAATATTAGAATATTATCATGGAACAAAAAAAATATCAAGGGATAGGTAAAAACACCCACAGGATTGACAGATCGGTTCATAAATCATAGAATGAAGCCAGTGAGTATGAAAATGGGCAGTGAGGAAAGGAACGAAAAACAGATGGAAAATATTTCTGCAAAGACCATAGTGACCAGAACAAAAGGCTCCCAGTGGTTTGGTATTGACTATAATATGAATATCTATAAAGGGTGCTGCCATGGCTGTATTTATTGTGACAGCCGCTCAGACTGTTACCGGATTGCGGATTTTGATTCGGTGCGGGTCAAGGAGGATGCCCTGCGCATCATCCGGGACGATTTAAGGCGCAAGGTGAGAACCGGTATTGTAGGGACAGGAGCCATGAGCGATCCCTACAATCCTTTTGAAAAAGAACTTGAATTAACAAGACATGCCCTTGAGCTTATTGACGCATATGGCTTTGGAGCGGCAGTGGCTACGAAAAGCGCCCTTCTTAAACGGGACATGGATGTTCTTAAAGGAATCATGGAGCATTCCCCTGTCCTGTGCAAAGTGACGGTTACCACGACAGACGATGATCTGGCGAAAAAAATCGAACCTAATGTATCCCGCCCTTCCGAGCGGCTGGCTTTGATTGAGGCATTAAGGAAGAACGGGATATTTGCGGGGATATTATTGATGCCGGTTCTTCCGTTTCTGGAGGATAGCGAGGAAAATATCCTTTCAATCGTAAAAGCTGCCCATGATACCGGAGCCAGCTTTATTTATCCAGCTTTTGGGGTGACCTTGAGGAATAATCAGAGAGAATGGTATTTTGACCGCCTCCGGGAACAGTTTCCCCAGCAGGATCTGGTTTCCGAATATATCAGGCGTTATGGAAACAGTTATGAATGTACAAGCCCGGGTGCAAAAAAGCTGTGGCAGATATTTTCCAGAGAGTGTGAGCGGTATGGGATATTATACCGGATGAAAGATATCATTCATGGGTATAAAAAGAATTACGTGGTAACCCAGTTAAGCCTTTTTGATTAGGAAAGGGACATCAGTTCACCAAAATAGGAAACAAATTCTTTGGCTATGTTTGAAACATAGCCATTTTTTTTATATACGGCTGCCATCCTGGTAACAGTATCTTTAGAGTCGATCTCCCTGAAAACAAGACTGGTATGTTCCCCTGTTTTGCTGATGGATTCAGGCACCAGGGCGATCCCAAGGCCGATGGCCGCCCATTGAAGACAGGTCCTGGCATCATCATTGCGGCAAAAAACATTGGGAACTATGCCGTTGTTTTGGAAGGCAAGAGAGATGATGGAATCAAACCGGCGGTAATAGATCAAAGGCTTGCCTGAAAGGTCTGTCAGCCTGATTTTATTCATGGGAACGCCTGAAAAAAAGGAAGGGTTTCCAACCGCCATTAAAGGTTCTTCTTTTCCGTATTCGCATTCAAAACCCTCTGCATTAAATGGAGTACGGATAATGGAGCATTCTACAATCCCGTTTTTCATCTTTTCTAGAAGCTCGTAAGTATTTCCTTCTGTGACCTCAAACCGTACCTTTGGATGGGTACAGCAGTATGCCTTTAAAAAGTCGTGGAGCATATTACCGGAAGAAGAGATGGTTCCCAGTTTTAAAACTCCATTGGAAGCAGCCTGGAAATGATGGAGTTCTTCCGCAATGGAATCCATCATGGACAGAATGTCTTTGGCTCTGGAATATAAAAAAGTTCCTGCTTCCGTCAGTTCCGTTTTTCTGGAACCGCGTTCAAAAAGCTTTACCCCAAGCTCCTCTTCCAGCAGAAAAATCTGCTTGCTTAAAGGCGGCTGGGATAATCCCAGCTTTTTGGCTGCGGCTGTAAAGCCTCCGGTTTCTGCAATTGTAGTAAAATAGTAAAGCTGCTTTGAATTAATTGGATTCATTGGGATATCCTCTATTTCATATTTAGTATTGTATTATTATACCAAACTGGTATAATGTTACAAGGTATTATTCCTAAAATATATTAAAATTTCAAAAGCGGAGGAATATTAGGATGAAAAAGCTCCTGAAATATTTAAAGGACTATAAGCTGGAAAGCGTTATGGGGCCGTTATTTAAGCTTCTGGAAGCCTGCTTTGAATTATTGGTGCCTCTTGTAATGGCAAAGGTGATCGACGTGGGGATCAAGTCCCAGAACATGCCTTATATCCTTAAGATGGGCGGATTATTGGTGGTGCTTGGCATTATAGGCCTTGCCTGCTCTATTACGGCCCAGTATTTTGCGGCAAAAGCAGCGGCAGGCTTTGGAACTTCTCTGCGAAATGATTTGTTTGCCCATATAGGCAGGCTCTCGTACCAGGAAATAGACTCCATTGGGACCGCTACCCTGATTACCCGTATAACCAGCGATGCCAATCAGGTTCAGTCGGGAGTGAATTTATTCCTCCGTCTGTTCCTTCGCTCTCCGTTTGTGGTATGCGGCGCCATGATCATGGCATTTACCATTAATGTCAGGACAGCTGTTATTTTTGCGGTGCTTATCCCCATTCTTTCCTTTGTGGTATTCGGCATTATGCTGATCAGCATCCCACTGTATAAAAAGGTGCAGAAGCAATTGGACCAGGTGCTTTTGGCTGTCAGAGAGAATCTTGAAGGAGTCCGAGTTATCCGTGCCTTTGACCGTCAGAATGATGAAATGCGCCGGTTTGATGAGGGAAATGGCCTTTTGGTACGTTTCCAGGTTTTTGTAGGTAAAATTGCAGCTTTAATGAACCCTCTTACCTATGTGATGATCAACCTAGGGATCATTGTTCTTATCAATGCCGGTGCCGGACAGGTCCAGAGGGGCATCATCACCCAGGGTGAAGTGATCGCGCTGGTAAATTACATGTCCCAGATTCTGGTGGAACTTGTAAAACTGGCAAATCTGATCATTACGATTTCAAAGTCCCTGGCCTGCGCCGGCCGGATAAGTGCTGTATTTGAACAGGAGCCTGCCATTACAGAAATCTCTCATGAGGCTGTGGAAGAGAAGCAGGGCGCGCCTAAAGTGGAATTTGACCGTATGACCTTTGCCTATGCAGGGGCCAAGGATGCGGCATTAAGCGGCTTGTCCTTTCGGGTCATGGAAGGGGAGACCATCGGAATCATCGGTGGAACAGGCTCCGGCAAGACCACTCTGGTAAATCTGATTCCCCGGTTTTATGAGGTTACAGAAGGTTACGTAAAGGTAGGGGGAGTTGATGTGAGACAATATCCTTTGGGCCAGCTTCGGGAGCTGGTTGGGATTGTCCCTCAAAAGGCAGTGCTTTTTAAAGGAAGCCTTAGGGAAAACATGAAGTGGGGGAAAAAGGAGGCAACGGACAGGGAGATTTATCAGGCTCTTTCCATTGCCCAGGCAAAGGATTTTGTAGAGGAAAAAGGGCAAGGGCTGGAACTCATGATCCAGGCGGGAGGAAAGAATCTTTCCGGCGGACAGCGGCAGAGGCTTGCCATTGCAAGGGCTTTGGTAAAAGATCCCCGGATCCTCATTATGGATGACAGTGCTTCCGCCCTGGATTTTGCTACCGATGCAAGGCTTAGAAAGGCAATTAAGGAAAGTACCGGGAATATGACCGTATTCCTGGTGTCCCAGAGAGCTTCCACCATTAAAAATGCAGACAGGATCCTGGTCCTTGATGACGGACAAATGGCAGGCTGGGGAACCCATGAGGAGCTGTTAACTTCCTGCCAGGTTTACCGGGAAATCTGCTTATCTCAGCTGTCGAAAGAGGAGGTGCAATAGCATGGACATAAATAGATACAAATTCACTGTCAAACGGATCCTTGGCTCCATTGGCCGTTATAAATGGGGAGTTGCTGCCTCCCTGGCCTGTGCTTTTGTCACGGTCCTGCTGACCTTGTACGTTCCCATCCTCACAGGCAGGGCCATTGACTGTATTGTGGGAGCAGGAGCAGTTGATTTTGCCGGTATGTGGTTGATTTTAAAGCAAATCGGAGTCATCATAGCAATAACAGCGGCAGCCCAGTGGCTTATGAGCCATATCAACAATCTGATTACCTACCGGGTGGTAAAGGATATCAGGACCCAGGCATTTAATAAGCTGGAGATCCTTCCTTTAAAATATATTGACTCCCATTCTCACGGAGATATTATAAACAGGATCATTGCGGATATCGATCAGTTCTCCGACGGGTTGTTAATGGGCTTTACCCAGCTCTTCACCGGAGTCCTCACTATTTTGGGAACATTGTTTTTCATGTTTTCCATGAATTCTGCCATAACGGTTGTGGTAGTGCTGGTAACGCCGGTTTCCCTATTTGCAGCCAGTTTTATTGCAAGAAAGACCTTCCGCATGTTCAAGATGCAGTCACAGACCAGAGGAGAGCTGACTTCTCTTGTGGAAGAGATGCTGGGAAATCAGAAGGTGGTGCAGGCTTTTGCCCATGAAGCCGATGCACAGGAGAAATTTGAAGATATCAATGAGGATTTGCGTGTCTGGAGCCTGAAAGCCACTTTCTTTTCATCCATTACCAATCCGGCGACCCGCTTTGTGAACAGCCTTGTTTATGCCAGCGTTGGAATTGCCGGTGCCTTTGCGGCTGTAAAGGGGCTTTTATCCATAGGACAGCTTTCCTGCTTTTTAAGCTATGCCAATCAATATACAAAGCCGTTTAATGAAATATCAGGAGTGATTACAGAGCTTCAAAACGCCCTTGCTTCTGCAACTCGTGTATTTGATCTGATCGACGAAGAGCCTCAAATCCCGGAGGAGCCTGACGCAGCAGTGCTCTGCAATGCAAAGGGAGAGGTATCCCTGGAGCATGTGTACTTTTCCTATAATCCGGATATCCAATTAATTGAGAATATGAATCTAAAGGTGCGGCCGGGACAGAGAGTTGCCATTGTAGGCCCCACCGGCTGCGGAAAAAGTACGGTGATCAATCTCCTCATGCGCTTTTATGATGTGGATTCCGGTTCTATCCGGGTGGATGGGACAGATGTGCGTCATATGACCAGACAAAGCTTAAGAACCAGTTACGGCATGGTGCTCCAGGAAACCTGGTTAAAGTCAGGGACAATTCGTGAAAATATCGCATACGGAAGGCCGGATGCGGCTGAGGAGGAGATCATTCTTGCAGCAAAGGAGGCTCATGCCCATGGCTTTATCAGGCGCATGCCGGAAGGATATGATACTGTCATAACGGAAGACGGAGGAAACTTATCCCAGGGCCAGAAGCAGCTTTTATGCATTGCAAGAGTCATGCTGTGTCTTCCGCCCATGCTGATCCTTGATGAAGCCACTTCTTCCATTGATACCAGAACCGAGATAAAAATACAGAAGGCTTTTGGAAAAATGATGGAGGGGCGTACCAGCTTTATTGTCGCCCACCGGCTTTCAACCATAAAAGAAGCGGATGTGATACTGGTCATGCGGGATGGCCACATCATTGAGCAGGGAACTCATGACAGTCTCATTTCCCAAAATGGATTTTATGCCCAGCTATATAACAGCCAATTTGCTGTGTAATTCCCATGAAAATGTAAAAAATAGCGCCAGAAAGCGATTCAAATCATGCTTTTCTGGCGCTATTATTATTTTTTTGTTATGAAACACTTTATAAATTTCGATATTCAATATAAAATAGCATTATAAAGGCGGTATGAATATGTCAGAGATTATTATGGAAGCTGGAAGGGCGGCCTCTTTCAGGCCCGTAAGAATTCCTTTGCAGTACACGGATAAAGGAAGGGGGTATGGATGATTTTTACGGTCGTATTACAGGAATGGATTAAGTTATTGATTCTGTAAAAGATATTGTAAAAATCTTGGCCGTATTTTATGGTTTAAAAGAACAGGGGGAAAAGATGAGTTTTTTAGATATTATATTGACGGGTGCACTGATAGCTGAGAGTGTACTTTTAATTTTGTTAGTCCATTTTTATAAAACTGAAAAAGAAAAAGTTCAGATTGAGAAAACAAAAAGAGCCGAAGATAAGGAGTATATTGATATTTTCATAGAGCACCTGGAAAAACGGGCTGAAACTTATGAAATACTCCTGGAATTTAAAAGAATTTTAGAAGAAGCTTATAAGGATGCTATTTAAAAAAGGAAAAAGGGCAGATACCCGCCTTATTTCATTCAGGTAGGATCCATACAAAAATAATCCTTGACATTTTGAACATCCGTTATTACAATGGTACGTAACGTTACAATTTAAAATATCAAATGCAATGAAGGTGTAAGTAAATCCTTATTTTCTTCCAGAGAGAAGGGGCCATCGGCTGTAAGCCCTTTTAAGTTCAGCTAAGAGATTGAATTTCCCACCGAAGCAGCATGATTGAAACCAGCGGCAGTTTAGGCGGCCGGTCTGGCGGGTAAGTCATGACGTTAATACACGTTACGTATACCGAGTGCCTGTGTGATGCACAGGAATCAGGGTGGTACCGCGAATATAGCTTCGTCCCTTTTTGGGGCGGAGCTTTTTTTAGTTCATTTTACTGTTAAAGCAGTAAATATAAAATTTGATTATGGAAAGAAGGAGAGCACGATGAAGGACCAATTGGAGAAAATCAAACAGGAAGCATTAAGGCAGATTGAAGCTTCCGATGCGCTGGAAAAACTGAACGACATTAAGGTCGCCTATCTTGGAAAAAAGGGTGAGCTGACCAGTGTATTAAAGAGTATGAAGGATGTTGCTCCGGAAGACAGACCAAAGGTGGGGCAGATGGTAAATGATGCCCGGACCCTGATCGAGGGAAAATTAGAGGAGGCCATGTCCGCCCTGCAAAAAAAAGCCAGAGAAGAACAGCTGAAAAAAGAAGTGATTGATGTGACCCTTCCCGGCAGACGAAATAAAGTAGGCCACACCCATCCCAATACCATTGCACTGGAAGAGGTTGAAAGAATTTTCATTGGCATGGGATATGAGGTCATTGAAGGACCGGAGGTGGAATACGACTCCTATAACTTTGAAAAATTAAATATACCCAAGAATCATCCGGCAAGAGATGAACAGGATACCTTTTATATCAGCGACAACATCGTATTAAGAAGCCAGACCTCACCGGTTCAGGTAAGGACCATGGAAAAGGGCAAGCTGCCGATCCGCATGCTGGCTCCCGGCCGTGTATTCCGGTCAGATGAGGTGGATGCAACCCATTCTCCCTCCTTCCACCAGATTGAAGGACTTGTGATTGATAAAAATATCACATTTGCAGATTTAAAGGGAACCCTTGCAGAGTTTGCAAGAGAGCTTTTTGGCCTGGATACAAAGGTGAAATTCCGTCCACACCATTTTCCATTTACAGAACCAAGTGCGGAGATGGATGTTACCTGCTTTAAATGCGGAGGAAAAGGCTGCCGTTTCTGCAAAGGTTCTGGCTGGATTGAGATTCTTGGCTGCGGCATGGTCCATCCGAATGTGCTTACAATGAGCGGTATTGATCCAAATGAATATACCGGCTTTGCTTTTGGCGTTGGGTTGGAGCGGATTGCCCTGTTAAAATATGAAATTGATGACATGAGATTATTATATGAAAACGACATCAGATTCTTAAAGCAGTTTTAAGGAAAGGGAGATAGATCAATGAATACACCATTATCATGGATTAAAGCATACGTTCCGGATTTAGACGTAATGGCCCAGGAATATACAGATGCAATGACGCTTACCGGAACAAAGGTTGAGGGCTATGTAGACCTGGATAAAAACTTAGAGAAAATTGTAGTTGGACAGATATTATCCATAGAGCGTCATCCGGATGCGGATAAGTTAATCATCTGTCAGGTCAATGTTGGAGCGGAAACCGTACAGATCGTCACTGGCGCATCCAATGTAAAGACCGGAGATAAGATTCCTGTGGTATTAGATGGGGGAAAGGTGGCAGGAGGCCATGACGGCGGTCCTCTTCCGGAAGAAGGAATTAAGATCAAAAAGGGGAAGCTTAGAGGGATCGAATCCTGCGGAATGATGTGTTCCATTGAAGAACTGGGATTTTCCAGTGAAATGTATCCGGATGCTCCGGAAAGCGGAATTTACATTTTGCCTGAGGATACGGAAACAGGTGCTGATGCCATTGAGGTGCTGGGCCTCCGTGATTCCGTATTTGAATACGAAATCACCTCAAACCGTGTGGACTGCTACAGTGTAATAGGAATTGCAAGAGAAGCGGCTGCAACCTTTCATAAGACCTTTGTACCTCCGGTGGTAACGGCTACAGGCAACAGCGAGGATATCCATAACTATCTGAAGGTATCCGTAGAGGACAGCAGCCTTTGTCCCCGCTACTGCGCAAGAATGGTAAAAAATATCAAGCTCGCTCCTTCCCCGGTCTGGATGCAGAGACGCCTTGCCGCATGCGGAGTCCGCCCCATTAATAATATCGTGGACATTACAAATTATGTGATGGAAGAGTACGGACAGCCAATGCATGCCTTTGATTATGACCTGCTTGCAAATTATGAGATCATTGTAAAACGCGCGAAAGAAGGCGACACCTTCCAGACCCTTGACGGACAGGAAAGAAAGCTGGACAGCACCATTCTCATGATCAACGATGGGGAAAAGGCGGTAGGAATCGCCGGTATCATGGGAGGAGAGAACTCCAAGATCACCGATGAGGTGAATACCATGGTGTTTGAAAGTGCCTGCTTTGATGGAACCAATATCCGGCTTTCTTCCAAAAAAGTTGGATTAAGGACCGATGCTTCCGGCAAGTTTGAAAAAGGGCTTGACCCAAACAACGCCGAAGAAGCGATTAACCGCGCCTGTCAGCTGATTGAAGAGCTGGGAGCAGGAGAAGTCGTAGGCGGCATGATCGACATCTATCCGTCCAGGCGGGAAGGAAAAAGACTTCCCTTTGAGCCGGAAAAGATGAACAGACTTCTGGGAACTGAGATCGAACCGGAAACAATGCTTGGATACTTTAAAAAGCTGGATTTGGGATATGATGAAGGGGCAGGTGAAATCCTCATTCCTACCTTCCGCCAGGATTTAGGCTGTATGGCAGATCTGGCTGAGGAAGTTGCCAGATTCTTTGGATATGACAAGATCCCCGTATCCCTGCCCACAGGTGAGGCGACCACCGGCAAACTGTCCTATAAATTAAGAATAGAAGAGGCAGCCAGAGAAGTGGCGGAGTTCTGTGGATTTTCCCAGGGAATGACCTATTCCTTTGAAAGCCCCAAGGTATTTGACCGGCTGCTGATTCCGGATGACAGTCCTCTTCGTGTGACGGTGAATATATTAAATCCTTTGGGAGAGGATTTCAGCGTTATGAGGACCTCCCCTCTTCATGGAATGTTAAACTCTTTATCCACTAACTACAACCGCCGGAATAAGAATGTCCGCCTTTATGAGCTGGCCAATATTTATCTTCCAAAGGCGCTTCCATTAACAGAGCTTCCTGATGAAAGAATGCAGTTTACCCTGGGCTTTTATGGGGATGGGGATTTCTTTGATATGAAGGGCGTTGTTGAAGAATTCTTCGATAAGACGGGAATGCACAAAAAGCCTCATTATGATCCAAAGGGCGGAAAAACATTCCTTCATCCAGGGAGACAGGCAGATATTATTTATGATGGAGTGACCATCGGATATCTGGGAGAGGTTCATCCGGAGGTGGCTGACAACTATAAGATCGGGGAACGGGCCTATGTGGCTGTGATCGATATGCCATCCATGATCCCGTTTACAAGTTTTGACCGGAAATACACCGGAATTGCAAAATATCCGGCTGTTACCAGGGATATCAGCATGGTGGTTCCAAAGGAAATTCTGGTTGGACAGATCGAAGAGATCATCGATCAGCGTGGCGGAAAGATATTGGAAAGCTATGAGCTTTTCGATATTTATGAAGGAACCCAGATTTTATCTGGATATAAGTCTGTTGCCTATTCCATCACCTTCCGCGCAGGTGATCATACCCTGGAGGAGCAGGAGGTTCTTGCTGTTATGAAAAAAATCCTTAACGGATTACAGGGACTGGGAATTGAACTTCGGGCATAAAAGCCGTTTAACGTGTAAATTAATTAGGAAAGATGTCGGGATGAAAGGAAAATCATCCTGGCATCTTTTTTCTTTCGTACCTGCATGGAACTGGTAAATTCCGTCAATCCTTACGGTAAGAATGTAAGAAAGGACAGGAGGCAAAAAGATGTTAAACGGCCTTGATATTATAGAAATAACTGGAAGAAATGTTCGGGATTCCTGGGGATACCCGGGAGTAGAAGCTGAGGTGATCCTGGAAAACGGTGCCCATGGAAGGGCGGCGGTTTCCCTGGGAAACACCGGAAGGGCAGAGGAGCAGGCGAGGCTGGTCAATGACTGGCTTTCGGAGATCATATTGTTTGAGGATGCATCAGACCAGGGAAAAATAGACCGGATGCTTTCCCAGGCGGCAGAGGAAACAAGAGCAGAAGAAGACGGAAATCAGGGAGTTCTGGCTTTATCCATGGCAGTTGCAAGGGCAGCCGGTGCAGGACTTTGTCTTCCCCTTTACCGTTATCTGGGCGGAACCTCGGCTCCTGTGATGCCGGTTCCCATGATGAGCATGATAAGCGGAGGAGACGGGGATAAGGGTCTGGATTTTCATGAGATCATGATCGTGCCTCAGGGAGCAAATTCCTATTCGGAAGGACTGCGCATGGGAGTGGAGATTTATCAGACATTAAAAAGGCTTTTATCCATGAGCGGCTTTAGCACCTCCACAGGAGATGGGGGCGGCTTTGAACCGAATATGAAAAATTCAGAGGAAGCACTGCATTATTTAATGGATGCCTTTATGCTTACCGGATATAAGCCGGGAGAAGATGTGCTGGTGGCCATCAATGCAGAAGCAGACCGGTTGTACGTAAAGGAGGACGGTACCTACTGTTTTTCAAAGGAAAGCAGGAAGGGCGGAATCACCATAAACAGGTCACAAAAGGATATGCTCGCCTATTATCTGAGGCTGGCGGACGGATTTCCCATCTGTGCGGTCATGAACGGTCTTTGGAAAGGAGATCTGGAGGGAAGGGAGCAAATGATGAAGCTCCTGGAGCACCGCACCCTTCTGGTTTCCGATGATTTTGCTGCGTCCAACGCCACGGTCATTCGGATGGAACAGGCGGGGACCGTTACCGGGGCACTTGAAATGGTGGAAAAGGCAAGAAAAGCCGGACATAAGGTGATTATTGCCAGCGATGTGCAGGATACGGAAGAGTCTTTCCTTGCAGACATGGCGGCGGCTGTACATGCCGATTATGTAAAGAGCGGCGCACCGTGCAGAGGGGAATGCACAGCAAAATACAATGAACTTCTGCGCATTGAAGAATTTTACAGGAAAACCTGGCGGGCAGTCATGGAATGTTCCGGCTGACCGGTCAAAGAAAAAGAACCGAAATCCCCCCATTTACCGGTGAAGAATGATTATTTCCATGACTTAGGAATAAGTTGGATTCTTATGGATATATGCCATGGGCAGGACCTGATGCCGGGGCACATCAAAGGACGAACATAAAAATATAAAAATATATTGTATTTTCAGAAAAATTATGGTATGATATCCTATGTTTGACTATAGGAGGTGGGAAACGTGATCAGGATTATTTTATCAATCATATTTGTTATCATATGTGTTGCTTTATCAGCAATAGTCCTTTTACAGGAAGGAAAGAGTCAGGGCCTGGGTTCTATCGGCGGTATGGCAGATACCTACTGGGGCAGAAATAAAGGCCGTTCCATGGAAGGAAAACTGGAAAAATTCACAAAATACGGAGCAGTCCTGTTTTTCATTCTGGCACTGGTACTGAATCTGAATATACTGTAAAGATTAAACACTCTTGTGATATGGCAACAAGGGTGTTTTTTCGCATTATAGGGAAGTTTTGTAATACCTGCTGGTAAAGTGCAGATAATACTAGGAAAGAATGAAAAGAAAGATAGATAAAAATGATAGTTAAGAGAGGAAGACAATGACAGAAGAACAGTTAACGCAAAGGAAAGCCATGCTTCTCCAGCTGATTCATGATCCTGCCTATGTGCCTATGAAATTAAAGGAATTAGCCATTCTTTTTGACATTCCAAAGGAGCAGAGGGAAGATTTAAAAAAGGTACTTGATACACTTTTAGCAGAAGGAAAGATTGGCGTATCACAAAAAGGAAAATACGGAAAGCCGGATGTCGGCTCCATTGCCGGAGTGTTTTCCGGACACTCCAAAGGCTTTGGTTTTGTATCGGTAGAAGGGCTTGATCAGGATATTTTTATTCCGGAAGATAAGACAGGCGGCGCACTTCACGGTGATACTGTGCTGATATCTGCCGAATCAAAGCCCGGTAACGGAAAAAGGGCTGAGGGCCATGTGATTAAGGTACTGGTCCATGCAAATGAGGAGATCATAGGTTATTACCAGAAAAATAAGAGTTTTGGTTTCGTCATTCCGGACAACCAGAAGGTTTCAAAGGATATGTTCATTCCCCAGGGCAAGGACATGGGAGCTGTGACCGGTCACAAGGTGGTGGTTAAGGTTACGGATTTTGGCGGGCCGGAACGGAAACCGGAAGGGATCATAACGGAAATCATTGGCCATGTCAATGACCCTGGCACGGATATTCTTTCTATTGTAAGAGCTTACGGACTTCCTGAGGAATTTCCGGACAGTGTGATGAAACAGGTAGGAGCAGTGCCGGATGCGGTTACCGGCAAAGACATGCAGGGACGCCTGGATTTAAGAAATTTACAGACAGTTACCATTGACGGAGAAGATGCAAAGGACCTTGACGATGCCATTACCATATCAAAAAAGGGCGGAGTCTATACCTTAGGTGTTCACATCGCTGATGTTACAAATTACGTAACAGAAAACAGTCCATTGGATGAGGAAGCTTTAAGGCGGGGCACCAGTGTTTATCTTGTGGACCGGGTAATCCCCATGCTGCCCCATAAGCTGTCAAATGGAATCTGCTCCTTAAACCAGGGAGAAGACCGGCTGGCTTTAAGCTGCATCATGGACATTGATGAAAACGGCAATGTAATGGGACACCGGATAGCGGAAACCATCATAAACGTGGACCGGAGAATGACCTATACGGCAGTCAATGCCATTATAACCGACCGGGATGAGGCGGTTATGAAGGAATACGAAGCGTTTGTTCCCATGTTTGAGCAAATGAAGGAACTGGCTGATATTCTACGGGAAAAGAGAAAGAAGAGGGGCTCCATTGATTTTGATTTCCCGGAAACAAAGGTGATTCTTGATGAACGTGGAAAGCCTCTGGAAATCAAGCCCTATGAGAGAAATGCGGCAACAAAAATCATCGAGGATTTTATGCTGATGGCAAATGAGACGGTTGCGGAGGATTATTTCTGGCAGGAAATCCCCTTCTTATACCGTACTCATGACAATCCGGATCCGGAAAAGATGAAGAGCCTTGCAACTTTGATTAATAATTTTGGATATTCCATCCGTTTCCACAACGGTGAAGTTTACCCGAAGGAAGTCCAGAAGCTGCTTGCCAATGCAGAAGATACGCCGGAGGAGGCTCTGATCAGCCGTCTGGCCCTGCGTTCCATGAAGCAGGCCAAGTATACGGTTTCCAATACCGGGCACTTTGGTCTGGCTGCTAAATATTACACCCACTTTACCTCTCCAATCAGAAGATATCCGGACTTACAGATCCACCGTATCATTAAGGAGAACTTAAGATCAGGCTTAGCTGAGAAGAGGATCAGCCATTACGATAAGATCCTTCAGCAGGTGTCAGTCCAGTCTTCTGCCATGGAGCGGAGGGCCGATGAAGCCGAGCGGGAGACCATTAAGCTTAAAAAGTGCGAATACATGTCCAGACACATTGGGGAAGAGTTTGACGGAGTGATTTCCGGTGTGACCAACTGGGGGCTTTATGTGGAGCTTCCTAATACCGTGGAGGGCTTGATTCATGTGAATCAGCTCCAGGATGATTATTATCATTTTGATGAAGAGCATTATGAGCTGGTAGGAGAAATGACAAAAAAGACCTATAAACTTGGTCAGCCTATCAGGGTCATGGTGCTGGGTACGGATAAACTTTTGCGTACCATCGACTTTATTCCGGCGAAGAGTTTTGAAGAGGAATAACAGGAGGAACGAAAATGGGGAAAGAGAGTTTCAAATTGATTGCCAATAACAAGAAGGCATATCACGATTATTTTATTGATGAAAAATACGAAGCCGGCATCGAACTGGCCGGAACAGAAGTAAAATCCATCCGCATGGGCAAATGCAGCGTAAAGGAATCCTTTGTCAAAATTGATAAAGGAGAGGTTTATGTTTGTGGCATGAACATCAGCCCTTATGAAAAAGGGAATATCTTTAACAAGGATCCGCTGAGAGTCAGAAAGCTGCTGCTTCACAAGGCTGAGATCGGAAAGCTGGATGCAAAGATCGCCCAGAAGGGATATACCCTGGTTCCTCTGCAGGTATATTTTAAAGGCAGCCTTGTGAAGGTGGAGATCGGCCTTGCCAGAGGTAAAAAGCTATACGATAAAAGAGATGACATTGCTAAAAAGGATCAGAAAAGAGAACTGGAAAGAGACTTTAAGGTGAGAAATCTTTAACTGACTAACACTTTATCAGGCCTCCTGAATAATCTGTACAGAAAGCTGTTTTAATGCTAAAATAACCTTAGAAAATGTTGGAGGGAAAACGGATGGCATTATACGATTACGTAGGGGCATTAAGGCGGGGCCGTAGGCAATATCAGGCTTCCGTATCAAAGGGAGAATATCCCTATCTGCCGGTCCTGGATGAGATACTGTCTTTTACGGATATTGTTTCGGAAGTGAACTTGGGGATTATGGATATTCCTCTGGAAAAAGTGGTAGGAACGAAAACGGAGGGGCGAACCAGCGCCTTTGCCAGTAATTTTATGCCCCTTTTGTCGGAAAGATCGGAATTTGGAGCGAAATGGGCGTATTTATATGACCACCAGATTGAAGAAGGAATCCATGATCCTATTGAAGCTTATGAATTTATGAACCAGTATTACGTTCAGGAGGGCAACAAGAGGGTCAGCGTTTTAAAATATGTAGGTGCTTTCAGCATCTCGGCCTCCGTCACCCGCCTGATTCCAAAGAGGACCGATGACTTAGATAACAAGCTTTATTATGAGTTTCTGGATTTTTACCAGGTCTCCTTTAACTGCGACATCTGGTTCAGCAAAGAGGGAAGCTATGACAAGCTGATAAAGGCCATGAATAAAAATCCGGGAGAGCCCTGGAGCGAGGATGACAGGATTATCTTTAAGTCCGCCTATGACCGCTTTTCCAAAGCATTTCATGCCTTTGGCGGTGATGATTATGATATGACCTGTTCGGACGCGTTTCTGGTTTATGTGGAGCTGTTCGGATACCGGACGGTGAAGGACCGGATCGAGGGGCAGATAAAAAAAGATCTTGTGAGGATAAAGGATGAAATCCTTCTGGCTTCCAGAGGCAATAAGATTGCTTTGGTTGAACAGCCGGAAGAGATAGCAGAAGCATCGGATAGTCCACTTAAGCTCATCAACTGGCTGCGCCCGTTCCAGGCCATTGAACCGCAGATGTTAAAAATTGCATTTATCCATGCGAAGACAGCGGAAAATTCAAGCTGGGCTTACGGGCATGAGCTGGGAAGGATGTATCTGGAGCAGGCGTTTAACGGTGCCATTCAAACGGTTGCATTTTTTAACGCAGATACGGAGCAGGAGATTGCCAGTGCCATTGAACTGGCAATTGCGGCCAGGTGCAACGTAATATTTACTACGAACTCCCAGATGATAAGTCTAAGTGTGAAAACTGCAATCGATCATCCGGAGATAAAGGTTTTCAACTGTTCCGTTAATATGTCTTATTCTTCTATCTGTACCTATTATGGAAGAATGTATGAATCGAAATTCCTTATGGGAGCTTTGGCAGCGTCCATGTCCCGGAATGAGAAGATCGGATATATTGCCGATTATCCGATCTACGGCACCATTGCCAACATCAATGCATTTGCTCTGGGAGCCAGGATGATCAATCCATATGCCAAGGTGTACTTAGAATGGTCAAAGGTAAAGGACCGGGATGCTCATGCAGAGCTGGAAAAAGAGAAAGTTACCTTTATCTCAGGGGATGATATGATAACTCCTCAGACGCCCACCAGGGAATACGGACTTTACCAGAAGAATCCCGATGGAAGCCTTAAAAATCTGGCGAGCCCGATCTGGCACTGGGGGAAATTTTACGAAAAAATTGTCAATATTATATGCCATGGAGATTCCGACAGGAAAGAAATGAAGGGGAAACAGGCCATCAATTACTGGTGGGGGATGTCGGCAGATGTGATTGATGTCATCTGCTCTCACAATCTGCCTCACGGAACAAGCCGGTTGATTACATTTTTGAGGAATTCCATACGGGCTGGAAGCTTTCAGCCTTTTGAAGGAACTATTTATTCTCAGGACGGACAAATCCAGTGTGGGGAAAACGAAAGTCTTACTCCGGAGGAAATAACCACCATGAACTGGCTGACAGAAAATGTGGTGGGACAGATTCCGGCATTTGATGAGCTTACACAAGAGGCTCGGTCTCTGGTACGTCTCCAGGGACAGACAATATACGAGAACACGGATATGGAGGAATAGTGTGAAGATCCTGGTACTGTCTGACCATGAGTCAAAATCACTGTATGAATATTATTCACCGGAAAAATTAAAGGACATTGATTTAATTATTTCCTGCGGAGATTTAAGAGCGAATTATCTTACGTTTTTTGCAACATTTTCCCATGCCCCGGTCTTTTATGTCCGGGGAAATCACGATGGCAGGTATGAGGACTGTCCACCAGAGGGCTGCACCTGCATTGAAGATGATATTATAACCTACCAGGGAATCCGGATTATGGGGCTGGGCGGTTCCATGGAGTACATTCCGGGTTCGCCGAACCAGTACACGGAACGGGGGATGGAGCGGAGAATCAAAAGAATGTGGTGGAAGCTTAAGAAGAACAAAGGCTTTGATATTCTTGTCACTCATGCTCCGGCATTTCAGCTCAATGACCTGCCGGACCTGCCTCATCAGGGTTTTTCCTGTTTTAAGGAACTGATGGACAAGTATTCTCCCAAGTATTTTCTTCACGGACATGTCCATGCCAATTATGGGAAGAGCTTTAAGAGGGAAGACCAGTATGGCGGCACAAGGGTCGTAAACGCCTATGAATATTATATTATTGATTATCCGGAAAAGCCGTAACAACCTGGGTATGAGTTACATATAATATAAGAGAGGCCTGATAGATGAAACCTAAAAAAGAATATTGACAATCTGAACAGGCGATAGCTATCTTAAGCTATAGGGCCGGGTTGCCAAGTGCGACAATGGATGATTTCATTGCATCTGTGGGACAGTAGTTTGCTCAAATTGTTCCATAGGTGCATTTTTTGTATCACAAAATATGCAAATATATGGATTGAGAGCTTGCCGCAGGTGCCGTAGGGCTATCTTATTCAATGGGAGGTACTGATATGGAACGGATTAAAAAAAGGAAAAAAGAAAGGGATTCCATAGGCATTGCCATGCACGTATCAATGGTCACTATTGTGATCAATCTGCTCCTTTCAATATTTAAGATGGCTGCGGGTATTCTGGCACATTCAGGAGCCATGATTTCCGACGCGGTACATTCGGCATCCGATGTGTTAAGTACGGTTGCCGTCATGATAGGAGTGAACATAGCCGGTAAAAAGTCAGATAAGGAACATCCTTACGGCCATGACCGCATGGAATGTGTGGCTGCCATCATCCTGTCAGCCATGCTTATGGCTACGGGAATTGTAATTGGCGTAAGCGGAGCCAAAAAAATCATGGCAGGAAACGTGGAAGGAGCGGTGGTTCCCGGGTTGTTTGCATTGGTTGCTGCGGTTTTGTCCATTGCCGCAAAGGAGTGGATGTACTGGTATACAAGGGCGGCAGCAAAAAAGATACATTCAGGAGCAGTCATGGCAGATGCCTGGCATCACCGTTCTGATGCACTGTCTTCTGTAGGAGCTATGATCGGCATTGCCGGAGCAAGGCTTGGCTGTCCGGTTCTGGATTCGGTAGCCAGTGTGGTAATCTGTATTTTTATCGGTAAGGCGGCAGTTGACGTATTTCGGGATGCAATGGATAAGATGGTAGATAAAGCCTGCGATGATGAAACAGTTCAGAAAATGAAAGAAGCCGCCATGGCGGTAATAGGAGTGAAGCAGATTGATGATATCAGAACCAGGATGTTTGGAGCCAAGGTGTATGTGGACATTGAAATCGCGGCTAAAGGAAATCTGGTTCTTGTGGAATCCCATGAAATCGCGGAGAAAGTACATTTATCCATTGAGAAGAACTTCCCGGATGTAAAGCACTGCATGGTACATGTAAATCCATTGCCTGAACCTGAAAACCAAAGAGCTGACCAGGAATGCCCGTAGGTTTTCCAGCTTGTGATCATATGGAATAACCTCAGGCCGGGCCGGGGAAAGAAAATGCAATGATATATAGAATAATAGTAACGGAAAAAAGAGGGCTGCGTATGGAATGACGCAGCTCTTTGTTTAATCTGTATTTTAGGTATAACTTCACATTATAGTACACATTCCTATTATTTAGTTGACAAAAAGATGCTGGATTGCTATCATTTAAGTTACTATACAAAAAGGCGGGGATATGGATGGAAAGAATCGTATTATCGTTGTTGGTTGATAACACCTCCGGTGTATTAAGCCGTGTGGCCGGACTGTTCAGCCGCCGTGGCTATAATATTGAAAGCCTTACGGTGGGTGTGACTGCGGATGAGAGATATTCCAGAATGACAGTGGTATCCACAGGTGATCAGGAGATATTAGACCAGATTGAAAAACAGCTTAGAAAGCTGGAAGACGTAAGGGATATCAAGGAATTAAAGCCAGGCAATTCTGTTTACAGGGAACTTATTCTGGTCAAGGTACATGCCAATGCCAGCCAGCGTCAGGCAATCTGTGCTATTGCCGATATTTTCAGAGCCACCATTGTGGATGTTGGAAGGGATTCCGTAACCGTCATGCTGACAGGAGATCAGTCAAAGCTGGATGCAGTTCTTAACCTGCTTGAAGATTACGAGATTTTAGAGCTTGCCAGAACCGGCCTCACAGGACTTTCCAGAGGCTCCGATGACATTCGCTATCTGCCTTAGGCAGTCTGGAATTGTAAGCTAGAGGTATTGTGGGAGGCGGACAGTGAGCCGTCAGCATGGTTCCTTTAACAAAATATATCAAGAGTCAGTATATGAGGAGGAAATAAAAGATGGCAAAGATTTACTATCAGGAAGATTGCAATTTATCCTTATTGGAGGGTAAGACCATTGCAGTGATTGGATACGGCAGCCAGGGCCATGCCCATGCGCTTAATTTAAAGGAGTCTGGATGTGATGTCATTGTAGGACTTTATGAGGGAAGCAGTTCCTGGGCAAAGGCAGAAGCACAGGGATTAACCGTTTATACAGCATCAGAAGCTGCAAAAAAGGCTGACATCATTATGATCTTAATCAACGATGAGAAGCAGGCTGCAATGTACAAGGAATCTGTAGAGCCTAATTTAAAGGATGGGGACATGCTGATGTTTGCCCATGGCTTTGCCATTCATTTTGGACAGATCGTTCCTCCGAAGAATGTTGATGTTACCATGATCGCACCAAAGGCTCCCGGCCATACCGTAAGAAATGAATATCTGGTAGGCAGAGGAACTCCCTGTCTGGTTGCTGTTCATCAGGATTATACAGGCAAGGCAAAGGACAAGGCCCTGGCTTATGCATTGGCTCTGGGCGGCGCAAGAGCAGGCGTACTGGAGACCACCTTTAAGGTTGAAACAGAAACAGATCTTTTTGGCGAGCAGGCCGTATTGTGCGGTGGTGTGTGTGCGCTGATGAAGGCTGGCTTTGAAACTCTGGTAGAAGCAGGCTATGCTCCGGAGAATGCTTATTTTGAATGTATCCATGAGATGAAGCTGATCGTGGACCTGATTTTTGAAAGCGGCTTTGCAGGCATGAGATATTCTGTTTCCAACACTGCTGAATACGGTGATTATATCACAGGACCAAAGATCATTACTGATGAGACCAAGAAGGCAATGAAACAGGTTCTTACAGATATTCAGGATGGAACCTTTGCAAAAGACTGGCTGTTAGAAAACCAGGTTGGAGGCACTCACTTTAATGCCATTAGAAAAAAAGAAGCTTCTCACCAGTTAGAAAAGGTAGGCAGCGAACTTCGCAAGCTTTACAGCTGGAACGACGGCGGAAAGCTGATTGATAACTAAGAATTATAACTGCAGGCAGTGGCCTGTCAAATTTAAAAGCCTGGAAAAAGCAAATCTTTTTCCAGGCTTTTAAATTTGCACGGGCAATGAGTCGAACGAACATGCCTGTATATTCAACCGGCAAATGCCGCAGCAGCTAAAAAACCCGCAAAGCGCGTTTTTCTTAGTTCAAGTATGAATCCCGGCCCCTCTCATAGCATCAAAAAAGTTCTCCATAGCCGTGGATAAGCCGCTGGGATTATAAGCGAACCCAACAGTTCTCTTCCTGATTGCCGATTCCAATGGAATCTGGATCAAATCTCCCCGGTCCACTTCTTCCTGGACAAATTCTTTGATCACACATCCGATCCCCAGTCCGATTTTAGCAAATTCGATCAGCAGATCCATGGTGGTGACCTCTAAAAGCTGATTTGGCACAATCTGATTTTCGTTCAGATATTCGTCGATGTACTTTCTGGTCATGTTGTTCTTGTCCAAAAGAAGAATATTTCCTGTCTGGAAAAGGTCTGCATCCGGCCCTTCCCTCAGATAAAGGTTATCCAGATAAGGTTTCGTAGCCACAAAAACATCATGGATGTCCATAACCGGCCGAAACAAAAGGGGGCGCCGGTTGGCAGGTTCTGCAATCAGCCCTAAATCAATCCGCTGCTGTTCCAGCATGGTGATCGTATGGGAAGTGGACTGGCTTTCAATAGAAATCTTAATATGAGGATACTTCTCAATGAATCCCTTTAAATAAGGAAGAAGTATATACTTACAAAGAGTATTGCTGACACCGATTTTTAAGTGTCCGATATTAAAATCCTTCACCCGCTTCAGTTCCAGTTCCCCGCGGTTTAATTCTTCAAAGGCTGTTTTTGTATGATTATATAGAAGCTTTCCTTCTTCCGTAAGCTGGACGCCTCTGGAATTTCTCGTAAATAAGGCCACCTCCAGGCTGTCTTCCAGCTTGCTGATGGATTTGCTGATGGCTGGTTGGCTGATGTAAAGCTCTTTGGCGGCCTTTGAGATATTACCGGCTTTGGCAACTTCATAAAATATCTTATAATGGGAAAGGTTATGATCCATGTTAAGGTCTCCTCTCATTTTTCTTCCTATCTTATAACTGGCTATTATATTAAATATTCATATTATGTATTTCTATTATATCAATAAGTATGTTAGAATGTAAAGCAAGAAAAAGATGTTACGGTTTGGCCAGGAAACGTGTTCTTTCCGCCAGATGGTGAATGGCATGGCTGAACTTTAATAGTGATAAACTAACAGGAGGACGCAGTCGATGGGAATGACGATGACCCAGAAAATATTGGCAGCCCATGCAGGGCTTTCCCAGGTAAAGGCAGGACAGTTGATTGAAGCGGAGCTGGATCTGGTATTGGGAAATGATATTACATCTCCGGTTGCCATTAAGGAAATGGAGAAGTTTAATAAGGAAACCATCTTTCATAAAGATAAGATTGCCCTGGTTATGGACCATTTTATTCCTAATAAGGATATTAAATCCGCAGAAAATTGTAAATGCTGCCGTGATTTCGCCGGCAAACACGAAATTACCAATTATTTCGACGTAGGGCAGATGGGTATCGAACATGCCCTTCTTCCGGAAAAGGGGTTGGTGGTTGCGGGAGATGCAGTCATTGGGGCGGATTCTCATACATGCACTTATGGAGCACTGGGAGCTTTTTCTACCGGCGTGGGCAGCACGGATATGGCGGCAGGCATGGTGACTGGAAAAGCCTGGTTCAAAGTGCCGACCGCAATAAAGTTTGAACTTGTGGGGAAACCCTCCAAATGGGTCAGCGGCAAGGATGTTATTTTACATATCATAGGCATGATCGGCGTAGACGGCGCCTTATACAAGTCCATGGAATTTTCAGGAGACGGCATCAGGAATTTGTCCATGGATGACCGTTTTACCATTTGCAACATGGCCATTGAAGCCGGAGGAAAGAACGGCATTTTTCCGGTGGATGATCTTGCAATCCAATACATAAAGGACCACGGGAAGCGTGATTACAAAATTTATGAGGCGGATGAGGAGGCCGAATATGAAGCGGTTTATACCATTGACTTATCCAAATTAGAGCCTACGGTTTCCTTCCCCCACCTTCCTGAAAATACCAGGACCATGGGCTCCTTTGGGGAGATCAAGATCGATCAGTCGGTGATCGGATCCTGTACCAATGGCAGGCTTGATGATATGCGAATCGCAGCCGCTGTCATGAAAGGTCATAAAGTGGCAAAAAATGTGCGCTGTATCGTAATTCCTGCCACTCAGGAAATTTATTTGCAGTCCATGAAAGAAGGCCTTTTAGAAATCTTTATTGAAGCCGGAGCTGTGGTAAGCACCCCGACCTGCGGTCCCTGCCTTGGGGGCTATATGGGAATCCTGGCGGCAGGAGAGCGCTGTATCTCCACCACCAACCGTAATTTTGTAGGCCGGATGGGTCATGTGGACTCAGAGGTATATCTGGCCAGTCCTGCGGTGGCGGCTGCAAGCGCAATTACCGGCCATATATCTGTGCCGGGCGAACTGGGATTATAGGAGGTTATAAAATATGAAGGCATGTGGATCTGTTTTTAAATACGGAGATAATGTGGATACGGATGTTATCATTCCTGCAAGATATTTGAATATCATAGATGGGAATGAGCTGGCAAAGCACTGCATGGAAGATATTGACAAGGATTTTGTAACCAATGTAAAAAAAGGAGACATTATTGTCGCAAATAAGAATTTTGGATGCGGTTCTTCCAGAGAGCACGCCCCTCTGGTAATCAAGTGTGCCGGCATAAGCTGTGTCATTGCCGAGACCTTTGCCAGGATTTTTTACCGGAATGCAATTAATATCGGCCTTCCTATTATAGAATGTCCGGAAGCTGCCAGAGCCATTCAGGCAGGAAATGAGGTTACGGTAGATTTTGACAGCGGCATTATCACCAACAAGACCACCGGCAAATCCTTTGAAGGGCAGGCGTTTCCTCCCTTTATGCAGGAAATCATTTCAGCAGGTGGGTTGTTCCCCTATATTAATAAGAAGAAATAGATGGTTTTCATGGAAAATCGGTCCGTAATTGCCAGGAATTGTATCCGGCAGTTACGGATCTTTTATTTACCAGCGGGCAGCGAGCCAATGTCGGGCTTCCTTGACTTCCTGACATTGCAAATAATGGGAATGCGTATTATAATAAGAAAAAATTCAAGGAGTTGATTTATATGGTAAAGACAAATGCAATGAGAATGCTTGACAAGGCAAAGATTTTATATACCACAAGAGAATACGAAGTGGACGAGCAGGATCTGTCCGGCAGCCACGCAGCGGATATGATGGGGGCGGATCATGGGAGCGTATTTAAAACTCTTGTATTAAAAGGTGAAAAAATGGGATATCTGGTCTGCTGTATTCCGGTTGACGGGGAACTGGATTTAAAAAAAGCGGCGAAAGCTGCCGGAGATAAGAAGGTGGAGATGATTCCGATGAAGGATTTGCAGGGAGTCACAGGATACATTCGGGGAGGCTGTTCTCCTATCGGCATGAAAAAACAATTTCCTACCTTTGTCGAAGAATCAGCCCGTTCCTACGGGGAAATTGTCGTCAGCGGAGGCTTAAGAGGGCAGCAAATCGTCATATCTCCCCAAGCCTTGGTTGACTTTATAAAGGGCAAATTTGCTTCGCTGACACAGAGTTAGTTTACATAAAACGAAGAAAGACAGGGACAAGTCTACCTGGTGATGTTGAATAATTAACATAAATGTAACACTATTGTAAAATGTTATTATAATATTGGCATAAAAATCAGGAACAATAATGCGAAAATATAGTATATAATGCACAAAGAGAAAAAGGAGGTGAAAAAATAGAAATTAAAATATCACAAAAATGTTAAATAGGCATTGACTTTTTTGGCAGGCTTCTTCTATAATTACGGACGTCACCAGGAAACGGCTGTGAAATGTAACCAGCCCAGGCAAGTGATATATGAGAAAGAGGTGTATATATGCTTACACTACGCTCTATCCTTCAGCAGATTTGTCAATTCTTCAGAGGGATGACCTTTAAGGTCACAAAGCGGATGTATCGTTCTTCCGCAGTTTTTATGGCGGGTGCGGCAATTATTACTGTTGTGGCGTTTACCTCAACAGGATTTGGAAGCGGCGGCAGGAATGCTTTAACGGCATTTGCAGAAACGCCGGAATCGGAAGACTCTCCGGATAATGAAGAAGTGAAAGAAGAAACCCTTAAGCAGGAAAAAGCTCAAATAAAACTTACGGAAGCCAGGATGCAGGCACAGCAGCTTGCCGGTAATTTTCTGGAAAAAGAGGTAATCCAAAAGCAGGCGCAGCAAGAAGAGTCCAGGGCAGAGATAGAACGAATCAATGCCAGGATCGCTTTGGAAGAAGAGGCAAAACGGCAGGCAGAGGAAGCCGCTAAAAAAGCGGAAGAAGCAAGAAAGGCGGCAGAAGCGGCAGCCATAAAGGCAGAGAAAGAAAGGGCCCTTCACGCTGCATCGGTGTCTACGGATGATTATCAGGTCTTACTGAGGATCGTGCAGGCGGAGGCCGGGGTATGCGACGACAAGGGAAAGATCCTTGTTGCCAATGTGATTTTAAACCGCGTAAAGAATGGAGAATTTCCCGACACGGTGAAAGGAGTCGTCTACGAACCCTCCCAGTTTTCACCGGTATCAAACGGCAGTATTAATTCCGTAAAAGTGACAGATGATACGAAACAGTGTGTTGACCGTGCCTTGGGAGGAGAGGATTATTCCAACGGAGCCCTGTATTTTATGAATCGGGGAGGCTCCAGGAGAGGGGCTATAAGCTGGTTTGATTCCCATCTGACCTATTTATTCCAGCACGGAAACCATGAATTTTTTAAATAAAAACATTGTAGAATATTCTGCTTTAGGTGTATACTATATGTGTTTGCAGGTACCCTTTGAATCTGCGGCCAAACTATACGATACATAAAAGGAGAGTATGATTATGATTTTTGACTCAGCAAAAAACCTTGATTTTTACAGAAACCTTGGAGTGGATGGAAGATACGAAAAGGCAGTTGATTTTCTTAAGAATACAGATTTAGAGAGCCTGGTGCCAGGCAAATATGAAATTGACGGTAAGAATGTTTTCGCTAATGTGACAGAGTATACAACGGTTCCCTGGGAGGAAGCCAAGTACGAAGCTCACCATAATTATACAGATATTCAATATATGATATCCGGTTCAGAAACCATGACATATGCAAGGATCGATGAACTGGCAGAAAAAGTACCTTATAACGAAGAAAAAGATGTTGTATTTTACGACAATGAAAATCCAGGCTTAAAGGTAGTTGTAAAGGCTGGAGAATATATGATTTTCAATCCCTGGGATGGTCATAAGCCAAAGGCAGCTGTAAGTGAACCGGCTATGATTAAAAAAGTGATTGTTAAGATCAAAGAAAACTGATTAGAGAACGGGAACCAATCCTTTGTGCAAAGGACCAGTTTCCGTTTTTTGTTTTATGGATTCCAGCTATCAGAACCGGACAAGACTGCTTCTTTTGTAAATTTTTCAAGATCAGCCTCTGTCAGCCGGTGAATCCAGTCCGGCCGTTTTTCCATTACAGCACCAGGACCGTAACTGCCGTATTCGCCATAGAAGGCATGTTTATGAGCAGCTTCTTTGTTCCAGTCATTCCAGCCTTCTTTGCAGATGTGATCATCCATAAAGCAGTTTAAAAGCACGATTTTCCCATACTCCCTCCAGGGACGTCCCAGATACGCGTTGTTGGCGGGACAGTTGCCTTCAAAGCGGCAGTTTGCCATGACGTAGCCATATTCCTGATCTTTTGGAGTGGAAGCAGCAGTCACATAGCTGCTTATTTCCATTCCCGTGTACTTGGAAAAAAAGGTGCAGCCTTCAAAATAAGCTGTGGCACTTCCGAAAATAAAGTCAATATCCCCCTCGAGGTAACAGTTTTTATAATAGTGCCGGCCATTGATCCGGGGGGAATGCTGCTTTGGTCCTATAAAACCATCCGGTTCGATTTCTTTTGGAGGAAGAGGACCGGTAAAAAGAGTGTCCTGGTTTCCCAGGAACCGGCAGTTTTCAAAAATCAAACGGTCCCCATCCGCATAAAGGGCCAGAGCCTGTCCAACGTCAGTACCGGTTCCCGCGCTGTTTTCAAATGTAAGATTCCTGGCGGTAAAATCATGGGTATCGATCAGGCAGGAATAGGTGCGGAAGGTGCCCCGTTTCATTCCAACCTCCATGGTCATGCGGGCATAAAGGCCGTAGGAGAGAATGGTGCTTTCCGCATCTTCCCCAAGAAAGGTTACGTGAGGAACCGTTACGGTGATCTGTTCTTCGTAAAATCCCTTGTGAATGTAGAGAAGGTGCTCCCCGGTATGATCGGCTGGAAGAGAACGGAGCGCTTCTCCAATGCTTTTAAAATCTCCGGTTCCATCTTTAGAAATATGAATCATAATTATCCTTTCTTTTGATTATTGTACACAAAATGCATATTTATATATTAAATATATCCATTTTATATGAAAAATGCAATCAAAATCATTGACTTTTTCTTAACAAAGTGAGATAATAGTCACAAATTTGGATTTTATAAAAGGAGGATTATTCTATGTCAACAAAAGCATATTATCCAATCAATGAAATTGGAAAAGGCCAACCAGGTTTTGCAACTACGCGTTCGATCATTGAAGCTCCGTTTTATGGAAACAACGTAATAAAAATCAATACTCTTAGAGAGGCATATGAACTGGCGAAGAATTCACCAGGAACTGTTGTAACGGACATGCCTGTATACAGAGGAGAGGAATTTGGCCTTGATAAGGATGCCAAGGTTCTCTTGTTTAATGATGGTGCGATTACCGGACGCTATGCGACTGCAAGAAGAATCGCAGGAGAACCCGGTGTAAATTGCGCTGCTCTTGACAAAGTTGTTATGGACGCAGTTTATGAAACCCGGTGGAAAACAATGTATCATGCACAGGTTTTTGTAGGTCTTGACCCTGAATTCATGGTGAAAGCACACCTCCTTATCCCGGAAGGTGAAGAAAATATCCTCTATAACTGGATGCTGAACTTCCAGTATATGTCTGATGAATATGCGAAAATGTATAAAGCTTCCAAGCCGGTCGGTGATGGAAAAGAAGCCGATATCTTTATCTTCTCCGATCCTCAGTGGAACGGTTCTGACCGTCCCGGAGTCGATCTTTCCTGTTTAAGCGATCCAAAGTGTTTATGCTACTTTAATACGGACCAGAACTGTGCGGCAATCCTGGGTATGAGATACTTCGGTGAGCACAAAAAAGGCACCCTTACGATGGCCTGGGCTCTTGCAAACCGCAACGGCTATGCTTCCTGCCACGGCGGACAGAAAGAATATAACTTAACCGATGGTTCAAAATATGTTGCATCTGTATTTGGTTTATCCGGCTCAGGAAAATCCACCATTACCCACGCAAAGCATGGCGGAAAATATGATGTTACGGTTCTTCATGACGATGCATTTATTATCAATACCGACACCTGCTCATCTGTGGCATTGGAACCTACATACTTTGATAAAACACAGGATTACCCGACCGGCTGTGAAGATAACAAATATCTTTTAACTGCCCAGAACTGCTCCTGTACCTTAGACGAAGACGGAAAGATCCAGCTGGTAACAGAGGATATAAGAAACGGCAACGGACGTGCCATCAAATCAAAATTGTGGTCTCCTAACCGTGTGGATAAGATCAATGCTCCGGTCAATGCTATTTTCTGGATCATGAAGGATCCTACCATTCCGCCGATAGTAAAGTTAAAAGGTTCTTCCCTGGCATCTGTTATGGGCGCAACTCTTGCAACAAAGAGATCCTCAGCGGAAAGACTGGCGCCGGGAGCTGATCCAAATGCCCTGGTAGTTGTACCTTATGCAAACCCATTCAGAACCTATCCTCTTGCCAATGACTATGAGAAATTTAAAAAGCTGGTAGAAGAGAAGGATGTAGATTGCTATATTATTAACACTGGTGATTTCATGGGTAAGAAGGTTCAGCCAAAGGATACCCTAGGCATCCTGGAAGCCATTGTGGATAAGACCGCCCAGTTCAAGCAGTGGGGACCATTCTCTGATATCGAAATCCTTGAGTGGGAAGGATTTGTTCCGGACCTTAGTGATGCCGCTTATGCAGAGCAGTTAAAGGCACGTATGGAAGACCGGGTGAAATTTGTTGCCAATACAGCCACTGTTAAGGAAGGCTATGACAAGCTTCCGGATGATGCCCTGGCAGCACTTCAGAAAATTGTTGAAGAATTGAAGTAAAATTTCATAGAGACGAAAAAGGGAGTCCCTTTTTCGTCTCTGTTTTTCTTAATTGCACTAAAAGAGGAGGCACCATGAATAAAGAATATTTGTTGTTTGATTTAGATGGAACCCTTACGGATCCCAAAGAGGGCATAACCAAGTCTGTCCAGTACAGCCTCCGGCATTTTGGGATTGAGGTGGAGAATTTAGATGAGCTTTGCTGCTTTATCGGGCCTCCTTTAAAGGACAGCTATATGGAGTATTACGGCTTTAGTGAGGAACAGGCAAGAAAAGCCATCGATATTTACCGGGAATATTTTTCGGAAAAAGGATGGTATGAAAATAAGGCCTATGAAGGGGTTTTGGATGTACTGAAGTCTCTCCTTAATGCAGGGAAAAAGCTTTATGTGGCATCCTCAAAGCCGGAAGTGTTTGTCAGGAAGATCTTAAAACATTTTGGGCTGGATTCCTGTTTTTTATTTATGGGAGGCGCCGACATGGAAGAAACCAGGGTAAAAAAAGCCGATGTGATCCGTTATGTTTTAAAGGAATGCGGGATCACCGATTTGGACAGGACGGTGATGATCGGAGACAGGAAGCATGATATTTTGGGAGCAAAAGAAACCGGGATTGCCTCTGTAGGGGTGTTGTACGGTTATGGAGACAGGCGGGAGCTTACGGAAGCCGGAGCGGATGTGCTGGCAGAAACAATTTTTGATTTGCAGAATCTTTTATAGTATGCTATACTGAGTCTCTAACGCTGGAAAAGGGTGATCCTCTCTTTTGCCGGTCCGGCAGAAAAGCCGGGATACATTACGATGATCAGGAGGAATACAAGAGATGAAAAAGGTGGAGATCGGATTCTGGGGAGTTGAATCTATCCTGGAATTTGTCTCAATTGCGGGAGCGTGTAAGGAAAAAATAAATTTGGCCTGCGGAGATAGAACGGTAAACGCAAAATCGTTGCTTTCTGTCCTGTCTTTGGCCACTGCAGATGGAGTGGAATTGATCATTCATGAAGAATCCTGCGATTCTCTTTTAAGACTCCTGGAACTGTATGTTGAGCATGGAAGACTGCTTGGCAGCAAACATATTGCTGTCTGATCCAATCAATAAAAATTAAAACTGACAGGAAAAGGAACTTGAAAAACAAATCAAAGTAGTGTATACTAAGACCATAGAAAACATGAGAAAGTAATTCCTGAGATGTACGACACTCTTACCTTTTTTGAACCTACATTATGACACATGGGATTCCAATATTTTCAGGTGGATGTCAGGCCTCCGTTTGCAGTGGAAGGCAGAAACCTGAGTGAGGTTGCCCACCTAGCTCGGCTAGGCGTCAATAAGTAAGAACCGGCATTTTGGGGTTACTAAAGAGAAAAGCAGCGAGAAATCGCTGCTTTAATTTTATGTAAAAGTATGGTAGAGTATAATAGATAGTAATTAAACTTAATAACTTAGGAGAATTTCGATGAAAGAGACAAAATTTCGGAACTACATCTGCTGGGGAGTCACAGCACTTTCCGTTATTGCTTTGAGCATAGCCTTTGCTTTCTTCCTTTCCAGATTCCAGGCTGTGAAAGGTATGGTAAAATTGGTCGTGGGTATTCTTATGCCTGTCATTTACGGGGCAGTGCTTGCATATCTTTTACTGCCGGTATATAACAAGTCCAGAGACATGACTAAGCGCCTGCTTTCTTCCATGTGGAAAAACAGGAAAGGGGTGAAGTCCGTATCCGGACTTATGGGAACTGTGGTCAGCCTCATTTTTCTGTTTGTGATCGTAGTCGGACTTTTCTGGATGATCATTCCCGAGATTTATACCAGCATTATGGGGCTCCAGGAGACACTGGGTGAGAATATGAATGATCTAGCCCTGTGGCTACAGAAGATGTTAGAGGATAATCCTTCTGTGGAACGGGCGGTCATTCCTATCTATGATCAGCTGACAAGCCATCTGCAAAACTGGCTGACCTCTGACCTGGTTCCCAACATGTCCACGTTAATCGGCAGCCTTTCCAGCGGACTGTTAAGCGTGGTGCTGGTTCTTAAGAACATTTTGATCGGCATTATTGTAATGGTCTATCTTTTAAACATAAAGGGAACCCTTTCGGCCCAGGGCAAGAAGATCATTTACAGCATATTTCCGTTAAAAGTGGCGAACCAGGCAATTGATGAAATCCGTTTTGTTCACCGGGTGTTTGGAGGGTTCATAACGGGTAAAATTTTGGATTCCCTGATTATCGGGATTATATGCTTTTTTCTTTTAAATGCCATGAAGATGCCTTATACGCTGTTAGTGAGCGTAATTGTAGGGGTAACCAATATCATTCCCTTTTTCGGTCCGTTTATTGGAGCCATCCCCAGTGCATTTCTGATTCTGCTGGTAAGCCCTGTCAAATGCCTGTATTTCCTGATCTTCATCCTTTTGCTCCAGCAGTTTGACGGAAATATTCTGGGGCCGAAAATATTAGGACAATCCACAGGTCTTCCCAGCTTTTGGGTGCTGTTTTCCATCCTGCTTTTTGGTGGACTGTTTGGCTTTGTGGGAATGATCATTGCTGTACCAACTTTTGCGGTGATTTACAGCCTGATTTCAAGGCTGGTGAACCGTTCCTTAAAGAAAAAAGATCTCTCCAATAAAACGGCGGATTATTATAACCTGGAACGGATCGAAGACGATAAAAAAACATATATGAGATAAGAGGAGCGCATGAATAAAAAGACATTTATTGGATTTGTTGTCGGTATTCCTCTTTTGGTTTTGATTCTCATTATTATTATTCTGGTGGGTGAACCGGAACCGGAGGGATTATCAAGAGGGGTGGCATTTAAGTCGGCTGCTCTTCTTCTTACCGATAGAGAAAGCTGTGAAAAGATGCTGTCGGACAAAAGTCAAGAATACTTTCCGGAAAAGGAACAGAATAACTGGTATGTGAAATACATGAATTACCTGTATGCAGAAGGTTATCTTGATCCCCATGAAATACCGGCAAAAAGGGATACTGCGGAAGGCTTTCTGACTTATAAAGAGGCGGAAAGCCTGGCGGAAGCTTTGGTTCCCGGATCGGGAAAAAAGATTCATGAAAGCGGCAAAAAGCAGAACAGGAAGATCCCATCAGATGAATGGTGGTATTTGTATGAAGAACTGAGGGAAGCGCTGGATAAGGAAGGAACGATCAAAGTGCTTGACGTATTTCTTTATGGCACTCCCACCAATGTAAAAACCGCAACAGCCTGGACTGCCTATACCAGCGGGGGAAATTATCAATTTGAAGGCATCAGCCTGGATTCTTACATAGACTGGGAGCTGAAGCTTCTGGTAAAGGGCAATGAGATCATCGCATTAAAAGAGGCGGTGACAGATTCCATAACCTATAAAAATGTCTGGCTGACCAGTGGAACGGGAGGAACATTCGGCGTATACTTAGGGGCCGTGGAACGTACCTTTCCTCTTGAGGCCTCTTTGGGACAGCCAGAGGATTTTGCCAATAACATTGCGGATATCAGTTTGAAAAAAGGGAGCTTACAAAAGGTTACCCTAAAGAAAAAGAAGATATCGGGGAAGGTTCTTGCGGTAAAGGATGCTTCTATTGAGGTTGAAGGATATGGCAGCTTAAAGCTTGATAAGGATTTTAAGGTGTACCGTTTGTATGGACAGTTTGAAGAACGCAGTATCTCTGATATTCTGGTAGGATATGACATACAGGATTTTGTTGTGGCCCATGGCAGGATATGTGCTGCTTTGCTGGTAAGGGAATTTGATGCAAAGAACATTCGTGTCCTTTTGATGAGCACTGATTTCCAGTCAGTCTTCCATCCGTCTGTAACCCTGTCTGCGGAAAGCGGTCTGTCATTGTCCTATGGAGATAAGGAGGTAAAGGTCCCTCCAAAGGCGGAAGTGATCATTGATACCGCAGATGAGCGGTTAAAGGCTGGGCGGATTGTAGCAGCACCTCTGGAAAAAGGAGATTCCATATCCGTGAATTCCATAAAAAGGTCCTATGGCATCCCATCCTATGGCGGCACGATTGAAGTACGAAAGGAAGCTGATGGGCTGGTTTTAATCAATGAGCTGTACCTGGAGGATTATCTGACCAAGGTCGTGCCCAGCGAAATGCCTGACAGCTATGAAAAGGAAGCCTTGAAGGCTCAGGCTGTCTGTGCCAGGACCTATGCCTACCGACAGATTCAAAGCAACACCTACAGCAAATACGGCGCTCATGTGGATGACAGCACCAGATTCCAGGTTTATAATAACCTGCGGGCAGCATCAAAGACAGAAGAGGCGGTACGTGAGACCTATGGAAAGCTTTTGTTTTACAATGAAAAACCGATTGAAGCTTTTTATTTCTCAACCTCCTGCGGACACACCACCGACGGCAGCATATGGGGAGGAGATCCGGCCCTGTTCCCTTATCTGGATGGCAGTCTTCTTCAGGACAGCAGGGGAGTATTAAACCTGTCAACAAACTCTGATTTTGAGGAATTTATAAAGAAAAAGGATTACCCGGCCTATGATTCCGGATTCCCCATGTACCGGTGGGAGACCACGGTCACCAATCGTCAGCTGGAGGAAGAGATCACCGAAGTCGGCTCTATTTTAAATATTACTGTGACAGAGCGGGGCGTAGGCGGAATCGTGAAGAAACTGAGGGTCGAGGGTTCCGACGGCATCATGACCATCAATGGAGAAGGCCAGGTGCGGGCAAAGCTTGGAAATAAATATATGGCCATCACCAAGCTGGATGGGACGCTCATGAAGAACTTTGATTCCCTTCCCAGTGCCTATATTGCAATAGAGAACCAGGGCGTTGATGATAATAACATTACAACTTTTCACATCTATGGCGGCGGTTTTGGGCATGGAGTGGGCATGAGCCAGAATGGGGCACAGGCCATGGCAAAGGGCGGAAAGAATTATGAAGATATCCTGAAATTCTTCTATCATGATACACAAGTACGGGAAGCAGAGCAGAGTAAGGAATGAGAATGATAGTTCCGGCGTAGGATGATAGAAAAAGCACAGGAATGTCGTATGCAAGATCAGAAGCTGGAAAATCTGTTAAACCTTGCCCTCAGCGCAACTCCTGAAGAGCGTGAAAAATCAGGCAATTTAAACGTAGGATATAATCCCGAGGAAAAATCATGGGATGTGATTGTAAAGCATTCCGGAGATATAAGCGGTCTTTCCCTGGTGGGAATCCGGGTAGAGCAGATGGTGAACGAATACTCCATACTTACAGTTCCGGAATCCCTTATTGATCAGTTGAGCTCGGTGCCCCAAATCGAATATGTGGAGAAACCAAAGAGGCTGTTTTTTGCCATCAACCAGGCAAAGTCGGCCTCTTGTGTCAATCTGGTCCAGCAGGGAAACAATATTCTTACCGGAAGAGGAGTTTTGGTAGCTGTCATTGATTCGGGAATTGATTATTACCACGATGATTTCCGGAACAATGACGGAACGACCAGGATCGTAAAGCTGTGGGATCAGACTTTGGATCGGGTGTTCACAGCAGAGGAAATCAATGCTGCCCTGGCTACCGGAAGCAGGACAGAGGCCAGAAGGCTGGTCCCATCCGTGGATATCAGCGGACACGGTACAGCCGTGGCATCCATAGCGGCCGGAAACGGAAGGGAAAACAGGGGACAATACCGGGGAATTGCTTTTGAAAGCCCGCTTTTAGTTGTAAAGCTTGGAGTCCCTCAGGAAGGCGGATTTCCCAGGACCACGGAGCTTATGCGTGCGGTCAATTTTGCGGTAAAAGAAGCTGTGGATATGCAGATGCCGGTAGCGATTAATTTAAGCTTTGGAAATACCTATGGTTCCCATGACGGAACCAGCCTTTTAGAGACATTTCTTGATGATTTATCCAATTACGGGAAGGCGGTAATTGTGGTGGGAACAGGAAACGAAGGGGTGGCAGGCGGTCATATTTCCGGAATCCTGACAATGTCAGGTCCCGAAGAAATTGAGCTGAGCGTGGGAGAGTACCAGCAAAGCTTCAGTGTACAGCTTTGGAAATCTTACGCGGATTTATTTGATATCAGCATTATAACACCTTCCGGTGCGGTAATCGGCCCCATCAGCAGCAGCCTGGGGCCTCAGACCATAAACTATAGAAACACCAGGATCTTATTGTACTATGGGAAACCCGGCCCTTACAGTGTGGCACAGGAAATTTATATGGATTTCCTTCCCCTTGATACCTATATAGACAGCGGGATATGGAGATTCCGCTTAACTCCCAGACAGATCGTGGAAGGCAAATACGATCTCTGGCTCCCATCCGCCGGCGTGCTGAGCGAGTCTACCCGGTTTTTAAGGGCCACGCCTGAAACCACTTTGACCATTCCCTCAACAGCCAACAAGGTCATTTCCGTGGGAGCTTATGATGACACCTATCAGTCTTATGCGGATTTTTCCGGCAGAGGATTTACAAGGAGAACCAACCTGGTAAAACCGGATCTGGCTGCTCCCGGAGTGGGAATCATTGCGGCAAGGACCGGGGGCGGCTATGAATCGGTAACAGGTACATCCTTTGCAACTCCCTTTGTCACCGGCAGCTCCGCCCTATTAATGCAGTGGGGAATTGTGGATGGAAGGGATCCGTTTCTCTTTGGAGAAAAAGTAAAGGCTTATTTTATCCGCGGTGCAAGGCCACTTCCCGGAATTACCCAATATCCTAATCCGGAGCTTGGATACGGCGCATTATGTGTGAGCGACAGCCTTCCTGTATAACTTGACAGGAAGAGGAAAAGCCATTGGAAAAATGGTTAAAATGCTTTATAATGAAATCAGTACTTTTGGGGAGGTGTGAAATGGAAGTCAGGCATGAACTTGTCATTCCCAATAACGACCTGCCTTTCCGGATGTTTATCTTTGAGGGAAGGGAAGGAAATTATAAGGTCACGAAACACTGGCACCATTCCGTTGAGATTTTTCTGGTTCAGGAATGGAAAATTGATTTTTACATCAACAGCAGCCATTTATCCCTGGAGAGGCAGGACTTTGTGCTGGTCAATTCCAATGAAGTCCATTCCATCGAATGTCCCGATCCAAATATCACCATAGTTCTTCAAATACCGGCAGAAGCCTTTGAGGAGTACATGGGAGAAGAATGCTATGTGAACTTTGAGAAAAAGGATGAGACTCAAAATAAGAGACTGACACAACTGGTCGTTTCCCTGTTTTCCATCTATAAAGAACAGGAATATGGTTACAGTCTGAAGGTGAAAAGCCTGTTTTATGAGCTTTTGTACCTTTTGGTTACGGAGTTTAAGTCGCAAACCATGGATAAGGAAGTCCTCCGCCAGAAAAGGCAGTTGGATAAGCTGTCAAAGGTCACTCAGTATATGAGGGGAAATTATGACCAGGACTTAAAGCTTGACCAGGTGGCAGGACGTTTTGGTTTCAGCCCTACCTATTTGTCCAGGATATTTCAAAAATATGCGCAGGTCAATTACCGTACCTATCTGATTGACTTGCGGGTCAAATATGCAGTCAGGGAACTGATCGGGACCAGCTGTGAGATTGGAGAGATTGCCATGAAGCATGGATTTCCTGACAGCAGAGCCTTTTCCAAGGCATTTAAGAAGCGGTATGGCTGTCTTCCCAGTGAATACAGGAAATATCTGGATGCAGGCAGATGACAGATGTTGCAATTATTTTAATATAGGGTATTATAATTACTGAAAATATGATATAATGTACCATAACTTTGGGCGAAGGATGTGATTGTATGAATATCAGGGAATCCACAGAACAATGGGAGGAAGCATATTTAAGTCCTTATGCCGCTTTCAGTAAGAACAGCAAGGGAAGAGAGCGGGAGGAGGAGGCTTGTGATATCCGGACTGCCTACCAACGGGACCGGGACCGAATCATTCACTGCAAGGCATTTCGCAGGCTGAAACATAAAACCCAGGTTTTTCTGGCCCCGGAAGGGGATCATTACAGAACCAGGCTCACTCATACCCTGGAGGTATCCCAGATTGCAAGAACTATAGCAAAATCTCTGCGAATGAACGAAGACTTAACAGAGGCCATCGCTTTGGCTCATGATCTGGGCCATACTCCTTTCGGCCATTCCGGGGAAGCAATTTTGAATAAGATCTGCTCCCAGGGCTTTGCCCATTACAAGCAAAGTGTCCGGGTAGTAGAGGTTTTGGAAAAGGACGGAATGGGCTTAAATCTCACCTGGGAGGTCCGGGATGGAATCTTAAATCACCGCACCAGCGGTCACCCTTCCACATTAGAAGGCGGTATTGTCCGCTTATCGGATAAGATTGCCTATATTAACCATGACATTGATGATGCGATCAGGGCCAAGATGTTTGTTGAGGCGGATCTGCCTGAATGCTATACAGGTATTTTGGGCCACAGTGTCCGTGAAAGACTTAACAATCTGATTCATGATATTATCCGCAACAGCTACGGAAAGCCGGAGATCATCATGTCTCCGGATATGGAGAAGGCCATGCAGGGGCTGCGCACCTGGATGTTTGACAACGTTTATAGAAGCGATATCCCAAAAGCAGAGGAAGGGAAAGCACAGCATCTCATTGTCATGCTTTTTAATTACTATATGGAACACCCGGACAAGCTTACAGAGGAATACTGCACCTTAATGGAGGAAGGCCAGGAAAGCCGGGAACAGGCGGTCTGCGATTACATTGCAGGCATGAGCGACAGATATGCCATTGATAAATTTGAAGAGCTGTTTGTCCCGAAAGCGTGGAAAACGGTTTAAAGCGAATGAACTTTGATAAATACCCTGCGGGTATACCTTCATGGCCAAAATACATGGCTGGAAAAGAGGAAAGGAGATATGAAGCTTCATGCGATATTCGGAAGAAGTGATTGAAGAAGTCCGGATGAAGAATGACATCGTGGATGTGGTCTCGGGATACGTCAAGCTGCAGAAGAAGGGAAGTAATTATTTTGGCCTCTGTCCTTTTCACAATGAAAAGTCCCCTTCCTTTTCCGTATCCCCCGCCAAGCAGATGTACTACTGCTTTGGCTGCGGTGCGGGCGGAAATGTGCTTACGTTTGTCATGGAATATGAAAATTATTCCTTTTCTGAGGCCCTAAAGGTCCTGGCAGACCGGTCAGGCGTGAAGCTTCCGGTGGCAGAGTACAGCAAGGAGGCAAGGGAGCAGGAGGATCTTAGGTCCGCTCTTTTGGAAATCAATAAGCTGGCCGCCAGTTACTTTTATTACCAGCTTAAAAAACCTCAGGGTGAGGCTGGCTACCGTTATTTAAGGGACAGACAGTTAAGCGACGAAACCATAACCAGGTTTGGGCTGGGCTATTCCAATAAGACAAGCGATGACCTTTACCGGTATTTAAGGGGCAAGGGATATGAGGATAGCCTGTTAAAGCAGACCGGACTGGTGACCATTGAGGAACGGGGGACCTATGATAAGTTTTGGAACCGGGTGATGTTCCCTATTATGGATGTGAATAACCGGGTCGTTGGTTTCGGAGGCCGGGTCATGGGCGCCGGGGAGCCAAAGTACTTAAACTCACCGGAGACAAAGCTTTTTGATAAAAGCCGGAATTTATATGGCTTAAATTATGCCAGGCTTTCACGGGAAAAATACATATTGATCTGCGAGGGGTACATGGATGTGATCGCAATGCACCAGGCCGGCTTCACCAATGCGGTGGCCTCCCTGGGAACGGCCTTTACCACCCAGCATGCCCAGCTCTTAAAGCGGTATACGGATAAAGTGGTCCTCACGTATGACAGCGACGGCGCGGGTGTTAAGGCTGCCCTCCGTGCCATTCCCATTCTTAAGGAAGCAGGTATATCCATTCGCGTGCTTAACATGCAGCCCTATAAAGATCCGGATGAATTCATAAAGAATCTGGGAGCAGAAGCATTCCGCCAGCGGATCGATGAGGCCCGTAACAGCTTCCTGTTTGAAATTGATGTGCTGAAAAAGAACTATAAAATGGATGATCCGGAGCAGAAGACAGAATTTTACAATCAGGTGGCCAGGAAACTTCTGGAATTCCCGGAAGCCCTGGAACGGGAGAATTATTTAGAAGCGGTATCCAGGGAATTTTTTATCAATTATGAAGACTTAAAACGCCTGGTCAACCGTTTGGGTGCTTCTCTGGGACCGTCTGTTTTCACTCAGAGGGAAGAAGAGGGAAAACTAAAAAACCAGAGGAAAAAGGAAAAGGAAGATGGTGTAAAGCAGTCCCAAAGGCTGCTTCTGACCTGGCTCATTGAAAATCCATTATTATTTGATAAGATTGAAGGAGTGATCACTCCCGATGATTTTATAGAAGAACTATATCACAAGGTGGCACGTATGGTTTTTGACGGACACGCTGCCGGAACATTAAATCCGGCCGAGATCTTAAATCATTTCATTCATGATGAAGGTCAATACCGGGCAGTCGCAGGTCTTTTTCATGCGAGCTTAAAAGAGTCCCTAGATAATGAAGAGCAAAAAAAGGCGTTTTCGGAAACAATTATGAAAGTGAAAAAAAACAGTCTGAATTATGCCAGCCGCCATGCAGCAGGGATTTTAGAACTGCAGAATATTATAAAGGAACAGGCTGCGCTAAAGGATTTGCATATTTCGCTGGATTAGGGTGTACACTATAGGCAGGCTGTGGAAGGATGGAAGAACATGGACGAGAATGTGAAGAAGGCAGCAGATAAGATGGTGGGGTCAAGAAAAACGGAAGAAGAACAGGCTGCAGAGCTTAAGGCTATGGAGTCAGCCGCTGTATTTGAGGGAAAATTAAATCAGCTTCTCCTCCTGGCAAAAAAGAAACGGAATGTACTGGAAAACCAGGAAGTTCTGGATTTTTTCACGGGAGAGAATCTGGATTCGGATAAACTGGATCAGATTTATGATTTTCTGGAAAACAATAAGGTAGACGTACTTCAAATCGGCGGGGAAGAGCTGGATTTGGATGAGGATCTTTTCATTGAGGAAGATATCGAGGATGAAGAAGAAATCGATATGGAAAGTATTGATTTATCTGTTCCGGAAGGTATCAGCGTGGAGGATCCGGTCCGCATGTATTTGAAGGAGATCGGCAAGGTTCCGCTTCTTTCCAGTGAAGATGAGATTGAGCTTGCCAAGAAAATCGAACTGGGTGACGACGATGCAAAGCAGAGACTGACGGAGGCCAATCTGCGTCTGGTGGTCAGCATTGCCAAACGCTATGTAGGGCGGGGAATGCAGTTTTTAGATTTGATCCAGGAAGGAAATTTGGGACTTATTAAGGCTGTGGAAAAGTTTGACTACCGGAAGGGTTATAAGTTCAGCACCTACGCGACCTGGTGGATCAGACAGGCCATTACCCGTGCCATTGCGGACCAGGCCCGTACCATCCGGATCCCTGTTCATATGGTGGAGACCATCAACCGTCTGGTTCGTGTATCCAGACAGCTCTTACAGGAACTGGGACGGGAACCGGTGGCCGAGGAAATAGCAGCAAGAGCCGATATGCAGGTCGACCGGGTCAGGGAAATCATGAAGGTATCTCAGGAGCCGGTATCCTTAGAGACTCCCATTGGAGAGGAAGAGGACAGCCATCTGGGAGATTTTATTCAGGATGAGCAGGTGGCCGTTCCGGCTGATGCCGCCACATTCACCATGCTCCATGAGCAGCTGATGGAGGTGCTTGACACTCTTACCGAGCGGGAGCAAAAGGTTTTAAAGCTGCGTTTTGGTCTTGATGACGGGCGGCCCAGGACCCTGGAAGAGGTAGGAAAAGAATTTAATGTTACAAGAGAACGGATTCGCCAGATAGAGGCAAAAGCACTGCGCAAACTGCGCCATCCCAGCAGAAGCAAGAAGCTTAAGGACTATCTGGATGATTAAGATACAAGACGGAGTTTAAGATGAAGCTATCAAAGCGTTTGGAAACGATCGCTTCCTTTGTTCCGGAAGGAAGCAGAATCGCTGATATTGGAACTGATCATGGTTATATTCCTATCCATTTGGTACAGGAAGGAAAAGCAAAACATGCCATTGCCATGGATGTGCGGGAGGGCCCCTTGTTACGGGCCCGGGCCCATATCCAGGAGGCAGGCTTACAGACTCAGGTAGAGGTCCGTTTAAGCGACGGACTTTTAAAATTGGAGGAAAACGAGGCTGATTGTGTAGTTATAGCAGGTATGGGCGGAGAACTGATGATACATATTCTGGAGGCAGGCCGGGATTTATGGGAAAACATTCCTTACTGGGTCTTATCCCCCCACTCAGAGCTGGACAAGGTGCGCAGATTCCTGGAAGAACAGGAATTTTTTATTGAACGGGAGACTATGATAAAGGAAGAAGGCAAATATTATACCGTTATGGGGGTCAGCAGAGAGACAAAAGCGGGTAATATAGAGGAACGGGAGATTTCCTACCGTTATGGCAAGAGCCTGCTGGAATCAAAAGATCCTGTTTTAAAGGAGTATCTTAAAAAGGAAGAAGAACAGCTTGAGCAGATTATGAAGGGGCTTTCCGTGAACGGTACCGGCGCAGCGGTCAGAAGAATGGAAGAACTGAAGCTTGAATTGGCCTATAATAAGGAGGCACAGGATGCGGTGCGATGAATTGATAAAAAAACTGGAACAGTTGGCACCGCCAGCCTGTGCCTGTGATTGGGATAATGTTGGCCTTTTAGCAGGCCGTAGTGATAAAGAGGTAAAAAAGGTTTTTATCGCCTTAGATGCTACTGATGAGGTGGTTGAGAATGCTGTCCTTTGGGGGGCAGATTTATTGATTACCCACCATCCCCTTATTTTCAAGCCTTTGAATAAAATCAATGACAAAGATTTTATATCCAGGCGGATTATAAAGCTGATCCGCAATGATATTTCTTATTACGCCATGCATACGAATTTTGATGCGGCGCCTGGCTGTATGGCAGATGCGGCTGCAGAAAAGCTTGGGCTTACAGAATTAAAGGTGTTGGAAAAAGAAGGCGTGATGCAAAAGGAAACGTCTGAAGGACAAAAAGAAACGGTATATGGAATCGGAAAAACGGGGTATCTTAAGAAAGAGATGACAGTAAGAGAGATCGCCGCTCTTGTAAAGGAACGGTTTTGTCTTCCTTTTGTTACGGTTTACGGAGAGGACGCACCAGGGGAGCCAGTCCGTTTTGTGGGCATAAGCCCGGGATCTGGAGGAAGTATGATCAAGCCGGCTCTGGAAGCAGGCGTAAAGGTCTTTATAACCGGCGATATCGGCCACCATAATGGAATCGATGCCGCAGCAAACCATATGGCTGTCATTGATGCCGGCCATTATGGTCTGGAATACCTGTTTCTGGATTTTATAGAAGAATTTCTAAAGAAAGAAGCAGGGGAGAACCTGGAAATCTCCAAGGCAGAAGTGGAATTTCCTGAAACATTCATATAAGGAGGAAGTGTATGGCAGTTGTTACAATAAATGGTGTGGATAAGGAATACCCCATTGGCACGTCTTATCAAGAAATTGCAAAAGAGTATCAGTCCCAGTATGAAAATGATATATTACTGGTCAGTATAAACGGAAAATTAAGTGAGCTTCATAAAACGGTCCAATTCGACTGCAGCCTTCGTTTCTTTACAGGGAAAGATCAGCCTGGAATCCAGACCTATCACAGAAGCGCTATTTTTGTCATGATGAAAGCCTTTTACGATGTGGCTGGTGCGGAAAATATTGAAAAAGTGACTGTGGATTTTTCTCTTGGGAAAGGCTATTATATTGAGGCTCATGGAAAGATTCAATTGACAGAGGAACTGCTTTCCCGGGTAAAGGCCCGCATGCAGGACTATGTGAGCCAAAAGATCCCGATCATGAAGCGGAGCGTAAACACGGATGATGCCATTGATCTGTTTCACAAGCACAGGATGTATGACAAGGAAAGATTGTTTCGTTACCGCCGGGTTTCCCGTGTCAATATTTACAGCATAGGCGGCTTTGAAGATTACTACTATGGATACATGGTACAGAATACAGAATACATTAAATACTTTGACCTGATATTATTTGATGACGGCTTTATGCTTATGCTGCCCCAGAAGGAAAATCCGGAAGAAGTGCCTGCTTTTGATCCTGAAAAGAAGCAGAAGCTGTTCCGGGTGCTGAAGGAGAGCGTGAGATGGGGGGAACGGCTGAATGTATCCCATGTTGGCGCTCTGAATGAAGAAATTGCATCGGGCAACATCAACGAACTGATTTTAATCCAGGAGGCCCTGCAGGAAAAGAAGATTGCTGAGATCGCGGCAAAAATTGGTGCCGACAGGAGCAAGAAATTTGTAATGATTGCCGGGCCATCCTCATCCGGGAAAACCACCTTTTCCCACCGCCTGTCCGTTCAGCTAAAGGCTCAGGGAATGAACCCTCATCCCATTGCCGTGGATGATTATTTTGTGAATCGGGTAGACAGTCCGAAAAATCCGGACGGAAGCTACAATTATGAGGTTTTGGAGAGCCTGGACATTGAACAGTTCAATAAAGACATGACAGCCCTTCTGGCCGGAGAAACAGTGGAAATGCCGCGGTATCAATTTAAAACAGGGGTCCGGGAGTACAGAGGTGATTATTTAAAGTTGGGAAAAGACGATATCCTGGTCATTGAAGGAATCCATTGCTTAAATGACAGGCTGTCCTATACTCTGCCAAAGGAAAGTAAATTCCGTGTATACGTAAGCGCCCTGACCCAGTTAAATGTTGATGAACACAACCGGATTCCAACAACCGATTGCCGCCTGATCCGCCGGATGGTACGGGATGCCAGAACAAGAGGCGCTTGTGCACAGGACACCATACGCATGTGGCCGTCGGTAAGAGCAGGAGAGGAAGAGTATATTTTCCCCTTCCAGGAATCTGCGGATATGATGTTCAACTCAGCTACAGTCTATGAGCTTTCTGTGCTGAAGCAGTTTGCGGAACCGCTGTTATTCGGAATACCAAGAGAATCTCCGGAATACATGGAAGCAAAGCGTCTGCTGAAATTCCTGGATTATTTTCTTGGAGTCAACAGTGAGGATATTCCCCGTAATTCCATTGTCAGGGAATTTATCGGAGGAAGCTGTTTTAAGGTTTAAGAAGGAAATTGGCTTTACAAACAAATAAATTTGTGATATGTTAGTATAGCTTATGAGAAGCTGTCTTTTTCACTTTTCATAAAAGGTGCTGTTTTTAGCACCGTCCATCCAATTATGAAAACAGTTTTTTCATAATATAGTTTTGAGTAAGACAAATGGCCGCAGCTGCAAAGCCGAAAGGCTGCAGGTGAGGAAAGTCCGGGCTTCACAGGGCAGGATGCCAGATAACGTCTGGCGGAGGCGACTCTAGGGAAAGTGCAACAGAAATATACCGCCGCTTAATGCGGTAAGGGTGGAAAGGTGGTGTAAGAGACCACCGCCCTTCTGGTAACAGGAGGGGTCCATGTAAACCCCATCCGAAGCAAGACCGAACAGGGAGCATAAGGCGGCCCGTCTGCTCCCGGGTAGGTCGCTTGAGCCTGCCGGCGACGGCAGGCCTAGATAGATGGCCATTCAACGACATAACCCGGCTTATCGTCTTACTCAAAGCTTAAAAAATGGGACTATTTTAAAATGGTCTCACTGAAAAACAATGCACAAAAAATGCGCCTTGATCAACAAGGCGCATTTTTATCGTTAAACGGATATTTGCAATCCGTGACCCTGCTTACTTATAACCGAATAGCAGTTATTGCAGATTCATCTCCTGACGGCAACGTTTATTTTGTGTATTTTTCTTCACAATACATGCAGCGGTAGACTTCTTTGTCTTCATCGGCAAGATAGAATATATGTGGAAGCCCCTGCTCAATGGAGGTAATGCAGCGGGGGTTCTTACACTGGATCACGTTGGTGATCTTTTTGGGAAGGCTTAGGGCCTTCTTTTCCACAATCAGGTTATCCCTTATAATGTTGACTGTAATGTTATGGTCAATATAGCCCAGGATGTCCAGATCAATGTGGTCTAAGCCGCCTTCAATTTTTATAATATCCTTTTTTCCCATCTTATTGCTTTTTGCATTCTTAATGATGGCAACCTGGCAATCCAGCTTGTCCAGACCCAGGTTATAGTAAATTTCCAGGCTTTTTCCGGCTTCAATGTGGTCTAATACGATTCCTTCTTTTAATCCACTGATATTTAACATGATTTTTCTACCTCCAGTAATGTCATGATAAGAGCCATACGCACATACACGCCGTACTGCGCCTGCTTAAAGTAAGCGGCTCTGGGATCCTCGTCAATTTCCACTGAGATTTCGTTGACTCTTGGAAGGGGATGAAGAACATACATATCTTCCTTCGCCAGTTTCATTTTCTTTTTGTCCAGAATGTAGCAGTCCTTCAACCGAATGTAATCCTCTTCATTAAAAAAGCGCTCTTTTTGAACGCGGGTCATATAAAGGATATCAAGAGATGGCATTGCTTCATCAAGGCTGTCCATTTCCACAAATTCAATGTTGTTGGCTTTTAACACATCTTCACGGATGTATTCAGGTACTCGCAGTTCCGGGGGAGAAATCAAGATGAATTTAATGTTTTTGTAACGTACAAGAGCATTAATCAGAGAGTGAACCGTGCGGCCGAATTTCAAATCACCGCAGAGGCCGATGGTCAGATCATTTAAGCGGCCTTTTAAAGAACGTATGGAAAGAAGATCAGTCAGAGTCTGGGTCGGATGCTGGTGGCCTCCGTCTCCGGCATTGATTACCGGTATGCTGGAATGGTTAGCCGCTACCAGCGGAGCCCCTTCCTTGGGATGTCTCATGGCACAAATGTCTGCGTAGCAGGAAATGACCCGAATGGTGTCAGCAACACTTTCTCCTTTTGCGGCAGAACTGGAGTCGGCAGAAGAAAAGCCTAGTACACTGCCGCCCAGATTCAACATGGCAGCCTCGAAACTCAAACGAGTTCTTGTACTTGGCTCATAAAATAATGTCGCTAATTTTTTTCCATCGCATACATGAGAATATTTTGGAAGATTTTCTTCGATATCTTTGGCCAGATTTAAGAGCTGCCCTGTCTCTTCCACACTAAAGTCTAACGGGTTAAGTAAATGTCTCATAAGAATCTCCTTTATCCACTAAATTAAGGTTTAAAATTCTATCCCATCTACTATACAGTATTAGTTAAAATATTTCAACACTTTTTTAAAAATTATGGTATAATTTAGGCCTGAAACTTTTTTCCAGAAGTTGGATGGAAACCCCTGTAAGGAATATTTAAGGAAGTGTAAGAAAATAAAGAATGACCGATGGAAATGTCTTGTTGTATAATGTGTATGCAAAGTCAAGTGTCTCGTGGTAAGCTGCAGGATATTTGATCTTTGCAGCAGTTGCCAGTTGCAGGCGTGCTTACATTCCTGTGCCTGGCTCATTGCTTGCAAAAATAAAGAAAGGAGGTGTCTGTTTTGGCGGAAGGAAAGACACCTATGATTCAGGTCAAGAATCTTTATAAGGTGTACAAAGTGGGAAACACAAAGGTCTATGCGTTAAATGGCGTGGACTTTACTATATATAAAGGGGAATTCTGTGCGATCGTAGGCCCCTCCGGTTCCGGTAAATCCACTCTCTTAAATATGTTGGCCGGCCTTGAGAAGCCATCAAAGGGAGAGATTGTCATCGGCGGGAACCATATAGAAAAGCTTTCGGAAAATCAGCTGGTATCATTCCGCAGAAAGCATGTGGGTTTTATTTTCCAGTCCTATAATCTTTTAAAGACCATGAATGCAGTAGAGAATGTGGCCTTGCCTCTGTCATTTCGGGGTGTGCCAAAGAAAACAAGGAATGAAAAGGCAAAGGAGTACATAAAACTGGTAGGGCTTGAGAAGCAGATGAAGCATATGGCTAACGAGATGTCGGGAGGTCAGCAGCAGAGGGTCGGCATTGCAAGAGCTTTGGCAGTAGATCCTAAGATCATCTTTGCGGATGAGCCCACTGGTAACCTGGATTCCAAGACTACCAGGGAAATTTTAAGCTTAATGCAGAAAATCGTGAGGGAGCAGAATCAGACCCTGGTCATGGTTACTCATGATAATTATATTGCAAAGTTTGCAGACAGACAATTCCATATAGTAGATGGAAAAATCTTTAAAATTGAAGAACAGCATCATGAGTATACGAAGGAGGATATGGGAAATGAAGAAGGGTAGGAAAGGATTTTTATGGCTGCTTGTGGCCTTTATAATTATTTCTGCTGTGCCGGGGCAGGCTTTTGCATGGCAGGGGGATGATCGCTGGATTGATGTCAGCAAGACCCCAACCGGAAAAACAGGGCAGAGCATGACCATTCATATGGTTTTGACAGAACGGGATGGCATTGATCACAAAAATGTGGCAATCCGCTTTGAAGAAGGACTGGCAAATCAGGAAAGCGATGCAAAAGAAAACGGAGAAGAATATTCAGGAAGTATTTTCCCTTTTGAGATTACTTCCGGCATCTTTGACAATAAAAAGATAGGCAATTTAAAAAGTGATAGTACTAAAAACGTATCTCTTACCGCAATGGTGCGCAGAGACATTCCAGACGGATATTATTCAGTACCTATAGAGATTGTAGCAAACGCAACGGTAAAAAACGACGGTTCGCCTATTGCTCATGGAAAAATCAACATCTGGATCACAAAATCCGCTTCAACCACGGAATCCGGGAAAGACGAAGGAACTATCCAATTTGAGCTGGGAGAAAACCAGAACACGCCTTTTGGCATTTATCCAGATACCATGAATTTCAATATAAATGTCCGGAATTCCTCCAAGATTACGGCTTTTGATGTAGACATCCGGATGGGTCTGAGCCAGGACAGCACCAAGTTCCCTTTTGATATTAATGATGGAAACTACACCCGGCATTATGACCGGCTTGGCGGGGGCGAGACCGTGGAGATTCCCTACAGCATGAATATCCGCAAAGATGTTTACAGCGGATACTATCCCATCGCCTTTATCATCGAATACCGTGACAGCACAGATGGAGACATCCACAAAGCAGAAGAGACCTTCTATGTCAAGGTTCAGAATAAAGACAAGGAAGAAGAGACCGGTGATTTCAATGCCAATGACAGGACAAAGGCAAGAATTATTGTGGATGGCTTCCAGACGAATCCGGAGACCGTCTATGCCGGGGACGAATTTGAAATGATCCTTCACATGAAGAACGCATCCGAAAATGTTGCGGCAAGTAATATCCTCTTTAACCTGGAATCTGAAAAAGTTACGGACAGTGCGGTATTTACCATGGATTCCGGTTCCTCCTCCATTGTTGTGAATTCTCTTGCCGCGGGCCAGACTACAGATATAAAGGTGAAGCTTCGGGCAGGAGCCTGGGTTGATCAAAGAACCTATGCCATCACCATCAATGAAAAGTATGACAGCCCTGAGTTTAAAAATGCGGAAGAAAAGGTGACGGTGAACATTCCTGTCAAGCAGGTCTCCCGGCTGAACACGGGGACAATTGAGATAATGCCGGATTCCATTTCCGTGGGTTCAGAGACAAATGTGATGTTTCCCATTAATAACACGGGAAAGGTTCTCCTCTATAACGTAATGGTGGCCTTTGTGGGAGATTCCATCCAGCAGACCAACAGCTATGTAGGAAATATAAAGCCGGGAGAGTCCGGAAATGTGGATGCCATGATCTCAGGAACAACTCCATCTACAGATGATGGGAAGGTCAAGGTTTTGATCACCTATGAAGATGAAAATGGGATAGTCAGCGATCCCATTGAAAAAGAGATATCTTTAACGGTAACAGAACAGGAGGACTTGGATTCCGGAATGGATGGTATGGGAGATTTTCCGGCAGGAACAGAGCCGGAAGGCTCGTCCAAATACGGAAAAATCGTTATTCCGGCGGTGATTGCTGTTTTGCTTATAGGAACCATTGGTACTGTAATTGTGCTTAAAAAGCGAAAAAAGAAAAAAGAAGCAGAAGCATTAGAAGCAGATACATTAGAGGCAGATACATTGGAAGCAGAAACATTAGAAGCAGATGTATTAGAAGCAGATGTATTAGAACCGGAAGCATTAGAACCAGAAGAGGAAAAAAACAATGAGATTTAGCGATTTGCTTTCCATGAGTGTAAATAACTTAAGACGCAGGAAGCTAAGGACATTTTTAACGGTTCTGGGAGTTTTGATCGGTACGGCTTCCATTGTTGTCATGGTGTCCTTGGGGATCGGTTTTAATGAACTTACTATGGAACAGATCGCTTCCTATGGAAGCCTTACGGAAATTTCCGTATATTCCAACGCTATGTGGGGAGGAAATGACAGCAGCAAGGATCCTAATTACATGACAGATGATGTGATCTCACAGTTTGGGCGGATCGAGCATGTTACCACAGCTTCTCCCCTTTTGGAGACCAATGTTTTGATGACCCAGGGTGCTTATCGGGGATACATCAACCTTATTGGCGTTTCCCAGGAGTATATGAATAAAATTCCGTTAAAGGAAGGCAACATCCCGGAGTCGGGAAAAAGAGACCTCCAGATGGTTGTGGGAAATATGGTCGCCAGGAATTTCAGCAATCCCAAAAGCAATCGTTACGACTATTATGATGATCCCTCCAGCATTCCTGACATTGATTTTATAAATAGGCCCCTGTTTGTGATTTTTGATATGGATGCCTACTATCAGTCACAGGGCGGGGGGACAGGTGATGGAGGCGCATCGGTTAAACCTCCTAAAAAGTATCTTATTCCAACGGCCGGACTGGTGGCAGGAGGGCCGGAGGAATGGAATAGTTACAGCTACAACGTTTATGTGGATATAGATGCCTTAAAATCCCAGTTGAAACAGATTTTTAAAAAGAAAGCCATTCCCAATCAGCCTACCAATAAAAAGGGGAAGCCCTATAACTATTTTATTTACCAGCAGGCGGTTGTGGAAGTGGATGATATGAACAATGTAATGTCAGTACAAAAAGCCATTTCAGATATGGGCTTTCAGGCCAACAGCAATATGGAGTGGCTGGAACAGTCCCAGAAACAGGCCAAGATGGTTCAGGCTCTTCTGGGAGGGATCGGAGCCGTATCCCTGTTTGTAGCTGCCATCGGCATTGCCAATACCATGATGATGTCCATTTATGAAAGAACAAAAGAGATCGGAATCCTTAAGGTTCTGGGCTGCGATATGAATAATATCAGAAACATGTTTCTTCTGGAATCCGGCTTTATAGGCTTTTTAGGGGGAATCACAGGGATTCTGTTCAGCTACGGGGTTTCATTCCTGATTAATAAGTTCCTTTCAGGCAGTTTTATGCAGGGCATGCCCGGCGATCTTTCAAGGATCCCTCCATGGCTTTCCCTGGCGGCCGTGGGCTTTGCTGTTTTTGTAGGAATGGCCGCAGGATTTTTCCCTGCCTTAAGAGCCATGAAGCTGAGTCCTCTTGCAGCCATAAGAAATGAATAGCTGTTTTTAAAAAGAGGGCTTGCATTTCTCCGGAGAATATTATATGATGATGTACAAGGTACGTGCGACTGGCGGATGAGTGGAGTTTTACCACGGGGAGCACGATACGAAAAAGCCGACCGCCTGGGTGCCCTATGGGATGCCCAGGCGGTTTTTTACGTGAATAACCAGCCAAATGAGCATGTTTTCATTCAGAAAGGAGACCAGATCTCATGAATTTGATTTCTTTACAAGACGATTTAAGGAGCAATTCCTATCCGGGAAGAGGTATTATAATGGGAAAAACACCGGATGGAACAAAGGCGGTTGCCGCTTATTTCATTATGGGGAGAAGCGAAAACAGCCGCAACCGTGTATTCGTAGAGGAGGGGGAAGGAATCCGTACCCAGGCCTTTGACCCTTCAAAGGTCACGGACCCAAGCCTTATTATTTATGCTCCTGTGCGGGTTATGGGGAATAAGACCATTGTGACAAACGGAGATCAGACCGATACCATTTATCAGGGAATGGATATACAACTGACCTTTGAACAGTCCTTGCGATGCAGGGAATTTGAACCGGATAGTCCCAATTACACGCCCCGTATTTCCGGGATTATGCATATAGAAGACGGACGCTTCAATTACGCTATGTCCATCATAAAGAGCAATCATGGGAATCCGGACGCCTGCAACCGCTATACCTTTGCTTATGACAATCCGGCACCAGGAGAAGCCCATTTCATTCATACCTATATGCATGATGGAAATCCCTTACCAAGCTTTGAAGGGGAGCCAAAGCTGGCGGATACCCTTGATGATCTGGATGAATTTACTTCCATGATATGGGAAAGCCTCCATAAGGAGAATAAGATCTCTCTCTTTGTAAGATATATTGACATAGAATCCGGAGCTTGTGAGACCCGGATCGTAAATAAAAATCAATGACAGGAGTACAGAAGATGAATGAGCTGGAATTAAAATATGGCTGTAACCCCAATCAAAAGCCCTCAAGGATTTTTATGCCAGACGGGAAAGAACTTCCAATCCAGGTTTTAAGCGGCAGACCGGGATATATCAATTTCCTGGATGCCTTTCATGGCTGGCAGCTTGTAAAGGAGCTAAAGGAAGCGACTGGCCTTCCGGCAGCAACCTCCTTTAAACACGTGTCCCCGGCCGGTGCAGCAGTGGGACTGCCTCTTGACCCGGTACTTGCACAGATTTACCGGGTAGAGGATATGGAAGACCTTTCTCCCCTGGCCTGTGCCTATGCAAGGGCAAGAGGCGCTGACCGTATGTCCTCCTTCGGGGACTTTATTTCCCTGTCAGATATCTGTGATGCGGATACTGCAAGGATTATCAAACGGGAAGTATCAGACGGCGTCATTGCTCCAGGATATGAGCCGGAAGCACTGGAAATCTTAAAGTCCAAGAAAAACGGCAATTATAACATCATCTGTATTGACCCGGATTACCAGCCGGAGGCTCTTGAGAGAAAACAGGTTTTTGGAATCATGTTTGAGCAGGGAAGAAATGAAGGGAAAATTGATGAGGAGCTTTTAAAGAATGTTGTGACAAAGAACAGGGAAATCCCCCAATCAGCAAAAATTGACTTAATCATTTCCCTTATTACTTTAAAATACACCCAATCCAACTCTGTCTGCTTTGCAAAGGGCGGACAGGCCATTGGAATCGGAGCAGGTCAGCAGTCCCGCATCCACTGCACCAGACTGGCAGGAAATAAGGCGGATAACTGGTTTCTTCGTCAGGCACCTAAAGTCCTTGACCTTTCTTTTGTAGACGGCATTGGCCGTGCAGACCGGGACAATGCCATTGACGTCTACATCGGAGAAGATTGTATGGATGTAATTGAAGACGGCAGATGGGAAAATATTTTCAAGATAAAACCAACCGTATTTACAGCAGAAGAAAAGCGGGCATGGCTTAGCCGGCTGACAGAGGTTTCTCTGGGATCTGATGCCTTCTTTCCATTTGGTGATAACATTGACCGGGCTTACAGAAGCGGTGTGAAGTACGTTGCCCAGCCAGGCGGATCAGTTCGGGATGACCAGGTAATTGAAACCTGTGACCAATACGGAATGACCATGGCTTTTACCGGAATCCGTCTGTTCCATCATTAAGCGCAAAAGGGAAATCCAGGATAAATGTGGCCTGTATTGCTTGTTTTACGGTGAAAAAGGAAAATAAGTACCAGCCTATATTTTTTGTAAAAGCACTTTAGAGAGAAGGGCGGCATAAAATAAGAGTAAGTAAGTTTAAGGTGGCTTTCTTTGAAAACTTTTCCCAAACCTTTAACTGCGCGAGAAGAACGAGAGTGTCTGGAACGATACCAGGAAGGGGATCGGGAGGCGAGAGCCACACTCATCGAGCGGAATATGCGCCTGGTAGCACATGTGGCAAAAAAATATCAGAATACGGATTACGATATGGAAGACCTTCTTTCCGTAGGAACCATTGGACTTATTAAAGCCGTCAATACCTTTCATCCAGACAGAGGCTCCAGACTGGCCACTTATGCGGCCAAATGTGTGGAGAATGGTATCCTATCATAACGGCTCCAAAGGTGCCAAAATCAAGGGAACCGGTGTATGCCTGTAACAGCAGGGCGTGCACCGGTTCCTGTTGTGTTGTAACCTTTCCGCCAATATTCCTCCCCGGTAAAGAATATTTGATTATGTCCAACATATATATTGATAAATAACTAATTTAGAGAAGGAGGCAAGGATATGGTGAAATTAGTTGCTATTGGCAACCGGTTTATGAAGGATGATGCCATAGCAATCAGAGCCGCCGAGATATTGGAAGACCATCTGAAATGCCAGGATATTCATGTAATCATTGGTGAAACTGATTTTCAAAGCTGCTTTTATTTACTGGATAAGGATGACTTTGTTTTTATACTTGATGCATTTTCCTCAGGGGCGGAGCCTGGAAGTATTCATATGTTCCGTCTGGAAGATGTGATGTCACAGCCTTCTTTATTCTCCATGCACCATGATTTGAGCATGGTGGAACTCATGAAGCTATATGGCAGTCAGTTTAAGGGCTATCTGCTGGGCATTGAAGTCTTTGAAATCGGGTTTGACCAGGAGCTGAGCACTGTTTTAAGGGATAAGCTGCCCCGGATCTGCAGAGTAATCGAATGCGCAATTAAAAAAATCATATCGGAGGAAGTCACTTATGCAGGGAAAATTCCATTGCGAGAATTTTGAAACTGACAATTACCGTACATACAAACAGCCATATAAGTGAGGACAGCATTCGTGAACAATTTTCGGAAAGAAAGAATACCCTTATTGGAGACTGGACAAACATATTGGTCAATAAGCGAGAAATAGAACCACTTACTGCAATTATCGACAGTATTGACGGCGAAAAATTCCAATGAGAAAGGCCTGATTTCTATCCGGCAAAATATAACAATTATTCTGTATTTTATTTTGGGAGGTTTTTTCATGGAATTAAATCTGTTTTTGGATTATATCGGGAACTGCGTCAGGCACATTAACGAGGATGTAGAAAGGCTTCACTCCAAACAGTACAACGATAGCGTTGTATTAGACCATTTGAGCAGTGAAGTGATCATGCTGGAAAGTCATATCAAATATTTCACTCAGTCAAACCGACTGGCCATGGAAGAGATAGAATATCCGTATCAGACCAGCTATGTAAATCAGACTCAGGTGGAAGCTCCTCCAAGATATTTTACACTGGAAGAATTATCACAGTATAATGGAAAGAACGGAGCTCCGGCTTATGTTGCGGTAAATGGAGTGGTGTATGATGTGACAAATAATTCCGTCTGGAGAGGAGACAGCCACTTTGGCCTTAATCCTGGAAATAATTTATCAATAGATTTTGCAACATGCCATCCAGGAGCAATGGTTTTAACCAGATTGCCCATAGTCGGTTATTTAGCCACAGAGTAAAGCTGGTGATGAATTTGGATTGTTCAGGCTTTCAATGTCCTTATGAGGAAAGCAGGTTAAAAACAATGGAAAGTCTTGTGAACCGGGTAAAGGATGATATCGTAAGTGGTGTACGCCAAAAACGGAATCTTGTCTGGCTTGAATTAAATGGCTGCTCCGGAAATACCATCTCCCTTCTTAACGGCCAAAATCCGGATTTCCAGTATCTGCTGACTCAAATGACCAATTTTATATACAGCAACAGCCTGATGAATCAGGCAGGAAACAAGGCTATGGATCAGTTGTTTGATGTATTAGGCAGTGATTATATCCTGGCTGTGGAAGGAGCGGTCTCTTTAAAGGACAATGGTTCTTACCACATCATTGGCCGGTATGACGGCAGGGAGATTACAGGATATGAGGCAGTTAAAAGACTGGGAGAAAATGCGGCTCATGTGATTGCCGTGGGAGCCTGCGCTTCCCATGGAGGCGTGTCGGCGGCAAGACCAAATCCAACCCAGTGTGCGGGAATACAGGATGTCTTGCAGAAAAAGGTGATTAAATTAACGGGATGTCCTTGTCATCCGGACTGGTTTATGGGCACTTTGGCTTATCTGATATTATATGGGGAGCCTCCTCTTGACAGCAGGGACCGTCCCCTGATGTTTTACAGCATTACCATTCATGACAGATGCCCGAGAAGGTCTTATTTTGACAGCGGCATCTTTGCCACAAAGCTTGGGCAGGAGACCTGCATGTACATGATGGGCTGCAAGGGCCCGATTACCCAGATCGACTGTCCAATCCGCCAATGGAACGGGCATGTTAACTGGCCCATAGGTGATGATTCGCCCTGTATTGGCTGTGCCCAGTTTGGATTTCCTGATGCAATGGAGCCTTTTATTACTTATGACACCATGGGAGGGGAGTAAATATGGCGGATAGAATAACCATAAATCCTGTTACCCGTATCAGCGGTTTCATGGAAATTGATGCTGATATCGGAGAACAATCGGTGGTGGATGCGAAAATGAGAGGCTTGATGTTCCGGGGGTTTGAAAAAATGCTCCAGGGAAGAAGTCCTTTTGACGCCGTTTATTTTACGCAGCGTATCTGTGGAATCTGTTCGACCGCTCATTCCATAGCCTCTGCCCTTGCCCTGGAAGAAGCGTTGAATATTGTCCCCTCTGAACAGGGAAGGTATCTAAGAGATTTGCTTCATGCATGTGAGTTCCTGCAAAATCATTTAAGGCATTTTTATCAGTTTACCCTTCCGGACTTTGTAAAGCTTCCTGAGGATTATCCTCTGTTTAAGGCAGATCATAATGATTACAGGCTTCCAAAGGACATAAACGATAAAATGGTAAACGATTACTTTGAATCCCTTCAGTTCAGCCGGGATGCTCATCAGATGCTAGCCATACTGGGAGGAAAAGCTCCTCATAATCACGGAATATTCATCGGAGGGATCACGTCGCCGGTCTCGGCAGATAAGATTATCAGCATAAAATCCATTTTATATAACACAGGAAAGTTTATTGATGAAAAAATGTTGCCTGACGTATACGCAATCGGAACCTATTATCCGGAGTACTATCATATGGGCGGAGGCTACGGCAACTTATTGTCCTATGGGAGCTTTAACAATTATAAGAATTTAGGAACTCTCTATGTGGACCCTCTGGTTTATTCAAATGGCCAGACAGCCCCCTTTGATCCTGCTCTCATCACTCAGGAAGATGAATATGCATGGTTTAACGAAAATAATGAACCGGACAGAAATAAGCCCCAGGCATATTCCTGGATAAAAGCGCCGAGATACAATAATATTCCCTATGAGGTAGGGCCGTTAGCGAGACAGTGGCTCTCCGGCGAATACAAAAACGGGATCTCTGCCATGGACCGGACCATTGCAAGAGTGCTGGAAGCTAAGAAAATTGTGGAAATTATGCAGACTCTTATAGATAATCTGACTCCCGGAGTATCCATGCAGAAGGAATATACGATTCCTGTTCAGGCATCGGGAAAGGGACTGGTGGATACGACACGGGGGGCTCTTGGCCATTGGCTGTACATTGAAAACAGTGTAATAGCCTTTTACCAGATCATAACCCCGTCTGCGTGGAATCTGTCAACACAAACAAATGGGATGAAGGGAACAGGGGAACAGGCTCTGATCGGGTCGCCTGTAAAAGATGTAACGGCGCCTGTGGAAATCGGCAGGATCATACGGTCTTTTGATCCCTGCGTGTCCTGCGCCACTCATGTTTACTCAGACGGGAAGCATATGAATACAATTCAGGTTGTGTAAAGCTCTTCTATAAGAGCCTGTTTTTGATCATTGGGGCAGGGTAGCTGCTGGATATATTGAAGGACTGCCTGGCTATGCAGGATGGCGGATTTTTTTTCCAATTCTTTTCTGCCTTCTTCTGTTTTGGGATGATATACGATCATATTCATGACAAGGACCTGATATAGACTGTTATTATAATGTATGATGCCTCCCATGTCCCGTATGTTTGGGAATAAGAGGGCAAAATCAGGCGTCTGCCTTAATAAGGAGGAAGGTTTGGGTGGAACCCGGGAAAGAGCGGTTTGCGATTTATTCAAGAAAGTCAAAATTTACCGGAAAGGGAGAAAGCATCGGCAACCAGATCGAGCTGTGCAGGCAATACATTTCTGCACATTATGGAGGGTGTTTCGCTGACAGCGCCTGCGTATATGAGGATGAGGGGTTTTCCGGAGGAAACCTGGAGCGGCCTCAGTTTAAAGTCATGATGCAGGAGGCAAAAAAGAAGAAATTTACAGCGGTGGTATGCTACCGTCTTGACCGGATAAGCCGTAATATCGGTGATTTTGCAAATCTGATTGAAGAGCTTAATGAGCTTCATATTTCCTTTATCTCCATAAAAGAGCAATTTGACACCTCCTCCCCCATGGGGCGGGCCATGATGTACATTGCTTCTGTCTTTTCCCAGCTAGAGAGAGAAACAATAGCGGAACGAATCCGTGATAACATGCTTGAGCTTTCTAAAAGCGGAAGATGGCTGGGAGGAAATACACCTACGGGTTATACGTCGGAGAGCGTGTCTTCTGTGACCATAGACGGTAAGGTGAAAAAGGCTTTTAAGCTTAAGCTGATTCCGGAAGAAGCAAAGCTGGTCAAGCTGATTTACGAGAAATTCTTAGAAACCGGATCGCTGACCCAGACAGAAACCTATTTGCTCCAAAATGGTCACAGGACAAAATACGGCCGCCTGTTCAGCCGTTTTGCAATAAAGGGAATACTGACCAATCCGGTCTATATGATTGCAGATCAGGAAGCCTATGAATATTTGCGGAAAAAAAAGGTGGATCTGTTTGCAGAAAAAGAAGTTTTTGACGGAAGCCACGGAGTGATAGCATATAACCGCACTCTTCAAAGGGCAGGAAAAACCCACGAGATGAAAGATATGGAAGAGTGGATCGTGGCGGTCGGAAAGCATAAGGGAGTGGTTTCAGGTTCCATGTGGGTCAATGTTCAGCAGCTGTTGGACCAAAATAAGTCAAAAAATTACCGGAAGCCCCGCAGCAATGTGGCATTGCTGTCCGGAATTCTCTTTTGCGGCGGCTGCGGCGATTACATGCGGCCAAAGCTGTCCGGCCGGTACAATGACAAGGGAGAGCAGATCTATTCCTATTTATGCACCATGAAGGAAAAAAGCCGTATGAAATGCTGTGGGATGAAGAATGTAAATGGAAATATGCTGGATCAGATGGTACTGGAGGAAATCAAAAAAATATCTGAGGATACCGGTGAATTTCAAAAGCAGCTGTGCCGTAGCAAAAAAGAAGTGGAAGAGAGCAGGCAGGAAGTGGAATGGGATATATCCCGTTTAAAGGAGGAACTTAAGAATACCGAAGGAGAGATAGCCGGACTGGTGGCTTCCCTTGGAAAAGCCGGAGGTACCGGAGCGGAGGAATATATCATTCAGCAGATTGACGGACTCCATAAAAGAAAAGGGGAAATAGAGAGACGGCTGGGGGAACTTTCCCTTGACCCGGGAAATCAGAAGCTTTCCGGTCAGGAGCTTCAGCTGTTAAAGCAGACCCTGTCTTCCTTTCAGAATGTAATCGATCTTATGGATGTCCGGCAAAAGCGTGCGGCGGTCCGCACTTTTGTAGATAAGGTCATATGGGATGGGGAGAATGTCCATCTGTACTTATTTGGCTCAAAGGAGCCTGAATTGCCGGAGCCGCAAGGTGACTATAGCAAATGAAATCCTCATGCTTCTTCGTGCAAATAAGAAATATTCAAAAGAGGTTTCTCTATTTGAACCCATCGGCGTAGACAAGGATGGAGAGACTGTGAGTCTGGTAGATGTCATTGAAATGGAAAATAAGGAGACATTGGAAACCATTATTTTAAAACAGGATATTAAGGAGCTGTATGAGGCCTTTGACAGCTGCCTTAAGGAAAATGAAAAAACCATAATCAGAATGCGGTACGGGCTGCATGGAGGAAAGGAATATACGCAGCGGGAGATAGCGGATGTAATGGGAATATCCAGGTCCTACGTATCCCGGCTGGAAAAAAAAGCTTTGGAGCGGCTGAGAGACGAACTTAGAAAAAATAGTATCTAAGAATGAAATTATAAAAAATATGTAAAATGAATAAAATTTCATTGACTTTTTAGAAAAAAACTGGTATAGTTCAAATAAGGATATATTAAGTGGATTGTTACTGGAAAGCAGGCAAAACCAATTTTGATCATGGAAAATGGAATTCTTTTTTCGTGATTAAAGTTGGTTTTTTATTTTATAGGATGGGACATTGTATGAAAATTGACAAAATAATCAATAACAATATTGTCAGTGCTCTGGAGCCGGATGGAAAAGAAATTATAGTCATGGGCAGGGGGATCGGATTCGGCATGAAGCCGGGGAAGGAAATCCCGGAAGGCGCAGTTGAAAAGGTATTCCGTCTGGACAGCCAGAACAATGTTGACAAATTTAAAGAATTGCTGGTGAACCTTCCCCTTGAGCACATCCAGGTTTCTGCGGAAATCATAAATTACGCAAAAAGCGTATTAAACAGGACTCTTAATCAAAACATATACATAACGCTGACAGATCACATCAATTTTGCCATTCACCGATTTAAGCAGAAAATGAAATTCTCAAACCCTCTGCTTAATGAGATAAAGACCTTTTACAAAGAGGAGTACCTGATCGGTGAATATGCCATAGCATTAATTGACCGCAGGATAGGGATATCCCTTCCTGTTGATGAGGCAGGGTTCATTGCGTTTCATATCGTCAATGCGGAATTCAATACCGCCATGCGCGATACCATTGATATCACGAACCTGATTCAGAATACGGTAGGGATAGTGAAAGATTATTTTTCAATGGAGCCTGATGAAATGTCCTTAAACTATCAGCGGTTTGTTACCCATTTAAGATTTCTGGCACAAAGAATCGTTACAAAGGAGCTGTTGAACAGCGGAAATGGTGAATTTAACCATCTGATATCCCAGATGTATCCGGAGGAATACCGGTGCAGTTTAAAAATCAAGGATTATATAATGGAAACCTACCATCACGATGTAACGGAAGAAGAAACCGCATATCTGGCGGTTCACATCAAGAGAATGAGGCTGTAGAAGAAAGGAGAATCACTATATGTTTGATTCATTAAAGAAAATTTTCGGAGGAGGCGGTGAAAAAGAGAGAGAGAAGATTCTGGCCCCGGTTGAAGGAACGGTAGTACCCTTAAGCGAAGTGAATGATCCCACATTCAGCCAGGAGATACTTGGAAAGGGAGTTGCCATTGTTCCGGCAAAAGGAAGAGTTGTGGCTCCGGCCGACGGAATCCTGACAGTGGTATTTGAGACAAAGCATGCTGTCAGCATTACGACCCCGGAAGGTGCTGAGATTATTGTCCATGTAGGGCTTGATACGGTCAATTTAAAAGGGGAGCATTATACTGCATACAAAAAACAGGGAGACAAAGTGAAAGCAGGGGAGCTTCTTTTGGAATTTGATATGGAAGCCATAAAGGAAGCCGGATATGAAGTGATTACGCCGGTAATCGTTTGCAATACGCCGAATTATCCGGATATGGTATGCCATACAGGAATGCAGGTAAAGGAACTGGAACCAATCATTGAACTGTAGGTATCAAAATGAGGGAGTATTTGTATGAAATAAAAGATCCCCTGGGACTTCATGCAAGGCCGTCTTCCGTGATCTTCATGGAAGCCAGGAAGTATTCATGCAGCATTGAAGCCCAGTGGGAATCAGACAAAGCGGATTGTAAAAGCCTTTTGGCAATCATGGGGCTTGGAGCCAAAAGAGGCAGCATCATCCGGTTCCGGTTTGACGGAGAGGATGAGGATGCGGCCGTGACTGGGCTTCGCACCGTTTTGGAAGAAATGTGATCTGAGCCTGCCTGGCAGCAGGAATGGATAAAAAATGTCCGATAGGACAAAAAGAAAGGGGTTTCTTTATTATGATGAAGTATTTGCAAAAACTAGGTAAGTCCTTGATGCTTCCGGTGGCATGTTTGCCTGCGGCGGGCATCCTGATGGGGATCGGTTACTGGTTCGACCCCACCGGCTGGGGCGCAAACAGTGCTTTCGCTGCCTTTTTAATCAAGGCAGGGGGCGCCATCATTGATAACATGGCAATTCTGTTTGCTATCGGTATTGGCGTTGGTATGGCAGATGACCATGAGGGTACTGCAGCTCTGGCGGCCATTGTTTCCTGGCTGATGATTCAGACGATTCTTTCGCCTGGAGTGGTTGCCATGCTGAAAGGAATTGATGTAAGCGAAGTAAATCCTGCTTTTGGCAAGATTGGAAACCAGTTTATCGGTATCTTATCCGGTATCATCGGTTCCAGCTGCTATAACAGGTTTAAAAATACCAAGCTTCCGGATGCGCTGGCATTTTTCAGCGGCAAACGGTCTGTAGCAATTGTCACCGCTCTTGCCTCTTTGGTGGCCTGCCTTGTTTTATTCTTCATATGGCCGGTTGTATATTCCGGATTGGTTATATTTGGTAAAGGCATCCTGGGACTGGGCGCTATTGGAGCCGGTATCTATGGTTTCTTCAACCGTCTTCTGATTCCGGTAGGTCTCCATCACGCACTGAACTCCGTATTCTGGTTTGACGTTGCAGGGGTGAACGACCTTGGTAATTTCTGGTCAGGAAATGGTGTTCTGGGCCAGACAGGTCAGTACATGACAGGCTTTTTCCCGGTTATGATGTTCGGTCTTCCAGCCGCAGCTTTGGCTATGTATCATACCGCAAAGCCTGGTAAAAAGAAAAATGCATATGGTTTATTGCTTGCAGCAGCAGTATGTTCCTTCTTTACAGGCGTAACAGAGCCTCTGGAATTTGCTTTCATGTTCCTTGCTCCAGGCCTTTATTTGATCCATGCGCTTTTAACCGGTATTTCCTTAGCGATCTGCTCCCTGCTTCCCGTACGTGCAGGCTTTAACTTCAGTGCAGGTTTCGTTGACTGGGTCTTGAGCTTTAAGGCACCGATGGCTGTAAATCCACTGTTTATTATCCCGCTGGGTCTTGTTTATGCGGCTGTTTACTACGTGGTATTCCGCCTTGCAATCAAAATGTTTAACTTTAAGACTCCGGGACGGGAAGATGATGATCTGGATGAAAACACAGTTACTCTTTCCAATAACAACTATACCGCTGTAGCTGCCATCATTCTGGAAGGACTTGGCGGTAAGGATAATATCACCAGCATTGATAACTGCATTACAAGATTAAGACTGGAGATCAAGGATTATACTCTTGTAGATGAAAAGAAGATCAAATCCTCAGGTGTTGCCGGTATTATCAGGCCAGGCAAGACCAGCGTACAGGTTATTGTAGGACCTCAGGTACAGTTTGTTGCAGATGAATTTAAGAAGCTTTGCCAGTAATGAACAGGCAAAAAGCAGGGACAGATCATTGTCCCTGCTTTTTGTCCTTGAATGAGGCCTAAAAAATCCGGCTGCCTTTGGGGTCCCAAACAGGACTTGAATGAATATATTAAAATAAAAAGGTAAGATTCCGGGATATGCGTGATATATTAATTCTTGTGCTGGCACTTAGCACCGACACCTTTGTTGCCAGCATTGCTTATGGGGCAAACCGCCTGAAGATTTCCTGCGGAAAGGTTATTGCAGTGAATATGATCTGCAGCGGCTGTCTGGGGGCTGCTCTTATATTTGGAAGCGTGATCAGCGGATTGGTGCCGGAAGGTTTTGCAAAGGGGGCGGCATTTTCCTGCCTGTTTCTCCTGGGGGTGATAAAGCTTCTGGACTATACCATAAAAAAATATATTAACAGCCATGTGAATGTTCACAAGAATCTGACATTTTCTATTTCCGGTCTGAGTATCATCATAAATATTTACGGGAATCCTCTGGCTGCAGACTGGGATGATTCCAAGTCCCTGTCCTGGAAGGAAACCGTAATGTTTTCCCTGGCAATGTCTCTGGACAGTCTGATAGCCGGGGCTTTATCCGGATTTTTGATGATACCTCCGGGACTTACGACCCTTTGCGCCCTGGTTGTGGGGACTGCCGTCATGTATATCGGCCTGTTTCTGGGACATAAGCTTGCTGCGTTAAAGGGCTGGGATTTGTCCTGGCTCAGCGGCATACTGTTTTTGTTCCTTGCATTTGGAAAATTATGATGATCTGATTTAAAAATGGGGTACACTCTTTTAAATGGGTTGCACCCCATTTTTAAATGCGGTATAATCGTTATCAAAAAACAGGAGTAATCATTTATGCAGTTTACCATACCTCATTATTATAATAAATTCCGCTGTGTAGCCGGAGAGTGCCCGGATACCTGCTGTGCAGGCTGGGCCATCATGATCGATGATCTTACAAAAAGACGATACCAAATGCGAAAGGATGCTTTTGGCAGAAGGCTTAACCATTGGATTGACTGGAAAAATGGCTCCTTTAAGCAGTGCGGCGGCC